>NZ_CP034179.1:684000-1026000 GCF_003860345.1 Caenibius tardaugens NBRC 16725
GCGCGTGTCTGATTGACCATCGTCACCGGCGCGAGCAGCATGGCCAAAGGAATCTCCAGCAGGGTGCTTTTGAGGATTACCCACACACCCCCGAAATCACGACGGCGCTCACCATCCATCAGCACCCACAGGATACCCAGCAGCTTGGATCCGAACAACAGCAGGACCGTCAGCCACAACACGCTGGGCGGCGTTGTTTGCGTGATTGGCGCGGCATCGGATGCCAGTGCCTGCACGATGGATGCGATAATCAGCAACAACCACGCTGGCGAGGTCAGGAATGCCGAGGCCCCGATCAGGAGATGAAGCCGGCTCGCCCAATGAAGGCCCGGTGCCGCCAGCAGGCGCAGATGCTGAAGATTGCCTTGCATCCATCGCCGGTCACGAATGGCAAAATCGACGATTGTCGGCGGAAACTCTTCATAGCTGCCCCGGATCAGGACCATGTGAACCGCCCACCCGCGCCTGCGCAACAGGGCGGATTCGACCATATCGTGGCTGAGGATATGCCCCCCAAACGGCGGCTTCCCGCCCAATTCAGGCAGCCCGCAACTTTCTGCAAAGGCACGGACCCGGACAATCGCGTTATGCCCCCAGAAATTGGCTTCCGAACCGGACCACCATTGCAACCCGGCAGAGGCAATCGGGCCATAGGCATAGCCTGCGAACTGCTGCCAGCGCTGGAACAGCGTCGTTGCGTTGATCATCATCGGCACGGTTTGCAGCAGCCCGATTGAAGGGCGCTGCTCCATGATGGCAGCAAGGCCGAGGATCGAATCCCCGCTCATCATGCTATCCGCATCGAGAATGATCATGTTTTCATAGGCGGCGCCGAACCGTTGCAGCCATTCTGCAACGTTACCCGGCTTGCGCGCGGTGTTTTCTGCCCGCCGTCTGTAATAGACCGGGATCGGCGCGCTGGCCGCAACCCGTTGCCAGGCCTCCAACTCCAGTGCGCCATGATCCGGGCGGGAATCGCTCAACACGAAGAAATCCACCAGTTCCCCCATGCCCGCCTTGCCGATCGAGGCAGCCATCGCTTCCACCCGTGCGAACACGGCGGAGACATCCTCGTTGTACACCGGCATCAGCACCGCGGTGCGCTGGGTCAGGCGGCAGGCCGAACTGGTAATCGATGCAAATCCCGGATGCGCGCCACTGGCCAGCATGGCAAAGCCGATGCAGGAACTCACGAAACCCAGCGCAATCCAGCAGAACAAGGGCACAAACAGGGCCAGCAGCGCCGTTTCGAATATGTCGAGGCCATCGTGCGAAAACGAGAAGCGCATTTCCGTGGACCCGGCCATGCCAAGCACGGCCGTCGCCGCAATCAGCAGCAGACGCTTGGCCAACAGATCGTGGGGCGCTGTCGCCACCTCGATCGAGCCGGGCGGATTGCCCTCCAGACGCTGCACCGTCATCTCCAACGGCGCCTCGTCGGGAAGTTGCCTGATCGCGCCAGAGGGCATGAAGGGTTCCGACAGACTGCTCATGAAAGCTCCAGCGGCTGAATGACCGTCTCACTCAGCGCATCGTTGCCACGGCGTAGATAAATCCGGAATTCGCGCATGCCCGCCTGTGCGGTTTTCACATCGATCATGGCGCGCCAGCGATTGTCCTGCCCGACCACCGGATAGGCAGCCGCATGCATCAGGGCGCCATCGGGCAGATTGGTGACCGCGACAACACCACTGTCGCGGGTCAGCCCCGCAAGATTCTTTCCTTCGAAATCGAAAACGTATTTCTGCGCCCCGGCCACAGGCGGCGCACCCGGAATACCCGCTGCACCGGCAAACCTGTCAACCAGCTGCGCAATGCCTGCCCCGGTCGGATCGGCACTCGTCCAGCGCAGACGATAGGCGCGCTCCAGCCTTTGCCCCTTGCGCAGCGGCTGTGCCCCCACCCAGAATGCCCCGATATTGTCGATTGTCTCGCTGCTGGTCGGCATCTCGTAAAGCATCACCGCGCCCGCACCCCAGTCTCCCTGCGGTTCGACCCACAGGTTCGGTCGGCGATCATAGAATGCGCTATCATCCTGATAACTGGCGAAATTGCGATCGCGCTGCAGCAGGCCAAAGCCCCGCATCCCGGCGGCTTCGAACGCATTGACCTGCGCGCCCGGCGGATTGACCAGCGGACGCCATACCCGCTCGCCATTGGCGAGATCGAGTGCCAGGCCATCGGAATCGTGGATTTCCGGACGCCAGTCGGGCTGCTTTTCACGATGCCCCTGGTCGTACCAGAACATGCTGGTGATCGGGACGAGACCGAGGCGTTCGATATCCTGCCGGGCAAACAGCGCGATCCTGATCTGTTGTTCCACACCGCCAGCATCCAGCGTGCTGTCGCACGAGAACGCGCCGCTCACGCTTGGCCCGTCAAGCAGGGCATAAATGCGATAGTGCGCCGGACCAAGCTGCTCGATCCAGAACTGCGTGAATGCCGGGAACTCTTCCCGCGTTTGCAACCCGATATTGACTGCCACAGCCCGCGCCGACAGCCCATACTGCCCCGAAGCCCCGGACGAACGGAAATAGGACGCGCCGAGGAATGCCAGCCAGTCCCGCTCCGCCTCGCCCTGAGAAAGATCCTGCATGATGCGAAATCCGGCAACATCGGCGGCCTGCCCATCCACAAACAGCCCGGTGCTATCCACAAGCAGCCGGGCCTTGCCCTGCGACAGGATATGGATGGCGACAGGATGTGACGCGACATCGCGGGTCGTGGGGAACAGGCGGATATTGCCAGCAATGCGTTCCGCCTTGCCGTAAGTCAGCCTGACCGCCGCATCGTAGTTTTCTGCGGGCCGTTGCGACAACGCGGGCGCGCGATACGACTGCGCGGCGAGCGTCCGGGCCTGTCGGACAAGCCAGTCCCACGAAAAATCCTGCGCAGGGCCGAACCTATCCGCGGCGCGCAGCACCGGGGGGAAAACGATGGCCCCGGCAAGCGTGGCAAAGGCCCCGCAAACCGCGCGACGGCTCATGTGATTGCGATCTGCCAGCGTACTCGTCCTTCGCGCGACTTGTTATTGCACGATCCTGCCGGTGCGTCAGTCTGCCGGCCCATCCTGCACGGGTGAAACACGCCAGCCAACCGCAACAAGATCGCCATCCTTCAAGGCGTTCGAATGCACTTGCGTGCGCACGCCATCGGTAGAGCCTGCCGATACGGCAACCGGATCGATGCCGCCATCGCCGTTTATCGTATATATCGTCTCTTGTCCGTCATTCCGCTCAGACGGGGCACGCTTCGTCGCGGGTTCGAAATGAAACGCCGAATTGGGTACAAGCAAAACATTGTTACGCGATCGCAGGCCAATCTCCACTGTCCCGCGCATGCCGCGCCGCAGGCGCTTCTCGCGGTTGATCACCATCAGCGTCACCCGGAAAGCCGACGATCCACCCGACGGCACGGTCGCAATATCGTGAACCCATGCTTCAAACCGCCGTTCAGGCATACTGCTCGCAGTCAACCGGGCGCGCGTCCCGCGGCGGAGGTCCGCGATCATCGCCTGGGGAACCATAACATCGATGCGCATACGCTCGACATTGGGGGAAACGACGAACAGCGTTCGGCCCGGTTCTGCCACCAGTTCACCTGACCGAACTGCATCGCCCACCACAAACCCATCGATTGGCGAACGGATGACGGTGCGCGAAAGATCGCGGCCCGCCGCAGATGAACGCGCCTCTGCCTCCGCCAGCCGGGCACGCGCCCCGTCAAGATCAGCCTCCCGGGCACGAGCATCGGACCGTGCCTCGTCAAGTTCCTGCCGGGAGGGCACCCGGCCTTTGGAACGGCGGTAGACATCTTCAATTCTGGCCAGTTTTGCATCCGCCTGCGCACGCGATGCGCTGGCGCTTTTGATGTCCGCACGCGCCGCTGTTATCGCGGCCTGCCCCTCCTGAAAGACAAGGCGCGTATCGGAGGCATCAATCCGGGCAAGTGCCTGCCCCTGCTCGACACGGGCGCCCTCGGTTACCAGCACCTGAGCGACTGTCCCTGCGAAAGGCATGCCGATATCAACGGTGTCAGCGGAATAGATTTCCCCGCCCAGCATCAGCCGGGGTTCGAGATTCCCACGCGTGACCCGTTCTGAAATGTAGGAACTGTCGTGGCCGGTCAGAAAACGCAGCAGCAGCACGGCCAGTGCGACGAATGCCGCCATCACGACTATCCACATGATCCGGCGCTGGCGTGCGCTGGACGGCCGCCCCGATATCAGATCCTCCAGCGGCGAACTGTCCGCCGGATCATTCATCGCTGCCAACCACCGGCTGTGCGGGCCCAGATTGCGGATAATCCAGCGTCCACCCGCCACCAAGCGCCGAATAATACCCGATCACGGCATCAATCCAGGTCCGCTGCGCCAGAACCAGGCCCTGGCGCACATCGAGCAACGCGCTCTCGGCGACATAGACCGAGACGAAGCGATCAAGCCCGCTGTTATAAGCAAGGCGTGTGTCGCCCAGTGCCGTCTGTGCACTGAGCACCGCGCTTTCCAGCGTCTTTACCCGCACTTGCGCGGCATCGACCGTCTCACGCGCGGCGGTCACTTCCGCCTGCGCGCCCTGCAAGGCACGCCGATAGGCCGCAAGCGCATGGGCCGCCGTTCCATTCGGCACATCATGCGTTGCGGAATCAGCCAGAACCGCATCGATATCTGCCTGCAAAGCGCCACCGCGCAGCAGCGCGGCTTCGGTTTGCTGTTTCAAGGCCAGCAAATCCGCCCGGCGCGCGAAAATATCGCCAGCCTGCCCGGCGGTCGGCACATAGACATCCACAGGAAAGCCGCTGACCTTGCTCAAATCGACCCGCAGCGATCGAGCATCGACCCCGGTCATTTCCGCAAGCGCAGTCAAATTCCTTGCCAGCCCACTTTCCGCATCACCGATCAACGCGGCCGTGGACGCGTTTTGCGATCGGGCCAGATTGGCGTCATAGGCAGGCACCTGGCCCGCTCTGAAGCGAGAACTGGCGATCTGAATGTTTGCCTTCTGGCTGGTCGAACATTCCTCCAGCGCCGCAATGCGATGCTGATCGGCCAGCACAGTGAAATAGGCGCGCGCAATCTGATCCGCCTTTTTCGCCTGATGCTGGGCCTGCACATAGATATCCGCTTTGCGTTCGGCGGCCAGTGCCAGCCCTTCCCGCTTCCGGGAAAAAACCTTCCGGCCTCCCTTATCGGGCCCATGGCCATCATCCGCTTTTGCCGCGGCCGCATCGGCAGCCAATCCGGCATCGACCAGCCGGATCAACAGCGGGTCGTTCAGGCTGGTCCACCACCGGCGCAACCATGCGGTTCCGTCCACACGGATCACGGCATCGTCGCTCGCCACAGGTGCAATCGCGGATGCGGGGCCCGGGGTCTGACGCGCGGCGAGAGGCACGCTCGTGGCAGCGACCACAACTGCCATCAGGGGCCACGCCCCAAGTCTATGCAAAACAGCCAATGCCACCGGCGCCCGATAGCAGCGTCGTGGCATTAGCCAATATCCCAATTCGTGCGTTCTCCCGCATCGGCACGGTTGATCGGACGTAACACACGGCCTGCGCCGGGTTCACTGGCATCAATTGCACGCAATCACCTGCAACAGCGCTTCCCCCTGCCCCGCAGCAAGGCTCACACAGATTCTGCCGAATCAATAACCTGATCGAGTTGCATGGCGGTGTCAGCAAAATGCCTTTCCATCGCGAGATAGGTATCCTGCGCCAATCGAATATATGTGACGCGGCCATCGTGGCGCGCGCGCATGCGCAGAATATGTCCGCGCTTTTCCAGCAGGGCAATGTATCGCAGGGCAGTCGTCGGTGATGCTACGGCAGCCTCGCACAGGTTTGTCACGGAAACCTGCCTTCCGCGCCGTGCGTTGATGAACAGATCGAGCATCATGTCCCATGCAGGTTCGCCGAACATGTCCCGGGGGAAATGGCCATCGCGTTGCCGGCGTGAACGGTAATGGCTGATCGCAACAGCCAGAACCCGATCCCCACGCACGTTGAGCGCGGTTCCAATATCGTAATCGGCATTTAATCTGTCTGACCAGCGCAGCAACCGCTCAGCCATTTCCTGCAATTCGGCGACAGTCGGTTCGCCAACAGATGAATTCACCGCCCCAAGCCCCACACCGCAAAACACAACCAGAAATCACGAAATATTAAAATACGTCATTCCCAATAACTTTCAGGACATAAAACATCCAATTCTTCATATAATCGACATATATTGAAAAATATAATCAGAAATTTCAAGTGTTTAAAATTTTCATACAAAACAATGATTTTACTAATACCGTATTCAAAAAAATGACCACCTGTACAAACTGTCAGTCCGCAATCACAGACCTTCATTAATTCCACATTTCCGACAAACCTAGCCCCACGACCCCCCAATGACTTCCCGATAACTTTCCGGAAAAGTTCATGAAATTCGCCACTTCGCGAGGGATGGACCGAGGGTAAAAAACATTTCACATGAAATCTTTTTTACCCTATCCTCCCGTCAGCATCAAAATGACTCGCCCCCCCTGCACCGTTCGCGCGGCGTTCCGGGCACAACAGGGCATACATTGGCGCAAGCATCGGAGAGGAATACACATGACGGATAGCGCTGTTCAGGAAACACCGACTCTCGCACCACCTATGATCAGCGGAGCGAAGCCGGATACCGGGCATTTTGAAGAATTCTGCCTAAATCCAGCCCCTTTCCTCATGCGCTGCCACGAAGAATGCGGAGAAGTGTCGTCGTTCGATCTGGCGGGATTGAAAACAACGCTTCTGGTTGGCGAAGAAGCGCACGAAGCCGTCTATCGCGCGCCCGATTCCCAGTTGAGCGCCGCCCAGGCATATCAATTGATGGTTCCGGTGTTCGGGCAAGGCATCCAATATGGTGCGCCACCAGCGATCGAGAGGCAGCAACTCAAAATCCAGGCCGCCGGATTGCGGCATGACCGAATGGTTCTCTACGCACCGATCATCGCCAAGGAAGTGCGCGAATGGATTGCGGACTGGCCCGATCAGGGGGAAGACGATTTCTATGAACGCTTCACCGACCTCACTCTGAAAACATCCACACACTGCCTGATGGGTGCCGATTTCCGTGCGACCATGGGCGACGAATTCCGCGGCCTCTATCACGATCTCGAAATGTCCGTGGACCCGGCCGGACTGGCCGATCCCCATAAACACGGAGCGATGGCCGAGCGGCGGGACATTGCCCGCGCCCGCCTGAGCGAACTGATCGGCGAACGCGTGACGAAACGCAAGGAAGCACTGGCACGCGGGGAAGAGTTCCACGATATGTTCCAGCACTATCTGGATGCGACTTATGCCGATGGCACCGCACTGACCGATCACGAAATCGCTGGCATGGTCGTCTGGTTCATGTTCGCGGGGCACCATACATCGGGCAACACCTCGAGCTGGGTGCTGGTCGAACTCGCCCGCCATCCCGAACTGATGGCCGAAATTGTGGCAGAACTCGACGACTTGCTGGGCGATAGCGATGACGTCACCTTCCAGGCCTTGCGGGAAATGCCGAAGATGGACGCCTTCCTTGATGAAGTGCTGCGCCTCCACGCCCCGCTTGTCACACTAACCCGGCGCGTCATGCATGATTTTCACTACAAGGATTACCTGATCGAGGCGGGCGGCAATGTGATGGTCAGCCCCTATGTCGCGCATCGCCTGCCGGAACTTTATGAAGATCCGCTGGTCTTCAACCCGAAACGCACATTCCCGGATGGCGCTTTCGCATATCTGCCGTTCGGCGGGGGTCGCCACAAATGCGTGGGCAATGCCTTCGCCCTGCTGCAGGTGAAGACAATTTTTGCCTATCTGCTGCGCAAGTTCGAGTTTGAACTGAGCCAGCCTGCGGAATATTATCGCGATATCATGCCGTCGCTGATCCTGCGGCCGAGCGATCCGTGCCGGCTGCGCTTCCGTCGGAGAGTGCGATGACCGGCCCCACGATCGAGGGAAAGTTTCGCATCGAACTCGATTTTGACCTGTGTCAGGGCCACGGTGTCTGCGCGGGCGATGCCCCTGAGATTTTCACAGTGCTGGAAAACAGGCTCGGCTACGCCAAAGTGCGGTTGATCAATCCCGACCCGCCGCCAGAATTGCACAGCGGCTTGCTGAACGCGGTCAAATATTGCCCCAACCGGGTAATTCGCATCGTAAAGGTTGATGATTCCTGACAAGACGGCAATAGCAGCCGCCACATGAGCACAAGCAGCGACAACACAATTGCGCCCATGGGGCGGCAGGCGCAGAAATCACTGCGCACCCGCGAACGCCTTATTGAATCGACCATTACGCTGATCCGGCAAGGTGGCCTCGCCGCCGCCAGCGCCAAACGTATCGCCGATGGTGCAGGCATGACATGGGGCGCGGCACAGCATCATTTCGGTTCGAAAGAGCAGATTCTCGAAGCTATCGTGGCGCGATCCCACGAAAGTTTCGTCAGCCGGTTTGCCGACATGGACGCCAGCCCGCCCGTGGAGGAGCGGATTGAATCCTTTCTCACCCGGATGTGGGCCCATTATCGCAGCGAAGCCTATCTCGCCACAATCGAGATCATCATGGCTGATCGCGGGCCGGAACAGGAAAACATCAGGCTTACCGCGTTCGAATGGCCCAATCCCGATCACGTCGAAATGATGACGCGCATCTTCGGCGATCGGGGCGTTTCACCGGAAGAGCTGCTGGAAGCGTTGATTTTCGTCCATTGCCTGCTCACTGGCCTCGCCATTCAGGAATTGCTCGAGAACGATACCGGCCGTCTTGAAGGGCATCTGCGACGGTGCCAGCGCATGCTGGCATCGATACTGCAGGCCGAGGGCTGACTCCCCCCTATTCCTGACGGGAGACCCCCTCCGACTTGGGGGAAAGCAGCCGCTTCAGGAAACTTCGCAAGATCAGCAGAACCGTGATGCACGCAGCCAGCAGGACCAATGCGATGATCCCCGCCGTCACCGGTTCGGCAAGCGCCAGATAAAGCAGCCCGCCCGTCGCCACATCCTCTCCCGTGGAAACGAGGACATTGCTGACCGGTTCCGGGCTCGTGTTGACCACGGCACGCGTTCCCGCCTTGGCGCTGTGCGACAGCAGAGCCGCACTCCCGCCCAGCAGCAGGCTCAGCACCTGCCAGGTGGTGTCCTGCGGATCGACGATCGCCATGGCCAGCAAGGCCCCGCCAATCGGCCTTACCAGAGTGTGGACCCCATCCCAGATGGAATCGAGCCACGGCAGCTTGTCCGCAAAAAATTCGGCAACCAGGCCCACGAAGGACACGCCCAGCACCCACGGGTTGGCGAGGATGTCCAGCCCGCTGACATGATCGGGCAAATTCAGCCAACCGGTCCGCATCGCCAGCCCGACAGCAAAGGTACACAAATATATGCGCCATCCCGAAAGCAGACTGACACTGCCTGCAACGCCAATCAGTTCGACAATGCCCATATTCAGCATCCCCCGGCATGGTTCCCTAGGAAACCCTGGGACAGAGAAACGCCAAAACCGGAACGTTGCAAGACAATTCCGTCTTTCCGCCCGGCGCTCGCCCCTTTATCCTGTGTAAATAAGCACGAGCTTGCCGATTGTTCCTGATAAACGATCATTTCTTTTACAATGATCGCCCTCCCCTGCACCCGAAAGATGCGGTAATCTTCACAGGAATACCGGATGAATGCGATGGATTATTCTCTTTGACCCCTCAGAGACTGCCCAGCTTCGCCAGTTCTTCACCGGTAAACACACGGCCACGCGTCAGAAACCGCTGCTCCCGTCCATTGTCGAGACTGAACATACCGCCACGTCCAGGCACCACATCGAGGATCAGTTGTGTATGCGCCCATGCCTGCCCCTGTGCCCGGCCGATATAGACGGGGGCATCGCCCACTTCTCCCAACAGGATATCGCTATCGCCGATGCGGAATTCGCCCTGCGGATAACACATGGGTGACGAACCGTCGCAACAGCCGCCCGATTGGTGGAACATGATCGGGCCATATTCACCCTGCAATTCGGCGATCAGTGCCAGTGCGGCCGGGGTGGCGATCACACGCCGGACATTGTCCGCAAACCCGCCCGCCATCATCGTGCCATCCCCCGCAGCGGATCAGAAAAAGCCCAGCTTCTTAGGGCTGTAACTGACCAGCATATTCTTCGTCTGCTGATAGTGATCCAGCATCATGCGGTGATTTTCCCGCCCGATGCCGGACTGCTTGTAGCCGCCGAACGCCGCATGGGCCGGATAGGCATGATAGCAATTGGTCCACACACGCCCTGCTTTGATCGCACGGCCGAAACGGTAGCAGGTATTGGCCTCGCGGCTCCAGATACCGGCACCCAGCCCGTACAGCGTGTCATTGGCGATTTCGAGTGCTTCGGCCTCGTCCTTGAACGTGGTGACCGAAAGCACCGGACCAAAGATTTCCTCCTGAAAAATCCGCATCCGGTTATGCCCTTTGAACACGGTCGGCTGGATATAGTACCCTTCCGATAACGCTCCGCCGAGATTGGCGGCACCACCGCCGATCAGCAGTTCGGCCCCTTCCTGTTTGCCGATATCGATATAGGACAGAATCTTCTCGCGCTGTTCGGACGATGCCTGCGCCCCGATCATGGTCGCCGGGTCCAGCGGATTGCCCTGCACGATCGCTTCCACGCGTTTCAGCGCGCGTTCCATGAACCGGTCGTAGATTTTCTCGTGCACGATCGCCCGGCTCGGGCAGGTGCAGACTTCCCCCTGATTGAGCGCGAACATGACAAATCCTTCGATAGCCTTGTCGAAGAAATCATCGTCTTCGCGGGTCACGTCCTCGAAGAAGATGTTCGGGCTCTTGCCGCCGAGTTCCAGCGTGACCGGGATGAGGTTTTCGCTCGCATATTGCATAATCAGACGGCCGGTGGTGGTTTCCCCCGTAAACGCGATCTTGGCGATCCGGCTCGACGAGGCGAGCGGTTTTCCGGCCTCCAGACCGAAGCCGTTGACAATGTTGAGCACGCCCGGCGGCAGCAGATCGCCCACCAGATCGATCCACACCATGATGCTGGCAGGGGTCTGCTCTGCCGGTTTGAGCACGATGCAGTTGCCAGCCGCCAGCGCCGGCGCGAGTTTCCATGCGGCCATCAACAGCGGGAAATTCCACGGGATGATCTGCCCCACCACACCCAACGGTTCGTGGAAGTGATAGGCCACCGTATCGTGATCGATTTCGCTGATTGATCCTTCCTGTGCGCGGATCACCCCGGCAAAATAGCGGAAGTGATCGATGGCCAGCGGCACATCGGCCGCCATGGTTTCGCGGATCGGCTTGCCATTGTCCCAGGTTTCGGCAGTCGCCAGTTTTTCCAGATTGGCTTCCATCCGGTCCGCGATCCGGCTGAGGATCAGGGCACGCTCCGCCGCTGATGTGCGCCCCCATGCGTCCTTCGCGGCATGGGCTGCATCGAGTGCGGCATCGATGTCGTTGCCGTCGGACCGGGCAATCGCACCTACGGGCTTGCCGGTGATGGGCGAGATATTCTCGAAGTAGCGCCCCGCTTTGGGCGCAACCCACTGGCCGCCGATAAAGTTGTCATACCGGGCAGCAAACGGAGCCTTGAGCGTGTCGTCCGAACGGTCTTGCACCAAAGTGTTCATGGGCCTGAATCCTCTTCGTTTTTTACGCGCCTCTAAACCGGGTACGCGGCATCGAAAGCTCAGTTCCCCGGAATGACGGCAATCGCGCTTATTTCCACCATCATGCCCGGCGCGCCAAGCCGTGTCACCCCGACGAGCGTCGAAGCGTTCGGCGGGAAAGCCTGACCATCGAGCGCCACCCGCATCGCATCGATAAGCACCGCCGTTTTTTCTTCATCCAGATCGACGACATAGATCGTCGTGCTCGCCACGTCGGCCGGACTGGCACCGACCGCAGCCAGCGCATCGCGCAGATTGCGATAGGCCTGCACTGTCTGCACATGAAGGTCATTGGCTCCGATCAGATTGAAATCCCGATCGAACGCCCCCTGCCCCGCTATAAATGCCATCTGCCCCGGGCCCGCAACGACGATCTGGGAGAATTGCGGAAGGGCGAACAATTCGGGTGGATTGATATGGGTAACTGTCATTGCTGTCTTTCTTCTACGTGCGATTATAAGCCTGCCACCTAATGGCAATCAGGGCAGCCCCGCCCCCGCCACATCGACCCGGACGATATCGATCCGTCCACCCCGCGCCGCCACGGTGACGGTCGGATCATGATCCGGCGCGCAGCACAGATAGAGATCGCCGCCATCAGCCCCGCCCAGCATGCAGGCATAGGGCATGGCGCCTTCGGTGGTCACGCGGCCGATAATCGCACCGCCTTCGGCCACGCGCAGTGCAGCATGGGCATAAGGCGCCGCGATCCACACGGCGCCCTCCGCATCCAGACATATGCCATCGGGCACATGATCCCCAAGGTCGGCGAACAGCCGCCGCCCGGACAGCTTGCCTGCCGGGTCGATATCGAACTGCGTCAGGCACCGCCCCATCGATTCCGCGATAATCAGCACTTTACCATCCGGGCTGATGACCGTACCATTGGGGCAATCGAGCCCGTCCGCCGCCACCGCGACCGCCCCGTCGGGTTCCACGGCGACAATGCAGGTCTTGCGCGGCGCTTCCCCGCCATCGAAATCGAAGCCAATATTGCCGACATAGGCACGCCCATACAGATCGACGACCATGTCGTTGCTATGCCCGGGGTGATAGGCGGAAAGCTCGGCATGGACGGACAGCGTGCCGTCATGCGCCCGGCGATAGAGGCGGCGTTCGTGCATCGACACCACCAGCAGGGTGCCATCCGGCATCCAGCCCAGCCCCGAGGGACCACCCGGAACCGCAAACCGTTCCACCAACGTGCCATCGGGTTCGAGCACCACCACTTCCCGGGCATGCTGATCGGAGAACCACAAGCGGCCATCGTGCCAGCGCGGCCCTTCGGGGAAGGCGAAACCGGTGGCAATCGTGCGCGGCGCCGTCATGCCGCCACCCGCACGCATTGGCGCAGAATGCCGCCCAGCGTTTCCAGCCCTTCGCGGATCACATCCTCGCTCACATGGCTATAGGCCAGTCGCAGGAACTGGCGCCCGCCGGTATCGTTCATGAACCGTTCGCCGGGGCGGAAAAATATCCCTTCGCGTTCGGCCATCCGCGCCGCAGTGCCCCAGTCGATCCGCTCGTCAATCTCCACCCAGAGATAGAAAGAGCCTTGCGGCTCGCGAAATCTGACATAATCGCCGCAATGTTCGCGCAGCGCGCGCGCGGCGGTTTCCGCCTTGGCCTTGTAGACCTTGTTCGCGTCCACCAGATGCGGTTCGAGCAAGCCTTCCGCCATATACTCGGTCATCACCCGCGCCAGCCACTGGCCAACCCCGAGATCCTGCCGCACCGCTGCCAGAGCCGCGATCGCTTCGGGTTGCCCGGCGATCCACCCGAGCCGCAGCGCGGGCGCGACAATCTTGCTGAAACTGCCGCACTGGATGACCAGCCCGGTATCGTCCATGCTCATCAACGTGGGCAGGTCTTCGCCGGCAAAGCGCAAATCGCCATAGACGTTGTCCTCGACAATCACAAAACTGTGCTGACGGGCGAGATCGAGCAATTTGCGCCGACGCGCCACCGGCATTTCCGTTGCGGTCGGGGTCTGGAAGGTCGGGATGGTATAGACCATCTTCACCCGGTCGCCCTCTATGGCGAGCAGGGCCTCCAACGCGTCCACATCCATGCCACTGTCATCGACGGGCACAGTGCGCAGATCCGCCCCAGCCATGTCCATGAAGCGCAAGGCATAGGGAAACGAAGCCGCTTCGACGACGACAATATCGCCCTTGTTGACATAGCCATTGATCGCCAGCGCGATGCCCTGCACCGACCCCGACGTCAGAATGACCCCGCGCGGCCCCACGTCGACACCCTGCTGGCGCGCGATACGTTGTGCGATCTGTTCGCGCAGTCCCTTGTAACCGAAGACGAGTTCTTCATACCCCGTATCGGGATCGAAATAATCCAGTACATCGGCCCCGTCGCGTTGCAGCACCAGTTTCGCCAGCCGCGTCAGATCGTCGCGCGGAAAGGTCTCGGGCGCGGCCAGACCCTGATCGAAGTTGAACACGGCGGGGACTTCCGGATCAGGGAAGAACAACGGCGGCCCGCTCCCGGCGAGATCGGACCGCAGGGCATCAATCGGCTTTGTCATTGTCCTTATCCTCTCCTCACACCGGCCCGGCGCGGTGGCGCGTACAGCCTGCGCTGCGGACACGGCGGCAGATCGCCTGCCATCCACACCGCTGCGGCATGCCGCCTGCTTCTCCCAACCGTCGCACGGTACCATGCGTATCGAATCGTTGGGGGGAACATGCTGTGTTGCGCCAACCACTTCAATGCACAATACGGTTCACCGATGGGGAGCATTGTCGCGCAGCCGGAGGCAAACATCGCTTTCCCTTTGCCCCCTATGCCTGGCGATCCGCTATGCGCACGATCGCCCTTCCGGGCCGGTCCACGCAAAACGTGCAATTGTGGCGCGATCGCTTCGACATTTTCGTTACGGCATTCCCGCACGACTGCGCAATTATCGCCTCAACAAAACAGTTGTTTGACGAATTCGAAACCAGGCGTGTAGAAACGCTGTCTTAACCGGGGCAACGCATGCCGTCGGGACGGAGATGGTGATGAAGGCAGGTCGTCTGGGCCTTTGGCTGCTTGGCGGGTTTCTTGTACTGGTCGGGATCGTTCTGGCTGCTGGCGGAGGCTGGCTGGCCAGCCTCGGCGGCTCGCTCTATTACCTGCTTGCCGGTATCGGCTGCCTTGTTTCCGGTGTTCTGATCTGCCGTGCCCGCGGGCTCGGCACATGGGTCTATTTCGGCGTGTTTCTCGCGACGCTGCTCTGGGCGCTGTGGGAGGTCGGGACTGATTTCTGGCAACTGCTGCCGCGCGTCGGCGGTCCTCTTGCCGTCGCGATCTACATGCTGATGCCGTGGGTCCAGCGCGCGTTCACCGGCGCACCCACACGTTCCTCCCGCCTTGCCAATGGCGTGGCCGCCGTGGCCGGGGTGGCGCTTCTTGCCGGGACGGGGATCGCTTCGCTCACGCATGCCACTGTGTCCGCGCAGGAAAGCGCGCAATCGACCGCCGCCGTCACGCCAGCCTCGGACGACTGGGAACATTACGGGCGGACGCTTGCAGGTACGCGTTATTCCCCCGCAAACCAGATCACTCCGCAGAATGCCGACAAGCTGAAAGTCGCCTGGTCCTATCGCACCGGCGATATCGCGGCCAATTATCCTGACACCAAATCAGCCTTCATGTTCCAGGCAACGCCGATCAAGGTCGGCAACACGCTCTATTTCTGCACGCCGCATGACATCGTTGTCGCGCTGGATGCGGATACCGGCAAGGAACGCTGGCGCCACGATCCCAAAACGAACGACAAGGGCGTGGCCATGCTGGTCTGCCGTGGCGTTTCCTACTTCAAGGCACAGAACCCGGTCAGCGATTGCCCCACCCGCGTTCTCGTGGGCACGATTGACGGCCGCATGATTGCCCTCGATGCCGAAACCGGCAAGCGTTGCCAGAGCTTCGGCACCAACGGCGAAATCTCGCTGCGCGACGGCTTGGGCGAAACCACACCGGGCTTCCAGTATTCGACCTCACCCGCCACGATCATCGGCAATGTGGCCGTTGTCGGCGGGTTCGTGCTCGACGGTGTTGCCACCAACCTGCCTTCGGGCGTGGTGCGCGGCTTCGATGCCCGCGATGGCAAGCTGTTGTGGGCCTGGGACATCGGCCGCCCCGAAGGCGCCGGGCCCCTGAAGCCGGGGGAAATTTTCACCACCGGCACGCCCAATGCCTGGACCGTGTTCAGCGCCGATCCGGAACTGGGCCTCGTCTATGTCCCCACAGGCAACAGCACGCCCGATTTCTTCGGCGGCAACCGCACGGCTGTGTCGGACAAGTACTCCAGCGCCATTGTCGCACTGGATGCGAAGACCGGGCAGGCCCGCTGGTCGTTCCAGACGGTCCATCACGATCTGTGGGATTATGATGTGGGTTCGCAGCCGGTGCTGATCGACATGCCGACCCCGGCTGGCAAGGTGCCCGCGCTGATCCAGCCGACCAAACACGGCGA
This sequence comes from Caenibius tardaugens NBRC 16725, assembly GCF_003860345.1. Lineage (GTDB taxonomy): Bacteria > Pseudomonadota > Alphaproteobacteria > Sphingomonadales > Sphingomonadaceae > Caenibius > Caenibius tardaugens. Next base: position 700,164 of record NZ_CP034179.1, read on the forward strand.
AATCTATCTGCTCGATCGCCGCGACGGCAAGCCGCTGGCGACTGTGGAAGAACGCGCCGTGCCCAAGGGCGATATTCCGGAAGAACGCTACGCCCCGACGCAACCGTGGTCGACCGGCATGCACAGCTTCACCCCGCAGCCGCTGACCGAACGCGATATGTGGGGCGCCACCCCGATCGATCAGCTGTGGTGCCGCATCCAGTTCAAGGAGATGCGCTATCAGGGCAAGTTTACGCCGCCTTCCACGCACAAGACCCTGCAATATCCCGGAAACTTCGGGGTGATCGACTGGGGCAGTGTGGCGGTGGACGAAGCGCGTGGCCTGATGATCGTCAACACTTCGGGCATGCCCCTGACCGTGCGGCTTGTGCCACGCAAGGACGCGACACCCGATAAGATCGCCGGGGCGGGCAACGGGCACAAGGGCCTCTCGCCGCAATATGGCACGCCTTACGCCGTCGATTTCGCACCGTTCCTTTCGCCGCTTGGTCTGCCCTGCAGCGCCCCGCCATGGGGCACGCTGGCGGCGGTCGATCTCAAGACCAACAAGCTCGTCTGGCAGAAGCCGCTGGGCACCACGCGCGATCATGCCCCCCTGGGCATTTCGGTGCCGGGCGTGTTCAACCTTGGCGGTGCGGTGGTGACTCAAGGCGGGGTGACATTCATCGCCGCGACCATCGACAACTACCTGCGCGCCTTTGACACGAAGACAGGCGCCCTGCTGTGGGAAGGACGGCTTCCCGCCGGTGGGCAAGCCAATCCGATGACCTACACTTCCAGCCGCAATGGCAAGCAATATGTGGTAATCGCAGCAGGTGGCCATGGCTTTATGGGAACAACACCGGGCGATCATGTGATTGCCTATGCATTGCCCGACTGATCGGCAGCGCACAGCGGCAAGGCGCGTCCTGCCGCTGATGCGGACAGAAAGGGTGTAGATTGACAGAACAGGCCCGCACTTTCCTTGGCCCCATGATGGTGCTGAGGGCCTTCGTGATCTTCAATCTCGCCATCGGGGTGACTTATGGCGCGTTCGGGGTGCTGGTCACGCCGATGGAAGCCCGGATGCATACCGATCGTTCGACGGTCTCTTTCGGCATATCGCTAATCATCCTCGCCAACGGGCTGCTTTCCCCCATTCTCGGGTGGCTCATCGCGCGCTTCTCTATCCGGCGGCTGATGCTGTTCGGCGCGGTATGGGCGGCGTTGGGCTATATCGGTCTTGGTTATGCCCGCAACGCCACCGAAATGCTGCTCTGCTATGGCCTGTTCATCGGCCCGGGTGTGACGGTTATGGGCCCGATCCCCTGCTACACGCTGGTTTCCAACTGGTATCGCGAAGGCCAGGGCCGGGCGCTCGGTCTTGTCGGCATGCCAATCCTTGCCATGGCCGTCCCAATGGTCGTGGTACACCTGCTGCCCGCCACCGATTTCCGGACAGTCACATACGTTCTGGCCGGGTGTTATCTGCTGGCTCTGCCTGTCATTTTCGGTGTGATCGACCAACCATCACAGATCGGCCAACTGGCCAAGGGGCAATCGCCTGACCAGATGGCGCAGGACCGTGCCCAAAGTTCTGCCATCAGCACCACGGCCCTGCTTTGCTCCCCAGTGTTCCTGCTGCTTGTCGCCGGGTCCGGTCTTCTGGTGGGCGCGGGGGTCGGCAAAACGGCACACATGGTTCCGTTGCTGACAGAAGCGGGCTGGGACTACGCCAAGGCGGCGCTTCTGCTGTCCATCTCGTCGGGTACCGCGATGCTCGGCTCGGTTATGTTCGGCTGGCTGGCCGACAAGATGAATTCCTGCATCGCGCTCACTTTCAATGCCCTACTGCAGGCGATGGTGTGGGTGATCCTCATCATTCCGGCCAATTACGCCCTGCTTGTGATTGACGCGGTGCTGATCGGGGCCTGCGGTGGCGGGTTTATCGCGGCCAAGGGCGTACTGGTTTCGCGCATCTACGGCGCGCAGAATTTCGCGACGGTAATGGGTATATCCGGTTTCGCCACCCTGCCTTTCCTGTTCGGCATGGCCCCGCTGGCCGGCATGTTGCGCGAATGGACCGGCGACTACGATCTGGCGGTCCAGATCTATATCGGCGGCTTTCTTCTTGCCGCCGTCTGCTTCGCCTTGCTGGCGCGGGTCGAACGCCGGACGCAAGCCCCCACCGCCGAACCTATGGAGATGGCAGGATGACCTGGTCACCAACCGATCTTACTGTCGCGGAAATCTGGCGTTACCCGGTCAAATCGATGACTGGCGAACGGATCACGCAGGCCGACGTCGGGCCACGTGGCATCCATCTCGACCGGGGTTGGGCCGTGCGGGATGAGAAAGCGGGCACGATCCGCAGCGCACGCTATCTGCCGCGTCTGCTGTTGTGCTCCGCGCGCTATCTACCGGGGACGGATGCGGGACTGGTCCCCCATGTCGCAATCACACTGCCAGATGGCACCACGGTCAATTCCGATGACAGCCGCGTGAACCAGCGCCTTTCCGATGCCATCGGCAAGGAAGTGACGCTGTGGTCGCTCCGGCCGGAACAGGAGGTGGAACACTTGCGGCAGGGCGCGGGCGCGATGGAGACGGGCGATCTCGAAAGCGAAATGCGCATGCTGTTCGGGCTGAACGCGGACGAACCCCTGCCCGACCTGAAAGACCTGCCCCCGCACCTGATGCGGGAACTGAGCGAACTGGCCGCGCCGCGCGGCACCTATTTCGACACCTTCCCCATCGATATCCTGACGACATCATCGATCCGCCATCTCCAGCAGCATCTGCCCGATGTCGATCTGGACGTGCGCCGGTTCCGCCCGAACTTCCTGCTCGATGACGGGGGCGCGTCGGACGCCTTGCGCGAACGGGAATGGGTCGGCGGTCAGGTCCGACTGGGACCGGTCGATTTCGATGCGGTGATGGAATGCCCGCGCTGCACGATCATCGCCGCCGAACAATGTGGCGGAATTGCGCGCAATTCGACCATTACACGCACGATCGTGCGCGAAATGAACCAATTGATGAGCGTCTATTGCAATGTCGCCACCCCCGGCACGGTGCGGGTGGGCGATCCCGTGTTCCTGCCGTTATAATCAAAAAAAGGGGGCGTCCGAACAGTGGACGCCCCCCTTCTCATGTGCATTGTCTGAAGGCGGCCGGTTACCCGGCCTGCCCCTCACCGATCAGCGGCGATTGATCGAAATCACCGATTTCTGCGCGAATTCGGAAAGGCCATGGGTTGAAAACTCCACCCCGATGCCGCTTTCCTTGGAGCCGCCGAACGGGATATGTGGCGCGAAATGCGTGTGGTGGTTGATCCACACCGTGCCGCTGTCGATCCGCTGGGCATAGTCATAGGCGCGATCGATCGAACTGGACCAGACCGACCCGCCAAGGCCAAGATTGGTGTCATTGGCGCGCTCGATGACTTCTTCGACATCGCTGTAACGCAGGACCGGAAGAATCGGCGCGAACTGTTCTTCCTGCACCAATGGCGAAGCATCATCGATGTCACGCACCACGGTCGGTCGGATGAAGTACCCTTCCCCATCGCCCGTCGTCCCGCCGGCAATGATCTTCCCGTCGTTCGCCGCATGCTCAAGATAGGCCTGCGCCTTCTTGTACTGCATCTCGTTCTGAAGCGGCCCGACACGGACGCCCTGTTCCAGCCCGTCGCCATATTGCAGGTCAGACACCAGCTTGGCCAGTTCATCGCACATTTCGTCATAGATCTCGTCAGCGACATAGAGACGCTTGAGCGCGATGCAGACCTGCCCGGCATTCATGAACGCGGAATCGACGACACCCTTGGCCACTTTTTTCACGTCCACATCGTCCAGCACGACACCCGCATCGTTGCCGCCGAGTTCCAGCGTCAGCCGCTTGAGCGAGGAGGCAGCCGATGCCGCGACCTTCTTGCCCGTAGCGGTCGATCCGGTGAACGAGACTTTCGCCACATCGGGATGCGATGTCAGGTGCGCGCCCAGATCGTTACGATCCACAATGATGTTGAGCACGCCCGGCGGAAGGATTTCCTTCGCCAGTTCGCCCACCATCAGCGTGGTCACGGGCGTGGTCGGCGCGGGCTTCAACACCATGGTATTGCCCAGAAGAATGGCGGGTGCGACCTTGTTGAACGCGATCAGCACCGGGAAATTCCACGGCGCAATGCCAACCACCACACCCAGCGGGCGATAGTGCATTTCGACTTTCAGGTCGGCATCATCCTGCAAAACCTCGACCGGAAGCTCCATCGCGGCGAAACTGCGCAAGAAAATCGCGGCATAGGCGATTTCTGCCTGTGCTTCGGGCAGTGGCTTGCCCTGTTCCTGAACCAGCGAACGGGCGAGGTCTTCCGCCTTGCCATCCAGAGCATCAGCGAGCTTGACGAGATATTCCGCGCGGGTCTTGAACGGCAGCGCAGCCCAGGCCGGCTGGGCCTTCTTGGCGGCGGCGATGGCGGCATCGGCTTGCGCGGCGGAAGCACAGGCAACGGTGGCGTAATGTTTGGCGGTGGCGGGATTGACGACATCCAGCGTCGATTCGCCATCGACCAAGGCACCATCAATCAACATCTTAAGCGTCGCGCCCATCAGAATCTCCCATTTTTTCTGCGTTCTGTGCACTGGTTTCACACCAGTGCGATCCACAGTGTACTATCATGATAGCTTGTTAGTGACCCCTGACATACATCGCCAGCGCACAACCGGCGAGTGGATTCCAGCAAAGCGCATGGAATTATGGAACCCGTTTCATCCTCCTGTTATTTCTGGTTAATTTCCTTATACTTCCAAGTGGTTGTTCGATGATATGATGCAAACAGCACCGAAAGGACGGGAGATCGTTTATGGCTGGCGGGCTTGCAATCGTTCTGAGCGGCGGCGGCGCCAAGGGCGCCTTTCAAGTCGGCGTCCTGCATGAACTGGTGGTCAACCGGGGGGTCCGGATCGATATCGCCGCCGGGGTATCCACCGGTTCGATACAGGCGCTGGGCGTGGCGCAGGACGATGTCCCTGCATTGCTGCAGCAGTGGCTCGACATCAGGGGCAACAGCACGATCTACAAAGAGCGTCCGCTCGGCATTGTCGGCGGCATTCTGGGGCAAACGGCGATCTACGATGCCTCCCCACTGCAGAAGCTGCTCAAGAAATTCGCGGATCAGGCCAAGCTCAAGGCCAGTGGGCGCAAGCTGCTGTTGGGCGTTGTCAATCTGGGGACCGGCACATACCGTACAATCAACGAAACCGTGCCGGGCATCCATAACTGGGTCTACGCCAGTTGCGCCATGCCGGTATTTTTCGACCCGCTAAAGACGCGCGACAGCAACGGGACGGAAGAACAATGGGTCGATGGCGGAGTGCGTGATGTAACCCCGCTCGGCTCGGCGCTGGAACTGAACCCGCGCGGGGTGATCGTGGTGCGTGCATCGCCCCCACCCCGCCCCGGCAAGGTGCGCACTTTCCCGAACATGATCAAGATCGGGCTGCGGGCCGTGGATATTCTCCAGTCCGAAGTCTCGGCCAACGATATCGCGGGGGCCGCCTTGATCAACGACATGATCAGCGCACGCGAGGCGCAGATGCGCGCCTTGCAGGCAGAGGGCATCAGCGGGGCGCAGGCGGCCCGCATCCTGCGCCCGCTGGACATGCAGATCGCGAACTACCGCTTCGCGCCGATCCGCATCATCGCCCCTGACGAGGAAGTGTCGGATACGCTGGAATTCAATCCCGCAAAAATTCGCGCGGCAATCGATGCCGGCCGTCGGGCGGTCGAGCGGGAATGGGATGCGCTCGAACCGCTGCTGACCTGATTACCCGGCCTCAGACCTTCCGTTCGAAATACTGCCCGGCCAGGCGTTCGAAAACAGAGGATACAGAGCGTTCGATCGTTTCCACCAGCGCCATGGTTTGTTGATCGACTTCGAAATTGACCCGGTCGCCCACGCCATAGAGGCCGAATGTGGTCTGTCGCAGGGTTTCAGGGATCAGATTGATCGTGAACACGTCGCCTTCCACGGCCGCCACAGTCAGGCTACAGCCGTTCACCGCCAGAAACCCGCGATTGAACACATAGCGATTCCACGGTTCCGGCACGCGCAGGCGAAGCCACATGTGATCGTCCGTGTTCTTTTCGAACCCAACAATGTCTGCGGTGCCCGAAATATGACCGGCGACCATGTGCCCCCCGATTTCATCACCCAGTTTGGCCGAACGTTCGATATTCACACGCTCGTGATCCAGTGTCCCGAGATTGGTGGTATCGAGTGTGCCCTTGGTCGCATCGAACCCGATCAGATCCCCATCGATCGCGGTCACCGACAGGCATACCCCCTCAATGGACACACTGGCCCCAAGAACCAGACCTTCCGTCAGATGCGCGGGAAAACGCAGGGTATAGGCAATACGTCCGGGCAACCGGGCCGCCTCGACAATATCCGCCACACCCTGAACCAGTCCCATATACATCTCGATAATCCTTGTGCTGCACCGCTTCCCTTATCCCGTGGCGGAGCCAGCCGATAACTGCAACCACCGAGCGCATGTTGAAGCCGATTCCCATCCCAAACCGGCTTTGGACCGATGTCAGCCATATCGTTTCCCTAATCGCCGGAAAATCGTAAGCGACAGGTCTCTCTGGAAGGAATCACGCCGTGAAGGCACTGCTCGCCCGTTTCCATATCGATACCTACCTGCTGATGCTGATCGGGACCGTGGTTCTGGCCTCAGTGCTTCCTGCGCGAGGGGCCTGGGCACCGATCGCGGGCGGCGCGGCGGATGCGGGCATCGTTCTGCTGTTCTTCCTGCATGGTGCCCGACTGTCACGGCAGGCCGTGCTGGATGGCGCGCGCAACTGGAAACTCCACCTTGCCGTCGTTGCCATGACATTTTTGGTTTTTCCCATTCTGGGCCTCGGCATCTACGCGATCCCCGGGATCGAACCGGAACTGGCGATCGGTCTCCTGTTTCTCACGCTGCTGCCTTCCACCGTGCAATCCTCCATCGGGTTTACCGCCGTGGCACAAGGCAATGTCGCGGCGGCTGTGTGCAGCGCCACCTTTTCCAACCTTGCGGGCATCTTCATCACCCCGCTGCTCGTGGCGCTGCTGATCACCGGGAAACATGGCGGCGTATCGACCGATATGATCGTGACGATTGCGGTGCAGCTTCTCCTGCCCTTTCTCGCGGGACATTTCCTGCGCCCGTGGATCGGGGGCTGGGTCACCCGGCAAAAACGCCTGCTGGCATTTGTGGACAAGGGCTCAATTCTGCTGGTCGTCTATACCGCCTTTGGCGCAGCCGTGGTGGACGGGCTGTGGCAGCGCGTGGCTCCGCGCGATCTGACCATAGTCATGCTGATCTGCTGCGTCCTGCTCACGCTTGTGCTCGTACTCAGCTACATCGCGGCCCGTGTGATGAAGCTGCCGCGCGAAGACGCCATCGTTCTTCAGTTCTGCGGCTCCAAGAAAAGCCTCGCATCGGGTGTGCCCATGGCGAGCGTGTTGTTCGCGACATCGCAGGTCGGTGCGATCCTGCTGCCGGTGGTCATCTTCCATCAGATACAGTTGATGGTCTGCGCCGTGCTGGCCCAGCGTTATCGCGCGGCCGCCGAACGCGCCCGATCAGCAGCCGAACCGGCCACCGCGCCAGCCATTTTATAAACCCCGCGAGGGCCGCCAGCACCTGCCCACATGCAGCGCAGCGGCCCCGCCCCCTCAGCGCGGGCCGACGCAGTTGCGCGCCGTGATCATCGGCAGTTGATCCGCCGTCACAATTCCAGGGGCTGCCGCACAAACCAGCGGGATGGCATGAACCGCCGGCATGGCGGTGACCAGCCCCGGATCGAACATGCTGGCCCCGATCGGTTCGAACTTGCAGCGGACGTTCGGAGTCCCTTCGATTTCGACGACATAACCGTGTTCGATCGGCCAATCCGGGCTGTTGTGATAACCGAGCTTCCACGCAATCTTGAGATCGATGACGCACTGGCCGCGCACCCATCCGGTCCAGCTCGCGCGCAGGCATGAAATGCGTCCCTTGCCGATCTTCATATAGCCAAGATCGACATCCTGCGTGGCAGTGGCAAATTCGACATCGAAACGTTTGTCATCCAGTTCCACATGCAGCGCATCGGCCATCATCTCCACCGTTTCGTGAAACGACGGGGTCGACTGGCTGATGAATTCGGCAATACCGGGGGTGCCCGGCTCCTGCCCGATGCCCATGGCTTCCCACGTGCCCGGCGATGCGTAATTCGTGGCGTCGACGGATTCCAGAACAGTAATGCGCGACACCTCCGAACAGGCGGAACTCGCCACCAGACCGAGAATATTGGCAAACCCCGGATTGACCCCGGTACCGTAGATCGTGGTGCCGCCCTTTTGCGCCGCCGCCGCGATGCGGGCATGGCCTTCCGGCCCAAATTTGCGCCCGTTGATAAAATAGGCGGTGGACACGATGTTCGAACCGGATTCAAGAATACGGACCATATCGTCGACATCGGGAAACAGCGGAACGTAAAGCACGCAATCGGGTTTCAGCGCCAGAACGGCATCGGCATCGCCACTGGCGAGAACCCCGAACGGTCCCCGATCGCAAAGCACCCCGATATCCTTACCCTTCTTGTCATCGGAGCGCGTGAAACACCCCACCAGTTCCATATCCGGATGGGCATGGATAACGGGCGCGGCAGATTTCCCGACGACGCCGAGATTCCAGATGGCAACTTTTACCATGTCGTACGATCCTGTTTCTTTGTCTGGCTGTTTACTTGTCTGAATATCAGTGGCGTGTGGTGCCCAACCGGGCCCCGCCCTGAAAATGCGGTTTGGCGTGGGTTCGGCCTTCCCGCATGCGATAGCCCAGCGGCGTTTCCCCCATCATCGCGCGAAAGGCGCGGGAAAAGCTCGAGGCATCGGAGAAGCCCAGCCGATAGGCGATTTCCTTCAACGGCAATTGCGTATCCGCAAGGAACGCCTTGGCCCGTTCAAGCCGTCTGACATTGACGAACTCCAGCACCGTCTGCCCGGTGGTCTGCCGGAACAGGCGGGTAAAATGGCGCGTACTGAGGCCGCAAAGGCTGGCGATCTGCGCGATGGTGGGCGCCCCGCCACGCATGTCATCGACAAATTCATCGATCCGCCGCATCTGCTGCGGGGATAGCTGGCCTGCGGATGTTCCGGCATGGCCCGGCGCGACAGCAAGATAGCGCACCAGTTCCATAGTGATCGTGATGCGCAGGGCATCGGCCAGCGTACTCGTGGCGAATCCCGGATTGATGGCTTCTGTCGCAAGCCTGCGCAAAGCCTCCTTGATCAGGCTGCTCCGCACGTCGAGGCAGGATGACAATTCGCGTTCATTCCACACTTCATCGCGGCCCGTCAGGTCGCTGAACAATCCGCGATCGAGACTGCAATAAACCGTGTTCAACGAACCGCCCGAAGGCACCCGGGAATCGAGCGGAACCTGCCCCGGTACCCAGAGAAGATCGCCAATCCCCCCGTAACGCCCGACATATCCGCTGGAAGAAAAGCGCCCTTCTGATGCCGGGGGCGATGGCGAGAGCTTCAGGCTGAGCAGGTGCTGTTCTTCGCAGACCACCGTTTCGAGCCCATTGGCGAAGTTGAACGACCGCAATTGGACGATCATTCCCGGAACGGTGAGCTCGGCCCGCACGACCTGCTTCATCGGGGCATTTCCCACGCCTCTCCTCCTCTTCCTCTCCAAACCTGTCAGACGGCGCCATGGCCAACCCGCAGACTGGTCGGCTGCAAGTTTTCACAGAGTTTGCCGCCGGGCAACCGCCACGGCCTAAATGGACAACAATCATGGCCCGCCTTGCCAAGGCGACCGCATTTCTCGTGAGTTTTTGCCTTGATACGTTCGTTCGAAGGCAAACGTGCTGGAATGCCTCCGGGAGAATGGAATGCCGCGCCTCATCATGCGCTTCGACCTGCGCAACATACGCCCGGAAACGAATGCGCAATTGTACCGCGACACGCTGGAACTTTCGCAGTGGGCGGATGAGCACGGCTTCGATGCGATCCAGCTGGCAGAACACCATAGCTGCGATGACGACTACATTCCTTCGCCGCTGGTTTTCGGCGGTGCCATGGCCGCGCGCACAAACCGGGTTAAGCTGCGCTTCGTTCTGGTCCTGCCGCACCACAATCCGCTGCGGCTGGCGGAAGATCTTGCGGTGCTCGACATCACCAGCGACGGACGCGTCATTGCCATTCTGGTGGCCGGATACGCCGCGCACGAATTCGAAATGTTTGGCACGGACATGCGTGATCGCGGCAAGCTGATGGAAGAAGGGGTAGCAGCCCTACGCAGCGCCTGGACCGGGAAGCCATTCGCCTATCGCGATCGGGTGGTCCGCATCACGCCGCAGCCCATACAGGGCGCAGACCTGCCCATCTGGATCGGTGGGTCTACCCCGGTGGCAGCGCGCCGTGCTGGCCGCCTGTCCAGTCGGTTCTATTCCAACGATACCGCGCTGTGGGATATCTATCGGGAAGAACGGAAGAAGCACGCAGCCGATCCCGGCCCCGCCCCCGATATCGGCCCCGGTTTCTTCATCGTCAGCGAAGATCCTGACCGCGAATGGGAACGCATGGCCCCCTACATCGCTGCGGAAATGGAGGCCTATGCCAAGTTCGGCGCCTCACGCCGCCTGCTGATGGGGGACAGCACCACCGAATCCGAGGCGCAGGCGCAGCAAGCCAGCCGGCAGGAATCACTCAAGGTCGATCTGGCCGCAATACGGGCGATGAATGGCTATCCCATCATGACGCCCGATGAAGCCGCAGCTTATATCGACCGTCTGGGACCTGGTGACGAAGTGATGCTCCATCCGCTGATCAGCGGCCTGCCCATCGAAATCGCGCGCGAACATCTTGCCATGCTCGAACGTTATGTCCTCCCCCGTTTGCGAAACAAAGGAAACTGAAATGGCCAGCACGTCTTCGCCTTCGCTGTGGCGCGGCGTATTTGAACTCGGCTACGTCACCAACGATATCGAATATACGGTGGAACGTTTCCGGCAGACGCACGGCTTCACCGGCTTCGCGATCAATCAAGGGACAACCGCCTACCAGTCGGCCGCAGGTGAAATCATCGTCGGCACGCAGATCGCGCTCGGCTATGTCGATCAGACCCTGGTGGAAATCATCCAGCCGGATGATTGGTCCACGCCCAATATCTACACCGACTTTTTCAACCTGCCGCCACTGTCGCGCCCCTTCGCGCGCTTCCATCACCTGGGCTTCGACCTTGGGGACGAACAGGCATTCGCGCAGGCCCGTACCGTGCTGATCGACAACGCCAACGCCCCGATCATCGGCGAGATGAACGGTGGCGGCATTCGCTGCCTTTATCAGGATGACCGCGAAACGAGCGGCCATCTCAACGCATACATGACCATGTCGGACGAAGTCCGCAGCTACATGCAAAGCCTGCCGAGAAACTGAGGCAGATTCAGGAATCGCAGACAGGTAATTCGGGAGGGACATAATGGGATACATCACGGCTCGCCGCACACATCCGGGGTACGCACGGATCGCGGTCGCATTGCTGGCAACCACCGCTGTCGTGCCGGTTCTTGCCCAAAATGCATCCGCACAGGACAATACCGACAGGCAGGACATCATCGTTACCGCGCAGAAACGCGAACAGGTGCTGCGCGACGTGCCAATTGCCGTATCCGCCTTCGATGAAGACTATCTTGCCAATCGCGCGGTGACCTCGGTCGATCGGCTGGACGGGATCGCGCCCGGTCTGCAAGTGCTGCAAACCCCGTCGCAACCCAACAATGCGCAGATATCGATCCGCGGATCGGTGCAGCAGAACCCTGCGATCACGCTCGACCCCTCGGTCGGCATGTATCTCGACGGGGTCTATATCGGCAAGGCGGTTGGCTCCATTTTCGCGATCAACGATCTCGAACGGGTCGAAGTGCTGCGCGGGCCGCAAGGCACACTCTATGGGCGTAACACACTGGCCGGTGCCATCAATTTCATCACCCGCAAGCCCGGCCCCGATTTCCGGGCATCGCTGGAAGCAGGATATGGCAATTATGACGCCATGACGCTGAAGGGCATGGTCAATCTGCCTGCAGCGGATAACCTGTTCTTCAAGGTTTCGCTGGCGCTGGACAAGCGCGATGGTACGGTCAAACTGATCGACGATCCCTATGGCATGGCCGCACTCTTCGGCTCATCGGCGAAGTCAGGCAGACTCAATTCGCGCAACCGCAAGAGCGCCCTTGTCCAGGCGCGGTTCGAACCGGCGGACAATGTCACGGTAGACTATGCCTTCGATTACAGCCGCAGTGTCCAGACGGTTGCGGCAACCCAGCTGATTGCGGTCGACGACGCGGGTTTTCTGGGCAAGGACTGCGCGCTCGGCCCGTTCTGTGTTCCCGCCTACCTCTATGTGCAGGACAAGTACTCGAACAAGGCGTTCAACAATGTCCGCTCGATGGACAAGGTCGTCACCCAGGGTCACGGCCTGACTATCGATTGGGATATGGGCAATGCCAGTCTCAAATCGATCACAGGCTATCGCCGTCTGCGGTTCAACGCCTACCCCAACGATATCGACGGCACGCCACTGGACCTCGCCATTGTCGGGTATCGGACGAAATACTGGGAAGTGAGCCAAGAATTCCAGCTGTCGGGCAAGATCGGATCCCGCCTCAACTATGTTGCGGGGCTGTTCTATTTTCACGACGATGCCTTCAGCGTAAACCCGCAAAGCTACTTCTTCGGCAGCGAGGATTATTACACCACGTTTGGCGGCAAGACGACCGCCTATGCCGCCTATGCGCAGATCGATTACGATATCACCGATCAGCTGACGCTAACGGCTGGCCTGCGCTACAACCGCGAAAAGAAGACCACCCAACGCTATCAGGAAGCCATTGCCAGTGCGGCATTTCCGCCTGAACTGCTTCCCTATGTCGTTGTCGATGTGCCCGAAGATCTGGGCATTGCGCATGTCTTCAAAAGCGTCAATCCCACCGCGATCCTGACTTACAAGCTGGGTGAGCGGACCAATATCTACGCCAAGTTCGCGCAGGGTTTCCGCAGCGGGGGCTTCAACGGCGAAGCCCAGACATTCATCCATGCGGTAACGCCGTTTCGGCCGGAAAAGATGAATTCGTTCGAGATCGGCCTGAAATCGAGCCTGTTCGATCGCAAGCTCGATCTCAACATCGCCGCCTTCGTCAACAAGCACAAGGATATGCAGTTATCCGTTTTCACGGCGAGTTCCATCGGCACCAGCCTCATCCAGAATGCGGGTTCGGCAACGATGAAAGGGATCGAGGTTGAAGCTTTTGCCCGCCCCCTGCCCTCGCTCAGCCTCAAGGGATCGCTGGCGTACCTGAAAGCCCGCTACAACCACTTTATCGATACCAACAATCTTGGACAGGCGATCGATGTCGCGGATATCCGGGTGGTACCCCATGCGCCCAAATGGCAGGCCTCATTCAGCGCTGACTGGACCGCCTATGAGGGCAGCGATGGCAATCACCTGAATGTTCTGGTCGATGTCAGGCATGTCTCATCGTACTACTTCTATGCCGATGCCACCGAAATGCGGCCGGATTTTCCCAGTTGGCATCGGGCATCAACCTCGCGCACCGAACCGATGACCTTTGTGGATGCGCAAATACGGTGGGACGATATCCCACTGGCGTCGGGCAAAGCTTATGCTGCGCTGTGGGCGAAGAACCTGTTCAATACCCGCAAGATCATCAACGGAATCGATTTCGGCTCCGCCTTTGGCGGCCTGCTGACCGGCAACTATAACGATCCGCGCACATACGGCCTGACAGTCGGGATGAAGTGGTAGCGTTTTACGCAGCGCCTGTTCGCGGGCGATGCCTCACATAGGGCGCGCGGACAAGCGCGTTACACCAATGTCGGCGAGTCTCGCCGGCATCTGGATGCCAGACCAAGGCACGCAGGCGGGACAGCGTGCCCTGAATGCTTCAGAGCCGCGCGATCCCGCCCGGAATATTACCAGAATTAATCGGCTGCCCCGTTAGCGGCACCGTCCGTAAAACGCAGGGCCAGCTTGCGCCCACGCTTTGCCTTGGGCGCGGCTTCACCCTTGGAAGCAGCAGCCTTGCCATTGGACGCAGCCTTGCGCCCCGCTGTCGGCTTGCGGCCCAGACCAATCTTGTTCGCCAGTTCGCTGCGCTGCGCAGCATAGTTCGGCGCGACCAGCGCGTGATCAGCGGCAAGGCCCCAACGCTGACGATATTCGTCGGTCGTCAGGCCATGCTCCGTCGAAAGATGCCGCTTGAGCAGTTTCATCTTCTTGCCGCATTCAAGGCAAGCGACATGGTCTGGCCGGATGGAAGCGCGAATTGACACGGCAGGCTGCAAAGCGGGCGCTTCTGCGGCAACCGGTTCTGCTCCAAGACCGGAAAGGGCCTGGAACACAGTCGTGATCAGGGTCGGGACTTGTTCGATCGCCACGCTGTTGTTGCTGACATGCGCGGCAACGATATCCGAGGTGAGCGTGATCAAACCCTCACGGTCATGGACTTCGTCGACCAATTTTCACTCCTTCCATAAATTACAATCTGCTAACACCCGATTTCGGGAAATTGCTATTGGCGGGTGAGACAAGTTCTCTCGTTCGTCAATAAAGATTTTACGGAAAACGACAGATTGTGTGGCGTGGATGCAAGATCATACTTGCAGACGAACCGCATTCCCGATCTGTTCGCGAATTTTCCTCTACCGCCTGAAATCCGCGCCGGAAGTGCCCCGAAAAAAGCAACCAGCCGCATCACTTCTCCCAACAATCGCCATGCCCAACCCACACCAATCGAGATAATTTCGCATTATATGCCGTATTATTACAGAAAAATGCGCATCTATTTCAACATTACATTTTGATAGTAAACATTTTTTACAAAAGAACCAGCGATCATAATCGGATATATCGATATCTGTGAGCAATTTGATCTGCTTTTTCGAACATTCTGAAAGTGATAGGCGTTGGCCGCTGAGGAGATTTCAAGAGAAATAGAGGAGCGTACCATGCGCAAGACTACCATTTCGATATTTGCCCTTATGGCAACAAGTTTAACGCCGAATTTGGCAAGTCCTGCCTTCGCGCAGGAAAAAAGCATGTCCAATCAGGAATGGTGGCCTAACCGAATCGATCTGGGACCGTTGCGCCAGAATAATACAAACGCCAATCCTTACGGTGCGAATTTCAATTATTCCGCCGAATTCGCGACTCTGGATATTGCGGCAGTCAAGAAAGATATTGCCGATGTTCTGTCGACGTCACAGCCTTGGTGGCCCGCCGATTATGGGAACTACGGTCCGTTTTTCATCCGCATGGCGTGGCATAGTGCCGGCACCTACCGCGCCGCTGACGGGCGCGGCGGCTCGGATGGCGGCGAACAACGCTTCGAGCCGCTGAACTCGTGGCCCGATAACGTCAGCCTCGACAAGGCTCGTCGCCTGGTATGGCCAATCAAGCAGAAATATGGTCGCAAGTTGTCATGGGGTGACCTCATGGTCCTCGCTGGCAACGTCGCGCTTGAGAACATGGGCTTCAAGACTCTCGGGTTTGCCGGGGGTCGTGTCGATGCCTGGGAACCGGACCTGGTCTTCTGGGGACCTGAAAAGAAATGGCTCGCCGATGAACGGCGTGACGGAAAAGGCGGCCTGAAAGGCCCCCTCGCCGCCACCCAGATGGGTCTGATCTACGTTAACCCCGAAGGACCGAACGGCAAGCCTGACCCAATCGCCGCCGCTGCCGATATCCGCCTGGCTTTCGGCAACATGGCCATGGAAGACGATGAAACTGTTGCGCTGATCGCAGGCGGCCATACCTTCGGCAAGGCGCATGGCGCGCACAAACCGGACGAATGCGTCGGCGTTGATCCCTCCGCGGCCAAAGCCGAACAACAAGGGCTCGGCTGGGTAAACAAATGCGGCAAGGGCCACTCCGAAGACACCGTGTCGAGCGGTCTCGAAGGGGCCTGGTCAGCCAATCCCATCGCCTGGACCACGCAGTACCTCGACAATCTGTTCGGGTTCGACTGGGTGCAGACGCGCAGCCCCGCCGGTGCGGTGCAATGGGTGCCGAGCGATGCCAGCGCCGCAGCGCTCGTTCCTGACGCCCATGTCGCGGACAAGCGTCATGCCCCGATCATGTTCACCACCGACCTGTCGTTGAAGGAAGATCCCGGTTTCAGGGCCATCGCCAAGCGCTTCCACGACAACCCCGATGCATTCGCGGATGCGTTCGCCCGCGCCTGGTTCAAACTGACCCACCGCGACATGGGGCCCAGCGCGCGCTATCTCGGCAATGATGCCCCCAAAGCGGCCTTCAAGTGGCAGGATCCGCTGCCTGCCGCCAATTATGCGGCAATCGACAATCAGGATGTGGAACAGCTCAAGACCAAAGTTCTGGCCGCCGGCCTGAGCGAGCGGGAACTGATCAAGACGGCCTGGGCATCGGCGTCCTCCTTCCGCGTTACCGATATGCGCGGCGGCGCCAACGGTGCACGTATCCGACTGGCACCTGCAAAGAACTGGGCCGCGAACGATCCGGCCGAACTGGCCAAGGCGCTCGCCGCGCTGGAAACGGTTCGCAAGGATTTCAATCGCTCGGCGAAAGGCGGAAAGCAGGTTTCGCTTGCAGATCTGATCGTTCTGGGTGGCAACGCCGCGGTCGAACAGGCCGCAAAGCGGGCGGGCCAGACGGTCACAGTGCCGTTCACGCCGGGGCGTGTGGATGCCACTGTGGAACAGACGGATGCCAAATCCTATGATTTCCTCCGTCCCCGTGCGGACGGGTTCCGCAACTATTACGGCGCGGACAGTGCCACGTCGCCTGCGGAAATGCTGATCGACAAAGCCAGCACGCTGAACCTTTCGGTACCCGAGATGACTGTTCTGGTCGGTGGTCTCCGGGTTCTGGATGCCAATACCGGACATTCACCGCATGGCGTATTCACCAGCCGCCCCGGGACATTGAGCAATGACTTCTTCGTCAACTTGCTCGACATGTCGACCAAATGGTCGAAATCGGCAAAGGATCCGGCGCTCTATGAAGGCGCCGACCGGGCAACCGGCCAACCGAAGTGGACCGCAACCCCCGTGGATCTGGTGTTCGGTTCGAACGCGGAACTGCGCGCCGTGTCCGAAGTCTATGCCTCTGCCGATGCCCGCGAAATGTTCGTGAAGGACTTCGTGGCGGCCTGGACAAAGGTCATGAATCTCGACCGCTTCTGACCATCCGGCAGTTGACGATGGCGGCGGCATTGCGATGCCGTCGCCATCATTTTTACGGATTCCCCACAATGAAACCTGTCGTTCCGGCCCTGACCACGCTTCTCGCGATCGCCGCTCTGGCCAATGGCGAGGCCAGAGCTGAAAATGTCCCGGCCCGACCTGCTGCCTTTGCCCCCTGTGCAGCATGTCACACGGTGCAGCCGGGCCAGAAATCATTTGGTCCGAACCTACACGGCGTTGTCGGGCGCAAGGCCGCCAGCCTGCCCGGCTATGCCTATAGCAATGCCCTGAAAGCCGCGAACATAACCTGGAACCGGCAAGCACTCGACCGGTGGCTGACAGCCCCGCAAAAGGCTGTTCCCGGAACAAAGATGCCCTTCCCCGGCATCGCTGACCCTGCGAAACGCCAGCAGATCATCGAGTATCTGCAAAAACTGCGATAGGCGGGATCAAAACCGCTGCCCTACCGGATAACGGATCAAACCACGCGCGATAACGGGATGACGACTGCAAAGCCTGTACGCCATCATGCATGGGCACCCGGCCAATCTGCGGCCATCCCTGTCACGTACCGCTCATCAGGACGTGGTGTCTGACCGGTTCCAGGCCGCAGGCGCCAAGATAGGCGCCGATCATGTCCTGATGGATAGGTGCCGAGAAGTAATAGCCCTGCACGATATTGCCCCCAAGCTGACGCAACAAACGCATCTCGTCCTCGGTTTCCACCCCTTCGATCACGCAATCAATCCCCATATCGCGACTGAGCGCGAGAAGCGATTTGATGATCTTGTAGCTGGCCGGGTTCGTGTTCATGGCCTGCACGAAACTGCGGTCGATCTTGATCTTCGTGAACGGCAGGGCGTGGATATGACTTAGGCTGGAATAGCCGGTGCCAAAATCGTCCAGCGATACGCTGCACCCCAAAAACTTGAGCATACGGATGGCTTCGCGAACCTGATTGATGTCATGAAGCAGCGCGGTTTCGGTGATTTCCAGGTCGATACGGCGCGGGTCGATATTCGCTTCGCTCACAAGCTTGATGATCTGCAGCATGACATCGGGCGAACACAGATCATGGGCCGACAGATTGAATGAAAGATGGATATCTTCTGGCCATTCCTCGGCTGCGGCCAGCGCCTTGCCCAACAGGATCACCGTCAGCCGGTTAATCAGCCCTCCCCGCTCCGCGATACGAATAAACTGATCGGGCATGACTTCGCCCAGATGTGTGCTCTTCCATCGTGCCAGAGCTTCGAATGCCACGGTTTCGCCCGTGGTGACATCGACAATGGGCTGGAACATGATCGAGAGTTCGCGTTCAAGATCCGCCTTACGCAAGGCAATTTCTATCGTCGCATCCTGCTGCATCTGCGTGCTGTGATTGGTATCGAAAACACTGACCCCGCCACGGCGATGGCGCTTCCCATGATAGAGCGCATAATCGGCAAATTCATAGAGTTGGGCCGCCGTCGTCCCGTGATCGGGATAAGATGCAAAACCCAGAGAACCGCTGATCTGCACCGGCGTATCGCCCAGCGAAAACGGCACCCGCAGTGCCTCGCACAACTGTTCGCCGAAGCGTTTCAGTCGGTCTGCGGAAACCTGCCCTGAAAGAAACAGGGCGAACTCATCCCCCCCCCAAACGGGCGAGCTTGACGCTCTGATTGCACACAAGCGAAAGCCGCTCTGCCACGGCTGTAAGCAGGCGGTCACCAAAAGCATGGCCGTAAAGGTCGTTCACCGGCTTGAACCCATCGAGATCGAGAATACCCACCGCCAGCGCATCATCAGGCTGCCGCGCCCCCGCAACTGCCGCAGAAAGGTGTTTGAAGAAGTACCGGCGATTGGGCAGCCCGGTCAGGCTGTCGCAATCGGCCAATCTCCGGTTTTCGGCGTTGAGCGTCACCATCCGCGAAAAATCGCGATAGTGATAGCGCAGGATAACCAGGAGGGCTGCCGTTACCAGCACGACATTGATCGCGCACCCGACATAAGCCTCGTTGCCGCGGGCAACGACAAAAGCATCCCCACGTTGTCGATCAAGGCCACCAGAAACGCCGCAGATCGCAAGTGCATCAGACAGAAAATACACCCGATCGCGGTAATCCCGAGAAAGAAAATGATCTGCCCCTGCGCATCGGCATCGCCATGCGGAAACAGGAGGAGAGACCAGAGGATGAAAGCGCAGGTGATGATCGGCGCAAGCAGATTGGTAAACCGCAGTGCCGACAGCGCAATTTCAGCGCTCGGTTCCGACGAAAGCCGCGACCACCATGTAATACCGCGCGTAATGCAAAGGACGGAGAGAAGTCCCGGCGCCACGACAACCAGAGCAACGGGCGCTTTCCCGAGATGAGGGTATGCCATGACCCAACTGCTGATCAGCAAGATGGAATAGAGCATGGGCAACTGGTAGGCCAAAGCACGGTACTGCGCTTTGAGCAAATCCACATCGTCGTCCGGGACAGAGAGGAACGCCTTCAGCCTCCCGTACACGTCCCCCAAAAATGCCGCCATTCGCGCTTCCGCCCCACCAGAACTCAAACTTTCCTCAAAATAACTTCCAAAATATCAATGACTTGTAAATAGCCTGATTTATCCGGCTCGATGTTCCGACAGAAATTCAGGACCGATAGCAAGCCTCCGCCAAACAGGCGGATCATAATGGTGAATTCTGCGTAAATGCGACCTCCTGGCGGGTCTCCCCCTTCCGATATCCGGCTGGCATACAAACACATCACCGCAAGCAAGTTACTTGAAAATATAATAATATATCACAAGCTCGATGCGATATCTTTGCCTGTCCGGCAGAAATACCTGCCTCCGCATCCGTATTTGCCCGACTCGTCGGGCAATCGTGACATCCCCATCGCGGAAACGGGATGCGCGATGTGTTGCACGCCAGAATGCCCGCACACACAAGGGCGGCAACACCGGGTCAACGAAAACGCACGGATACGCTGAAAGGCAGCGTGGCCTGATTGCCAACAAATCTGGCCCGCCACGCAATTGCGCGACGAGCCAGAAACTCCTCCCCAGGAGTGGTTGTGATCAGTCGGGCGCGTGGCTGCGGCAGGCAGCCAACCCGCCCTGATCATCGCCGCATATCAGGCGGCAAACTGGTTCATGGTATTGGCAGCCCCGCCCGCCTTAAGCGCCGCCTCGCCAGCGAAATATTCCTTGTGATCGTCACCGATGTCGCTGCCCGACATATTCTGATGCTTCACACAGGCGATACCCTGCCGGATCTCCTGACGCTGAACCCCTTTGACGTAACCCAGCATACCCTGTTCGCCGAAGTATTCCCTGGCGAGGTTATCGGTCGACAGCGCCGCAGTGTGATAGGTCGGCAGCGTGATCAGGTGATGGAAGATGCCTGCCCGCGCCGCAGCATCCCGCTGGAACGTGCGGATACGTTCATCGGCTTCATCCGCCAGTTCCGAACCATCGTAGTCGACGCCCATCAGCTTGGCGCGATCGTAAGCGGAAACGTCCCGACCTTCAGCCTGCCACCGGTCAAACACCTGCTGGCGGAAGTTCAGTGTCCAGTTGAAGCTGGGCGAATTGTTATAGACCAGCTTGGCATTGGGGATCACTTCACGGATACGGTCGACCATCCCCGCAATCTGTTCGATGTGCGGCTTTTCAGTTTCGATCCACAGCAGATCCGCGCCGTTCTGCAACGATGTGATGCAGTCCAGAACGCAGCGGTCTTCACCCGTGCCGGAACGGAACTGAAAAAGGTTCGACGGCAAACGCCGGGGCCGCATCAGTTTGCCATCGCGCGTGATCAAAACGTCGCCATGGCCGATCTCGTCAACTTCCTCGCAATCGAGGAAGCTGTTGTACTGATCGCCGATATCGCCCGCTTCCCGCGTGAAGGCGATTTGCTTGGTCAGGCCCGCGCCGAGCGAGTCCGTGCGCGCAACGATCACGCCATCTTCAACGCCCAGTTCCATGAAGGCGTAACGGACAGCACGGATCTTCGCGAGGAAATCCTCATGCGGAACGGTAACCTTGCCGTCCTGATGGCCGCACTGCTTTTCGTCTGAGACCTGATTTTCGATCTGGATGCAGCAAGCCCCCGCCTCGATCATCTTCTTCGCCAGAAGATAGGTCGCCTCGGCATTGCCAAACCCGGCGTCGATATCGGCAATGATCGGCACGATATGTGTCTGGAAATTATCAATCGCCGTCTGGATCTGCTTGGCCCTGACCGCATCGCCTGAATCCCGGGCGGCATCGAGATCGCGGAACAGCATGCCCAGTTCGCGGGCATCGGCCTGACGCAGGAACGTGTACAGTTCCTCGATCAATGCGGCCACACTGGTCTTTTCGTGCATCGACTGATCGGGAAGCGGGCCAAATTCGCTGCGCAACGCCGCAACCATCCAGCCCGAGAGATAGAGATAGCGCCCCTTGGTCGAACCGAAATGCTTCTTGATGGAAATCAGCTTCTGCTGGCCGATGAAACCGTGCCAGCACCCGAGCGACTGTGTGTAGGCAGCCGGATCGGCATCATAGGCGGCCATGTCTTCGCGCATGATCTTCGCGGTGTAGCGGGCGATATCCAGCCCGGTACGAAAACGGTTCTGCAGCCGCATGCGTGCGACGGATTCGGGCTCGATACCGTTCCAGGTTGCCTGGAACCGGCCGATCGCATTGCCGGCCTCAACGATTGTCTGCTGATAGGTCATCACACATCATCCCTTGTTGCGGGCCAGGCTTGCACAGAAATCGGGAAACCGGCCGATGGCCAGCAAATGATGGAAAAACGGCGATGCGGGAATGCACTGCGAAGTCAGCCTGTAAGACTTTACAACCATTCCTTGTAATTATGTACAGGTATGACAAAAGAGAGGCATGGCAGAATCCCGCCCCCTCTATCTCGGCCCGCGCCTGCGCCGTTTGCGGCGGGAACTGGGCCTGACCCAGCAGGCCATGGCGACCGACCTTGCGATATCGCCCAGCTACATCGCCTTGCTGGAACGCAACCAGCGTCCGCTTACGGCAGACCTGCTCTTGCGGCTCGCCAAGAGTTACAAGTTTGAACTGGCCGATTTTGCGGGCGAAGATCACGAGGAATATAACAAGCGGATCGCCCAAGTCCTGCGCGATCCGATTTTTGCCGATATCGACCTGCCGGCATTGGAAGTGGCCGATCTGGCCACCAGCTTCCCCGGCATCAGCGAGGCCCTGCTTCGCCTGCACGGCGCCTATACCCGGGAACAGCAGGCGCTGGCCGAACAGCGCAATACCCCAGGCGACAGTCAGGGCACCGATCCCGTCACCGAAGCGCGGCGCTTTACCGCGAGCCAGCGCAACTATTTCCACGCGCTGGATATCAAGGGCGAAGAACTCGCCGCAGAGATCGCACAGAAAGGCGGGGCCGCAGAATGGCTCGCGGCAACCCAAGGGGTACGCGTCCGCTATCTGCCGCCCGAAGTGCTGACCGATACCTTGCGGCGGTTCGACCGGCATAACCAGCAATTGCTGATCAACGATACGCTCGATTCCGCCAGCCGCGCCTTCCAGATCGCGATGCAGATCGCCTATACATCCATGACCCGGGAAATTTCGGGCATCATGCGGGCTGAAACCTTTGCCAGCACCACCACGAACAGCCTCGTGCGGCGGGCCCTTGCCTCTTACGGCGCGGCGGCCCTGCTGATGCCTTACGATCGCTTTGCCAGAGCGGTGGAGACGCGCGCCTATGATATCGAGGCGCTCAGCCGCCAGTTCGGCACCAGCTTCGAACAGGTCGCCCATCGCCTGACCACGCTTAACAAACCAGGGATGGCGCGTATCCCGTTCTTCTTCATCCGCGTCGATCCTGCCGGCAATGTGTCAAAAAGGCTCGACGGGGCGGGATTCCCGTTCGCGGCGCATGGCGGCGGCTGCCCGTTGTGGAACGTCCATTCGGTATTCCGCACCCCGGGCGAAGTGAACACGCAGTTCCTCGAACTGCCCGATGGCCAGCGCTTCTTTTCGATCGCGCGCACCGTCAAGGCGGGCGGCGGCAGCTTTACCCAACCCAGCGTCACCCGCGCCATCGCGCTGGCCTGTGCGGCGGAACATGCGCCCAAACTGGCCTATGCACGCGATATCGACCCGAAAACCGTGCTGGCCACGCCGATTGGCGTTACCTGCCGCCTGTGCAATCGCGCGGCCTGCACGGCCCGCGCTGTCCCGCCTGTCGGGCGCGAAATCCTGACCGACGATTACCGGCGCGACAAGGCCCCGTTCGGCTTTGACGACGGCTGATACCGGTCAGGCCAGCGTATACTGGTCTGTCAGCGTGCTGATTTCGTGCGCATGCCCGAATTCATCAGTGAACCCGTATTCGGCCCCTGCTTCTGCGGACCAGACATGGCTGCCGCTGCGCGCCATGCGGTTGGGATCGGCAGCGATCGCGGCGACCGCACGCCCGGTGTAGCGCGGTGTTTCCGGCCGGGAAGGATCAGCCGCATAGCCGTTCGGCCAGACCGACAGCACAGCAACATGGTGCGGCCGCAATTCCAGCGCCGTGTCGCTCGTCAGCCGGGCAAGAGCGGATTTGCCGACCCCATAGGCCGTGTTGTAACGATAGCCGAGCGCCCCGCGCCCCGAAACGTTCACAATCAGTCCCGGTGCTGCTTCCGTAGCGGACCGCATCATCAGGGGCGCAGCGCGCGCGGTGGTGAAATAGGCCGCCCGGCCCGGAACTTCCACCACGGTGTGCCACAGATCATCGGGGGTTTCCCAGATGCGCTTGACGATCATCCCGGGGAATGTGGGGGTGGAAAACACGCTGTTCACCACGATATCGAGCCGCCCATGCCGCTCCTCGACCTGTTCGATGATCGCGCCGAGCCGGATGGGATCGGTGCAATCGCATGTGACCACCTGCCCCGCGCCGCCAAGGCCTTCCAGAACGGCCAGCGTATGCGACAGGGTATCCGTCCGGCCATCGCCCACCGCGCCTGCCGTCCGCCCGAGCAGATAGACGAAGGCTCCGGCAGCGCCCAGTTCCACTGCGATCCCCTGTCCCATGCCCCGGCTCGCGCCAGCGACCAGCGCCACGCGCCCTTCCAGCGTCCTCATTCCTCAAGCTCCTGCATCAAAGGCCGCCCGGGCCTGATCCATTTCAGGACTGTGCGCATCGGCCCAGTCAAGCAAGCCTTCCGCCGCGCCATAGAGCGATTGCCCCAGTCCGGTTAGCGCGTATTCCACCTGTGGCGGCACAGAGGCGAACACCGTGCGCGAAATCAGCCCATCACGTTCCAGATTGCGCAGCGTCAAGGTCAGCATGCGTTGCGAAACACCATCCAGTTCGCGGCGCAACTGATTGAAACGACGCGGCCCATGGTGAAGCACCGAAACCACGATCAGTGTCCACTTGCTGCCGATCCGTTCCAGCACATGCCGCATGGCGGCACAATCACGTGTCGCGTTCCGGCCATCGATCCCGGTTCCCTCGCTGTTACCTGGTGCCATGCCTGTGCCTTCTTGTAATGCCCTTCCAGCCCCCAACATGGTTGTCATATCATCAGCCCGGAGAACACCCATGACCAGCACAATTTTGCGCAGTGAACCGCTGACCCGCCCGTGGGCAGGCACGGACCCCTTCCTCTTCTGCGCCCACCATCTCGACCGTTATCCCGCCGCCAATGCCACGCAAGGCGTGCCTGCGGAATCGCTCGGCGATCGCCCGCTCGGCAACGACTTCAGCCGCAAGGACGGTTTCAACATGTATTATGGCACCAATGTGCCCGGTTTCCCCGCGCACCCGCATCGCGGCTTCGAAACGGTGACGATCGTTCCTGCGGGTCTGGTCGATCACGCGGATGCGCTGGGGGCCACGGCCCGTTACGGCGATGGCGACGTACAATGGCTGACCGCCGGGGCGGGGACCATGCATTCGGAGATGTTCCCCTTGCGCAACCAGGACAGTGGAAACCTGCTCGATCTTTATCAGATCTGGCTCAACCTGCCCGCCCGCAGCAAGATGGCCGATCCTGCATTCGTGATGCTGTGGGATGAAAAAATCCCCCGTTACCACCACACCAATGCCGATGGCGCGGGTGCGGATGTGAAAGTGATCGCCGGAAGCTACACCCCGCAGGAAAGTGCCGCAACGGCGCTCACCCCGCCCCCACCGGCCCCAGATTCCTGGGCTGCCGATCCCGATGCGGACGTTGCGATCTGGCAGATCACGCTGGAGCCCGGAGCCACGCTCACGCTGCCGCCGGCGAACCGCGATGGCGTGCGGCGGACACTCTATTTTCACACCGGCGAAAGCCTTGCTGTGGATGGGGAAAGCCAGCCGGGCGAACGCTTGATCGAAGTCGCTGCGCAAGTACCGCTCCCCCTGGCGAATACGGGAAGCGACAAGGCGGAAATCCTCGTGCTGCAGGGCCTGCCGATCAACGAACCCGTGGTGGCGCAAGGCCCGTTCGTCATGAACACGGCGGCACAGATCGACCAGGCACGGCGCGACTTCGGACGCACCCAATTTGGTGGTTGGCCGTGGACGGACAACGGCCCTGTTCATCCCGCTGGACAGGGGCGTTTCGCCCGGTACCCCGGGGACACTGCACCCGACCTGCCGCCTGCGTCAGCATCGCAGGGATAAGCCATTGATCATTTTTGGAGAAATACGATGAAGCGTTCACACTCGTTCATCTGAGGTTTGGTTTCGCGCTCTATAGGCGGCCCCGCAGATGAGTTGATGCTCATCTCCCCTCTCCTTTTCCGGGCGTGCAACTTCGGTGGCACGCCCTTTTTTTTGTGTGCATTCCCTCTGGTAGAACAAGCCCGTTTCGTTACACCGCGAGAAAGCTTTGATCCGCTATGAGTGGCCCAATGATGAAATCGTCGGCCGATTCGCATAATACCGTTCCGACAATGGTAACCTTGCGAAACATCCTTTCCCCCAGATCCCGGCCCGCGGAGCCATTGGCTTTCGAACCCGATGACGACGGTGAAATTCCGCTTCCCCCCTCGCGGCCCAAACGCAACTGGCTGTGGTGGACAAAGAAGGGTCTGACGGCTGCGCTGCTGTTGTTTGTGATGCTTGTGATCTGGCTGGCGATCACGGCCCCGCTGTCAAAATCGCTGCAACCGGTTTCCCCGCCGCAGATCACGCTGCTGGCTGCCGACGGAACCCCGATTGCGCGCAACGGCGCCATTGTCGAACAACCGGTAAAAGTGGCCAAGCTGCCACCGCATGTCGCGCAGGCCTTCGTCGCTATCGAAGATCGGCGGTTTTACAACCATTGGGGCCTTGATCCGCGCGCCATCGTCCGCGCGACATGGAACAACCTGACCAGTGGCAGCACACAGGGCGGCAGCACGATCACGCAGCAGCTGGCCAAGTTCACGTACCTGTCATCGGAACGAAGCCTTGCCCGCAAGGGGCGTGAGGCGCTGATCGCCTTCTGGCTGGAAGCCTGGCTGACCAAGGATGAAATCCTCGAACGCTATCTCTCCAATGCCTATTTCGGGGACAATACCTACGGCCTGCGCGCCGCATCCCTGCACTATTTCCATCGGCAGCCGGAAAATCTCAAACCGGAACAGGCCGCCATGCTGGCCGGGCTGATGCAGGCACCATCACGGCTGGCGCCGACGAAGCACTTCGAGCGCGCGGAAAAACGCATGCGGCTGGTGCTGCAGGCGATGGTCGACGCTGGCTATATGACAGCGGCAGAAGCGAAGGCCGTGGGCACGCCGCGCCTTGATGTGCGTCGGCGCAACGAACTGCCGACCGGCACCTATTTCGCCGACTGGGCCTTGCCGCAGGCGCGGCAACTGGGCGATGGCGGTTATTCCAAGCAGACTTTCACGACCACGCTCGACGCGCGGCTACAGGCCGCGGCACGCCGGGCGGCCGAAGGCGCCCGACTGGGCGGCGCGCAAGTCGCGCTGGTCGCCATGCGCAGGAATGGCGAAGTCGTGGCCATGGTTGGTGGCAAGGACTATTCCCGATCATCCTTCAACCGGGTGACGCAATCGCGCCGCCAGCCCGGCTCCACATTTAAGCTGTTCGTCTATCTTGCAGCGCTGGAAAAGGGCTGGAAGCCGGATGATACCATCTCGAACGCCGAAATCACCACGGGCTCCTATCGCCCGCGCAATGCGGGCGGTTCCTATTCCGACACGATCACGCTGAAGGATGCCTTCGCCCGGTCGAGCAATGTTGCGACCTTGCGGCTGTTCAATCAGGTGAGCGACAAGGCGGTGATCGCCACCGCCCGCAAACTGGGTGTGACATCGCCCTTGCCGGAAGGCGATCCCAGCCTTGCTCTCGGCACGTCAGGCATGACCCTGCTCGAACTGACAGCCGCTTATGCCGGTGTCGCCGCCAACCATTATCCTGTGACCCCCCGCGCTTTCAAGGAAGAGGAAGCGGGCTGGTTCGACTGGTTGCTGGACGGCAGCGACAGCCTGTCTTCGCGCAATCACAAAGACATGGAACAATTGCTGGGCGGTGTGGTCACAGAGGGAACCGGCCGCGCGGCACGCCTGCACAAGGCCAGTTTCGGCAAGACCGGCACCAGCCAGGGCAACCGCGATGCGCTGTTCATCGGCTATGCGGGCGATCTGGTCGTGGGTGTCTGGGTTGGCAATGATGACAACAAGCCACTGGCCGGTGTGTCCGGCGGCGGTTTGCCCGCACAGATCTGGCGCAATTTCATGCGTCAGGCGCTGGGCGAAAGCACACCGCCGAAGAAGAAGCCGGTCAACCCGAGCGGGCCGGTGCAACCGCTGGACCTGCCCGTGATCGGCGATATTCCGTTGGGTCAGGGTAACAATCTGCGCATCGATGGCGGGCAGGCAACGATCAGTACCGAAATAGGCGGCGCACCCGTGGATGTGCGGATCGATGGCCAGGGCGTCAGTATCAACGGAACGGACATCGCCAACGGCGCTGCACGCGGCACTGAAGCGGCCCGGCGCGCGCTGGAAGACCAGCGCCAGACCGTGCAGAATGCCCGCGAGGCGACCCAACGCCTCGAAGCCGAATTGCGCCGCCGCGCCGAACAGGTGCAAAACGAACGCGCGCCACCGCAGCCGCCTGCCCGATAGCAAGCCCTGTTCTACAGCCGCTTTGCGTCAGTCGGGACGGTGGGTAATCACCGCGTCTTCGCGCCTTTGCGGCCGGATATAGATCGAACTGAGCTGCGGGATCGCATCCTTCAGCCGGCTCTCCAGCATGGCAATCAGCTTTTCGGCCTGCCCCATCGGCAGGTCATCGGCGAAATCCGCACTGATCGCCACGAAGACTGAATCCGGCGATGTGTGGATCGTCCGCACATGGTTGACCGCCATGACTTCGGGCTGACTTTCAACGATGGTCCAGATTGTCCGGATCAGTTGCGGATCGGCGCTTTCCCCGATCAGGAGACCCTTCGCTTCCCGCGCCAGCAGAACTGCGACGCAGGCCAGGATCAGTCCGATCACAATCGATGCCATGCCATCCACGCGCGGATCGCCAAGCTGATGGCTCAGCCAGATGCCGACACCCGCCACCAGCAGGCCCAGCAATGCGGCGCTGTCTTCGAACAGGACCATGAAACTGGCCGGGTCCTTGGAGCGCAGGATATCCTGCCACCAACCGCCCTTCCCGCGGCGCGCATTGAATTCCCGGACTGCGATAGTCCACGATGTCCCTTCCAGCATCACCGCGATTGCCAAAACCACATAATTGATCGTGGGATCACGCAGCGGTTCAGGCGTCATGATATGCAGCCACCCCTCGTAGAGCGACACACCCGCACCGATTGCGAAGATCAGGATCGCCACGACAAAGGCCCAGAAATACAGTTCGCGGCCATAACCAAAAGGATGCGCCGCATCAGCCGGGCGCTGCGCCTTGCGCTGGCCATAGAGCAGCAGGATCTGGTTGCCGCTGTCCACCAGCGAATGCACCCCTTCGGACAACATCGAGGATGATCCGCTGATCGCTGCTGCAACAAACTTGGCGGCCGCAATTCCGAGATTGGCGCATAACGCACCGTAGAGCACAATGTTGGCCTTGATGTGCCGCAAGGCGACAGGTTCGTGCATGGACGGGACCTTACGTTTCAATTGCGTGCATCAGTTTGCGCGGAATGTGTTTATGCGCAAGCGCCTTGCCATCGCCCCACAGGATCAGGAAGCCACAACGGATCAGGAGCGCCCACCTGGACACCGCAACCCTGCGCCATACGCTTGCCATGCATCTCGCAGGAAGTTGTATCTATATGGTTGGTCCTGCCCAAAAAAGGGTGGATGAACACCGCGTTCACCCACCCTGCACACCCGATTGTGTCACTCTGCACCCGACAGGGTGCATCGCCCGTCACACAGTTGCGAGATGGGCTTCCAGCGAATCGATCAATTGGCCATAAAGCCCTTCGAAAATAGCCTGCCCCTCAGCCCCTGATGAGC
Source organism: Caenibius tardaugens NBRC 16725 (assembly GCF_003860345.1). GTDB lineage: Bacteria > Pseudomonadota > Alphaproteobacteria > Sphingomonadales > Sphingomonadaceae > Caenibius > Caenibius tardaugens. Next base: position 729,844 of record NZ_CP034179.1, read on the forward strand.
CTGGCAAAGCCTTTGCCGAAGCGTTCCACGAAACGCGCGTACCATTACCGCCGACCGGTTCGAGTTGGACCCATGCGCGGAAATTCGAAACCGGCATCGGCATGTCACCGGGAATAGTGTAACTGAAGCTGCGGGCAGTAGCGTCGCGCGTTTCCAGCACTTCCTCCACCGAACCGCCATCGGGCATATGCAGGCGGCGGATCATTCCCGGACCTTCGCCAATCACATCAACTTTCGCCCCGGGCATGGCCCATGATACGTTGCCGAAATCGCTGACCACATCCCACACCGCATCAACGGGCGCATTCAGTTCGCGCACGACCGAGACGTTCACATCTTCCATTATTCTCTCCCGATTTCATCCTGTTACCTGGACTGCGAAGATAGCCCATAGCAAATCGCGCCCTTTCGTAGCAGCCGCTCCCTTGCTGTCAAAAGACATAAGCGCCGCCCATGCGCGCCCATCGGTGCTCCCACCGCGCGGAAGCGCGCGTTCCACCCTTTTGTGCGGATTTCAAAGGGCTAAACGCCCAAGGGATTAAGGCTGCAATCGTTGCTGAGCGGCCAGATTAGCGAAGAAGGGCCGCACAACCGACGAGGGCCCGCGCGATATTCACGCCAGAGGGGAGGTGATTGTGGCGCTGCCCCGCGCCGCTTCTTCGTAAACACCAGTAAGGATCGAGAGGAACCGCGTCATCGTGTCCAACTTGTCGGGAACCTTGTCGATTTCCTGGAGACGATCCATCAGGATGGCAGCCTTGATATCTTCGTACTTCGATGCCGCCATTTGCCCCTGACTGGTGACAGCGTACGCAAACTGGTTGCTTTTCCCGTCACGGACCTTGGCGATAAGACCGGCAGTTTCCAGCTTTCTCAAACTGTACTGGATGTTGGGGACATCATCCCGGTTCATCAGGCGCGCTATCGTCGCACTGTTCTTCGCCCTGCCCTGCATCCTCACGATGTGAAGAATCAAATGTTCGGATAACTTCAAATCATTGCCGAGGGAAATGGACCCTGTTTCCGTAACAAACCTCGAAAAAGCCTCATAAAAACGCACCAAAGACCATTCAAAATCAGAAACCTTGTTATCGAAAACAGACGTACCGATATCCATTTCAAGATAACATTTTGGCTTCATAAAATTACGTCCCCCAACATTTTCGCACAATCACTCTTTCTAAAATCGCGATTATACGCACATTTTCACATCCGCAATACTTCAGGCAATAAAAGACATAATCATATGAATTATAATGACAATATGTGAAAATTAAGGTTAATCTACCCTTATATCCTCAGAATATCCTGCAACCATCCAGTCATGCCTCCCGAATACTTACGCCCATGCGCGCCGGCCAATGCCAGTTATTGCCTCCATTCCATGACCTGCTTACCCTCTCCAAACAACGGCAGCAGCGACGAACAGTTGCAATTGAGCGTCCGTCCGGCAGCCATCCCATGCGCTTTACAGACAATGGACACATGCCAGCCCCCCGGATCGCAATCCGGTCAGGGGTAAAGCTTCGCTTCGATCAGGAATGGGCCTTCCTCGCGAGTCGAAGCGATCACTGCCTGTGTAAAATCTTCAGCGGTTTCTACACGCATGCCAGGCACCCCCAGACTTCTCGCCATGGCAAGCCAATCAATAGTGGGATTGTCGATATCGATCATGCTTGCGGCGCGAGGGCCGGGCGCCGCGCCAGCCCCCATATTGGCATATTCAGCCTTGAGAATTGCATAACTGTTGTTCGCAAAAATTATGGTCGTCACCGGCAGCGCTTCACGTGCCTGGGTCCACAGCGACTGGATCGTGTACATCGCGCTGCCATCACCCACCATGCATAACGTCCGCCGATCCGGGCAAGCCAAGGCCGCCCCCGTCGCCACAGGCGTGGCATAACCGATCGACCCGCCCATATTGTTGATCAAATCATGGGGCCGCGCGCCCATCGTATGCCCCATGGTTTCGCGGCCCGTGGTCAGCGATTCATCCACCACAATCGCGTTTTCCGGAATGGCCACTGCCAAAGCATGCGCGATACTTATCGGGTTTAGCGCCCCGCTTGGCATGGGCGTTTCGATCCGTGGCTGGACAAGCGCAGAGGCGGCCGAAGCACCCAGAGCATCGAGCAGCATTTCGAATGCCATCTCGCTGTCTTCGTCCGGCGCCACCAGCGTATGCACGGCCGCGTCCTGATCTTTCAACAGACTGGGCCTGTCCGGATAACGGAAGAAGGCCACAGGCTCCCCTGTCTCCACCGTAATCAGATGGCGGATACCCTGCAGAAACGCCATGGCCTGCGGCACGGCATAGGGAATGCGTTCCACAGGCGTGCGCCCCGCCCCACGTTCGAGCCGCGCGGTGAAGAACTGCGAACCGAGCCGCGCCCCGGATGCGGCGGCGATGCGCCCCACCAGTTCCAACGCACGCCCCCTTGTTGCCTTGTTGGCGACAATAATCATCGCTGGTTCGCCCGATCGCAGCACGCGGGCGACCTGTTCGACCCGCCCCGCATCAGGTGCGCGGCGCCCGGCCTCCACCCTGGGCAGAACCCCGATGCGCGGCGCGCCACCCGGCGGCCCGGCATCGCCCCATGACGCATCGCCGGGCAGGATCAATGTTGCGATTTTACCCGGGTGTTCAGCCGCCTTGGCGATAGCCTCGGCCGCATCCGGCGCGACGGCCGAGGCAGATACCGACCGGCGCACCCAATGGCTGAGTGGCCGCGCCAACCCTTCAATATCGGATGCCAGCGGAGCATCGTATTTCAGATGCGCCATTGCGTGATCGCCCACAATGTTCACCATGCCCGAACTGGCGCGCCGGGCATTGTGGATATTGGCCAGTCCGTTAGCGAGACCCGGGCCGAGGTGCAGGAGCGTCGATGCAGGGGCATCCCGCATCCGATACCAGCCATCCGCCGCGCCCGTCGCCACCCCTTCGAACAGGCACAGAACGGGCTTGATGCGCGGATTTTCCAACGCCGCCAAAAAATGCATCTCTGATGTACCGGGATTGGCGAAGCAAATCTCCACCCCGTGACCGGCCAAAGTTTCGACCAGGCTTTCAGCGCCATTCATCGCACAACACCCCGTTTTCCGCGTTGTTGTTACAACGCCTTATAAGCACGGAGGTGCCGCGACGAAAATATCATTCAAACAGGAAGATTATGCCGGATTCCCGCTGCGTCCGCGCAAAACCGGAGGTACATGGGGCCGGCACCAGGCTGGCGCCGGCCCCAACAAACAATCAGCCTGCGAGACGCGCCTCGAGCGCACGCTGTTCGTCCAGCAGTGCAGCGGGGACTTTGCCCAGCTTCTCGAAATCGCGTGCGCTGGCCTTGGCTTCTTCTTCCCAGACCTCAGGATCGACCAGCAACAGTTCGGCCATATCTTCTGCGGAAATATCCAGACCGGACACGTTGATGCCATCTGCGGCGGGCAGTCTGCCAACCGGACTGTCGATCGCTTCAACGCGGCCATCGCGGCGATCCAGAATCCATTCCAGAACGCGGATATTGTCACCAAAGCCGGGCCACAGATAACGCCCGTCCTGCCCCTTGCGGAACCAGTTGACGAGGTAGATGCCGGGCATGTTTTCCTTGCCTGCACCAAGCTTCAGCCAATGTTCGAAATAGTCGGAGATGGCATAGCCGCAGAACGGCAGCATCGCGAACGGATCGCGCCGCAGCGTGCCAACCTTGGCTTCGGCTGCAGCCGTCGTTTCCGAGGCCACATTGGCGGCAAGGTAGACGCCATGCTGCCAGTCAAACGCTTCCGTCACCAGCGGCACAGCCGTCGCGCGGCGCCCGCCGAACAGAATGGCCGAGATCGGAACACCGGCAGGATTATCCCATTCCGATGCGATGGAGGGGCACTGGCTCGCCGGGACGGTGAAGCGCGCATTGGGATGTGCAGCGGGGCTGCCGCTTTCCGGTGTCCACGCATCGCCACGCCAGTCGGTCAGGCCTGCAGGCGGCGTATCGGTGAGACCTTCCCACCAGACATCGCCATCGGCAGTCAGTGCGGTGTTGGTGAAGATCGCATTGGCATAGAGCGTTTCCACGGCATTGCGGTTGGTCGCATAGCCGGTGCCCGGCGCCACGCCGAAGAACCCTGCTTCCGGATTGACGGCATAAAGGCGTCCGTCCGCACCGAAACGCATCCACGCGATATCGTCCCCGACGGTTTCGGCTTTCCAGCCCGATAGCGCAGGCTGCAGCATGGCCATGTTGGTCTTGCCGCACGCGCTGGGGAAAGCCGCAGCGACATAATGCACACGGCCATCAGGCGCAGTGAGCTTGAGGATGAGCATGTGTTCGGCCAGCCAGCCATCATCGCGGGCCATCACGCTGGCAATCCGCAGGGCGAGACACTTCTTGCCGAGCAGCGCGTTGCCACCGTAGCCCGAACCGTAGGACCAGATTTCACGGGTTTCGGGATAGTGGACAATCCACTTTTCATCCGAACAGGGCCACGGCACATCTTTCGCGCCGTTTGTCAGCGGCATGCCGACAGTGTGCACGCAGGGCACGAAGAAACCGTCATCACCCAGCATATCGAGTGCTGGCTTGCCCATGCGGGTCATCAGCTTCATCGAGAGGACGACGTAGGCGCTATCGGTCAGTTCGACGCCGACCACGCTTGCTTCCGAACCCAGCGGTCCCATGCAATAGGGAACGACATACATCGTGCGGCCAGCCATGCACCCGTCAAACAGGTTCTGCATATTGGCACGCATTTCAACCGGATCGCGCCAGTTGTTCGTCGGCCCTGCATCCGCTTCCTTTTCGGAGCAGATGAATGTGCGGCTTTCCACGCGGGCCACATCGCGCGGGTCAGACCGCGCGTAAAAGCTGTTGGGCCGCTTCGATTCGTCCAGCTTGACCAGCGTTCCGGCATCAACCAGCATGGCCGAAAGCTCATCCCATTCCGCGTCGGAACCGTCACACCAGCGAATCGCCGCAGGCTTGGTAAGACGTGCAACCTCCTCAACCCATGCGAGCAGTTCGCCATGCCGGGTTGCCGGTTTGGCGGGTGCTTCAGTGGGGGAAAGCGCAACCTGATCGTTCATTCCATTCTCCATTGCTGCCGCATATTACAACGTCTTGCGCGCGGCGGGCGAGGCCATCATGCCCCGGGAACACCGATGAACGGCGCCCATGGCGGATAGCTTCACGGTGCAGCGATTGAGTCGCTGCGCCCTGATTGATTCGGCAGTCCATTGGACCTGTATCGATATCTTGCCGATACGTCCAAAAACACACCCGGAGTCTGCCGTCTTCCGCGCCCCCATATAAAAAAATGACGAAATTGGAAGTACCGGAAGACAAGAATGATGTGGTTTCCGGCTCAAATGACATTCCCACGCGCACGAGAGGCGGGAAAATCTGGCCGATGTCGGCTCCCGTATCAGCCCCGCAGCACAGTATGTCAGACGGCGACGGCGTCCAGCACGCGGATGGTCCCGGTATCCGCATCCATTTCAACACGCGCGCCTACAGGCAGACTGAACTGGTTCGCCACGTGGCCGATATTGGCGCCGCGCAATGCCGGAATACCCAGCGGACTAAAGTATTGATCCAGCAACTGGGGAACCGTGAAACCGGTATAATCGGGAATCCCGTTCGTGCAGCGCGCGCATTGACCGAAGATCACACCGGCGAGCTTTTCGAGAATACCGGCAAGCGCCAACTGGCTGAGCATACGATCGATCCGGTATTCGGCCTCGCCCACATCCTCGAGAAACAGGATGGCGCCATCGAAGTCGGGCAACCACGGCGTGCCCACCAGCGCGGACAGGACCGAAAGATTGCCACCAAGCAAGCGTCCGGTGGCTTTGCCGGGGTGAATAGTGGTGGTGCGCCAGCGATCCTGCATCGTAGGGTCGCCCGCCGCCATATCCGGTTGATCGAACGTGGGTGTATCCCCGGCAAAGGCCAGTCGCCAGAATGATTCCCAACTGATCGCCTGCCATCGGCTGGCGGCATTGGGGGCATGAATGCTGGCGAAATCCGTGCGCGCGGCAATGGCAAGATGGAGCGCGGTGATGTCGCTGGAGCCGATCAACAGTTTCGGATTGGCCCGAATGACCTTCCAGTCCAGCAAAGGCAGCAGGCGCGCGCATCCCCATCCGCCCCGAACCGCGAAGATGGCGCGGACTTCGTCATCCGCGAACATGGCATTGATATCCGATGCGCGCTGTTCATCCGTGCCTGCCAGATACCCGTAACGGGCCGAAACGTGCGCGCCCACTTTCGGAACCAGCCCCATGCCCGCGATGGTGTGTTTCACCAGTTCGATCTGGTCCGGCCCATCACTGAAGCTTGCCGGCTCGATCAATCCGACCACATCGCCCGGGCGCAGACGCGGGGGTTTGGAAAGCGCGCGCGCGGGGGCAGAATCGGCCAGCATCAGTGCGGCAAACAGTCCGGCCATGCCACCTATTGTCGAACGCCTGTCCCGCATTCCGCATCCATAGCAGTGCCTGCCCCGCCCGCCAGATGTTTCGTGACAGAGGTTTCGGGGAATGCCGCCCTGGATGGAGTTGTCTTCCCGGACGTGTCGCGCATAACCGTTGCCCGAACAGAATGTCGTGCAACCGATGCGCGACCGCCCGAGGTGATGCCCCTTATGAAATTATCCCTTGTTGATCTCGCCACTATCAAGCCCGGAGAGACCGCGACCGAGGCGCTCACCCAATCGCTGGAAACCGCCCGGCTGGCCGATCAACTGGGTTATCACCGCATCTGGTTTGCCGAACATCACATGGCCCCGGCACAGGCATCCCATCATCCCGAACTGCTGATCGCGGCAGCGGGTACGCAAACGAAGCGTATCCGGCTGGGGTCCGGGGCCGTGCTGATAAACCATTACAGCCCATTGAAAGTGGCCGAAATGTTCATGCAGCTTGACGCCATGTTTCCCGGACGGATCGACCTGGGCCTGGGACGCGCATCATCGGGCCCGGTCATCGACTTGGCGCTGCGCCGTGATCGCAACGCCCGGCCAACCGACGATCACGCCCCGCAAGTCACCGAAACGATTGCCTGGCTGCACAATGCCTTTCCCGAAGGCCATCCGTTCGCGGACAAACCCCTGATCCCGACAGTCCCCACAATCCCGGATATCTGGCTTCTCGGATCAAGCATCAGCAGCGCGCATCTGGCGGCAAAGCTGGGGATCGGATACACTTTTGCCGGGTTCATCAATCCGCAGGCGGCCGCAGCGGCTCTGCGCACCTATCGGGCAAATTTCGTGGCCAGCCCTTACGGTACCGGCCAACCGCGCGCGATGCTTGGCATCAATGCCAGTGTCGGCGACAGTGCGGAGGAAGGCCAGCGCCTCGCCCTCTCGGTCAAGGGCTACTACAACCGCTTGCAGCAGGGCAACTATACCGCATTCGTACCGACAATCGCGGAAGCAGATGGGGAACTCGGCGATGCAGAACGCAGCGAACCCACCGCGATCAGCGGTTCGCGATGGCCCCGTTTCGTGGCTGGCAGCGCGGAACAGGTGCGGCAGACCTGCGAACAGATGGCGGCAGAGAGCGAAGCAGACGAAATTATCGTGCAGAGCATGATTGCCGATCCGGTAGACAGGAACCGGTCGTACCAACGGCTCGCCCGGGTCTTCGATCTGCCTTCCGACACCACCTGATCCAGACAGAACGCACCGAAACCGCCCATTCTTTTGACAGCGGCAGACATTAGCCTAAAGGAATGATCAGATGCCGGTCCGGACTGCCTGCGCGGGCTTTCGGAGGGGCACTACTTCGCCGTTCGACCCACCCCAGCATGAAGATCTCCATGGACGATATCCTCCGCAACGCTGCCCTCGACTATCATCGCCATCCCAGACCGGGCAAATTGCGGATCGAGCCCACCAAGCGGATGGTGAACCAGCGCGATCTGGCGCTGGCCTACTCCCCCGGGGTGGCCGCCCCTTGCCGCGAAATCGCAGCCGATCCCGACAAGGCGCTGGATTATACCGCGCGTGGCAATCTGGTGGCGGTGATATCCAACGGCACGGCCGTGCTGGGCCTGGGCGCCATCGGCGCGCTGGCATCCAAGCCGGTGATGGAAGGCAAGGCGGTGCTGTTCAAGAAGTTCGCCGATATCGACGTGTTCGATATCGAAGTCGACACCACCGATCCGGAAAAATTCATTGAAGCCGTCGCCCTGCTCGAACCCACCTTCGGCGGCATCAATCTGGAAGATATCAAGGCGCCGGAATGCTTCGCCATCGAGGCCGCGCTGCGCGAACGGATGAACATCCCGGTCTTCCACGATGACCAGCATGGAACGGCTATCGTGGTGGCAGCGGCCGTGCGCAACGCGCTGGTACTACAGAACAAGACGCTGGCTGAGGCCAAACTCGTAACTTCGGGCGCGGGCGCAGCGGCGCTGGCCTGTGTCGATCTGCTGGTGTCGATGGGGCTGCCGGTGGAGAATGTCACGCTGACCGACAAGGACGGCGTCATCCATTCCGGCCGCGAAGGCATGTTACCCAACATGGCACGCTATGCGCGCACCACCAACGCGCGCGCGCTGCCCGATGTCCTGCCCGGCGCGAATGTTTTCCTGGGGCTGTCCGCCCCCGGTGTGCTCAAGGCGGAATGGCTGCCCTTGCTTGCGGATAATCCGCTGATTTTCGCGCTGGCCAATCCGGAACCCGAAATCCTGCCCGATGTGGCGCGGCAGGCGCGGCCGGATGCCATCATCGCCACGGGCCGATCCGATTATCCCAATCAGGTCAACAACGTGCTCTGTTTTCCCTATATCTTCAGGGGCGCGCTGGATGCCGGTGCGACGGCCATCAACGAAGCGATGAAAGTGGCGGCGGCAGAAGCCATTGCCTCGCTTGCCCGCCTGCCCGCGCACGAAAGTGTGGCGCAAGCCTATGGTGGGCGCAAACTGGTGTTCGGGCCGGAGTACATCATCCCCACCCCGTTCGATCCGCGCCTGATCGCGGAAATCGCCCCGGCCGTGGCCAAGGCTGCCATGGACAGCGGAGTCGCCCGTCGTCCGCTCGATCTCGATGCCTATCGCCGTTCACTGGCGCAGCAGAATACGCGTTCGGCGCAATTGATGATGCCGGTGTTCGAAGCCGCGCGCGGAACCCGCACCCGCATTGCCTATGGCGAAGGGGAAGACAAACGCGTGCTGCGCGCCGTTCAGGACGCGCTCGATGACGGCATTGTCAGGCCGGTTATCGTCGCCCGCCGCCGCATTCTGAAACAGCGCCTGCCCGAACTGGGTCTGCGCTTCCAGCTGGATCGCGATGTCGAAGTGATCGATCCGGAAACCGATCACGAAGCAATCGCCCCGCTGGTGGAGGCCTATCGTGCCGTGGCATCGCGCAAGGGCGTGCCCTCACCCGAAATCATGCGCCACGTCTATCGGCGGCCCACGGTAACCGCGGCGATGCTGCTGCGGACCGGTCAGGTCGAAGCGGCACTGGTCGGCGGGAATTCCGAATATTGGGGGCAGATGGAATATGTGTTGCGGATCATCGACCGTGCGCCCGGGGCCCAGCGGGTCTATGCGCTATCCGGGCTGATCCTCGATGCCGGGGCCCTGTTCATCACCGATACGCACATGGTGCCCGAACCCACGCCCGAACAGATCGCCGAAATGACCTTGCTGGCCTGCAACGAGATTCGCCATTTCGGGCTGGAACCGCGCCCGGCACTCATGTCGCATTCCAACTTTGGTTCATCACACAGCCCCAGCGCCCGTAAAATGCGCACAGCACTTGCTCTGATCCGGGAAAAAGCGCCCGTTCTGGCGGTGGATGGGGAAATGCACGCCGATGCCGCCCTTTCGCAACCGCTGCGCGACCGGTTGATCCCGGATTCCCGTTTCACCGGCCCGGCCAACCTGCTGGTCATGCCCAATCTCGACGCGGCCAATATTACGCTGACCGCGCTCAGTGGATCGTCCAGTTCGCCCGTGGTCGGGCCGATGTTGATGGGCCTGTCCCAACCGATCCACGTGCTGCCGCCCGGTGTCACCTCGCGCTCCATCCTCAATCTCACCACGATTGCGGCGGCGGAAGCGCAATATCGGCAGGCTAAGGGATAGGAACCTCATGGCGCGCAGGGTCGATCCCGCGCGCCATGGCCGGTCTCAGACGAAACCGTCGACCCGTTCGATGATGATCGCCGGGGCCATGCCCCCGGCGGCACACATGGTTACCAGCCCGCGTTTTAGATCGCGCCGCTCCAGTTCGTCGAGAACGGTGCCGATCAGGATCGCCCCCGTCGCACCGATCGGATGGCCCAGCGCGATGGCCCCGCCATTCACGTTGACCTTTTCCCGGTCAAGCCGAAGATCGCGGACGAACTTTTCCGCGACCACGGCAAAGGCCTCGTTGATTTCCCACAGGTCGATATCATCGACAGTCAGGCCGGTTTTCGCGAGAATTTTGTGCACGGCAGGCACCGGTGCGTTGAGCATCAATGTGGGGCAATCGCCAACATTGGTCGCCGCAACCACGCGGGCGCGCGGCTTCAACCCATGGCGGCGGGCATAATCGGCAGAGGCCAGCAAGACCCCGGCAGCGCCGTCAACCACCCCGCTGGAATTGCCTGCGTGATGCACCGGTTTGATCGCCAGATCGGGATAGCGGGCGTTGATCAGTTTGCGGAACGTCGTGCCTTGCCCGTCCAGCGGCATATCGGCCAATCCGCCGAATGACGGTTTGAGTGCCGCCAGTTCTTCCGCCGTGGTGCCGGGGCGGGGAAATTCTTCGCGATCCAGTGCCAGGGTGCCATCCGCGCGATAGACGGGGATCAGGCTCTTGTCGAAATGCCCCCCTTCCACAGCGCGCGCGGCACGGCGCTGGCTTTCCAGCGCCCAGGCATCCAGCGCATCCCTGCCGATCCCGTCCATCGCCGCGATGGCATCGCCGCAGACGCCCTGATGCGATTGCGGATGCACCGCCTGCAGCCGTGCATTGCCCGAATCCAGCCCCAACGGCCTGACGCCTGCCGCCAGATCCTCTGCCATCATGGTCCCAAGCAGCGACATCATTTCCGTGCCGCCCGCGATCACCAGATCTTCCATGCCACCACGGATCTGTCCGGCCGCCAGACTGACAGCGGTAATCCCACCGCCGCAGAACCGGTCGAGCGTCATCCCGCTGGCACGTATATCGTATCCCGCATCCAGCGCGGCCATGCGGCCCAAATCGCATCCCTGCTTGCCCTTCTGGGTGCTCACGCTCCAGATCACGTCGTCAACCTCAGCCGTGTTGAGCGCGTTGCGTTCCGCCAGCGCCTTCAGAACAGCGGCGGCAAGATGCTGCGGGTGAAGATCGGCCAGGGCCCCCTTGCCCACTTTTCCAATCCCGCGCGGGGTGCGCACCGCATCGATGATATAGGCTTCGCTCATCGCATCAGGCCTCCGCCGGTTCGGCAAAGCGCGCGCGCAGCGCCTTCTTGTCGGGTTTGCCCACTGCTGTCTGCGGGATCGCATCGATGAACACCACCCGTTTGGGTGCCTGAATGGAGCCCTTGTGTTCCCGCACCAGCGCGATCAGTTCGCCATCGTCCACCGCGCCACCCGGGCGCAGGACCACGGCGGCGCAAACCGCCTCCCCCCATTTGGGATCAGGTATGCCGAACACCGAAACCTGCGCCACCGCGGAATGCGTTGCGATCACATTCTCGACTTCGCTCGGGAAGACGTTGAAGCCCCCGGTCACGATCATATCCTTCTTGCGATCGACAATGCGCAGGAACCCATCCGGGTCCTTCACCGCGACATCGCCGGTATGCAGCCAACCGCCCGACAGCGCTTCACTGGTCTGTTCCGCCCGATCGAGATAGCCGTTCATCACCAGCATGCCGCGCACGCAGATTTCCCCCGGCTGCCCATCGGGCACGGGCTGGTTGTCATCGTCGAGCAAGGCGACATTGATAAACGGGACCGGGCGTCCGCACGAGGCAAGCCGCTGCGGGTTATCGGGATCATGCTCCGACTTGCGCATGGTGCAGATCGTCATCGGCGCTTCGGCCTGGCCGTAGAACTGGAAGAACACTTTCCCCAGCCGTTCGATCCCTTCCTTCAACCGCGCGGGCGACATCAACGATGCGCCATACATGATCGTTTCCAGACTGGAGAGGTCGTACTTGTCGAAATCGGGATGATCGAGCAGCGTGTAGATCATCGTCGGCACCAGCATGGTGCAGTTGATCCTGTACTTTTCAATCGCTGCCAGCACCGCCCCCGGTTCGAACGCCGGCAGCACGAACATCGTCCCATGTTTGAACAGGGTCGGCCCGAACAGGGCCCCCCCCGCATGGCTCAACGGAACGACGGCCAGAACGCGCGGTTCTGTCGGCCATTCCCATTCCGCCAGCGTGATCTGCAACATGGTGCCCCCCACGCGCGGCGTGGAGGGGATCGCCTTGGGCTTGCCGGTCGTACCCCCGGAATAAGACAGGCCGGTGATCACATTGGGATCAACCATGCGTACCGGTAGCGGCGTGGCTGGCATCGTGGCGGCCAGAGCCAGAATATCGCGGCCACTGCCACCCGCACCCAGAGCCAGGATCGCCCGCAACTTCTCACTCCGCGCTGCGAGTTCGGTGGCGCGCTGCTCAAATTTCGCCGGATCGTAGACCAGCGCGGTGATCCCTGCATCATCGATCGCAAAGAGATGATCTTCGACCGAGCTTAACGGGTGGAGCGCGACCTGGCAGCCTCCGGCATAACCGATGGCCTGCTGCAATTGCAGCACTTCGACCGCATTCCCCATAAGCAGACCGACCCGGTCTCCGGGCGAAACGCCTGCCGCATTCAGCGCCTGCGCCAACTGGCTGATCGCGTCCACCATCTGGCCCCCAGTCCAGCTGCGGCCCCCGATCATTTCGACAACCACCCTGTCGCGGTCACGTTCGAACGCGTTGACGAAGGGGGAAACAGGATACGCAGACGGGTGTTGGACCTCGCTCATTTCGGCAACCTCTCCTGAATTATGCTGTTCTGTTATCAGGTCGCCTTTACCGGCAGTGCGACCAGAAGGTGTAAAAACCTAACAGCCGCACTGTTTTTGACAACTCCCTGCTGGGCCATGGACGCAATTCCATGGCCATGATCGCAAAGCGATCGAACGTACCGAAATAGTATCAAATGCTTACGAGAATCTGTTAGAGCCCTTCTCGCCGTGCCGCTTCAGGCGATCGACACAGTACTGGCGACAAAAGCCCGCCATCCGCCAAGATGGGTGATATCCTTTGCCCCGTCCATCGCGCGGGGTTCCGCCACGAATCCCTTCACCTGCGATCCATCGGCCAGCGTGACAGTGCCGATGGCCAAAGGCGCGGGAACCTCCGCAACGAAGCTGCCGAAAGCGGCGACATCGAGTTCATAGACCTCCACCGCGATGGCGGCCCCGTCAGCGGCATGAACCAGCGCCGGTTTGGGCGGCATGCTGTCCGCCATGGCGTAGAGCCGGTATGTCGGCGCGGTCTGCGTCGCCTGTGTCAGGCGCGCACCGCGCGATGTCAGCTGCCAATGCAGCGGCATCCCTTCGAGATGGGCACCGACGACGGCCAGTTTGACTGTTTCCACAACACCCTCCAGATCCAATGGCGGCTGCTCTGGTATATCCGCCTGTTCAAGGTAGGCACGCCCGGCATCCAGCAAGGCGCGATCCGTCCACGCCGGGGCGATCAGCGTAATGCCGAAACCGGTGCGATTATCCCGGTAACCCGCAGGCAGGGCCAGCGCCGCCATATCGAGCAGATTGACGAAATTGGTGTAGATTCCGAGATTGCTGTTCAGCACCACCGGCGCCGCGCGCATTTCCGCGATGCGGTAGATCGTCGGTGCGGTGGGCAAGGCCAGCATATCGATATCGCGCCACATCGCCTCGGCATGGCGCTGCAATTCCGCCAGACGATACATGCCTTTGAACACGTCGGTGCCACTGGTGGAACGGCCACCTTCCACGATCGCGCGGACAGTGGGATCGAACGCGTCGGCATGATCGGCCAAGAACCCTTCCAGCGCGGCGGTCCGTTCGGCCACCCATGGCCCGTTGTAGAGCAGCAGGGCGGCCTCTTTCAGCGGCGCCATGTCCACGTCCACAATCGCAGCACCCGTGGCGGCCAGTTGCGCCAGCGCCGTATCATAAAGACGTTCGGATGCCGCATCGCCGCACCAGGCCAGCTGATCGCGCCGGGGCACCCCGATCCGCGCCATGCCGACAGAGCGATCCTCCAGCGGACGGGAGAGCGAATCCGCCGGATCGAACCCCGCCACCACCTGATCGACCAGTTGCGCGTCTGCGATCGTCTGCGCGAACACGGTGATACAATCGAGCGAACGGCAGGCTGGCACCAGCCCGCGCGTGCTCCACCGCCCCTTGGTCGGCTTCATGCCGATCAGGCCATTGAAAGCCGCCGGAACACGGCCAGACCCCGCCGTATCGGTGCCCAGCGCAATCGGCACCAGACCGGCCGCCACCACGACAGCGGAACCGGAACTGGACCCGCCACTCACATAGCTGCGATTAAAGACGCAGGCAGGCGCGCCATACGGGCTGCGCGTGCCATTCAGCCCCGTGGCGAACTGATCGAGATTGGTCTTGCCAACCGGCACCGCACCCGCAGCGATCATCCGTTCCACAACATGCGCGGATCGTTCCGGAACATAGGCGAAATCGGGGCAGGCCGCCGTGGTGGGAACCCCGCCAAGGTCGATATTGTCCTTGATGGCGAAGGGCACCCCCGCCAGTGGCAGGTGTTCGCCCCGCGCCAGCCGTTCGTCCACCTGCCGCGCGGCAGCGATCACCGCATCCTCATCGCTCCGGGTGATCCACGCTTGCGGTTGCACGGCATCGTAAATCGCGATCCGCGTCAGAACATCCTGCGCTACGGCCAATGCAGTTGTCTCGCCCCGCAATACGGCTGCGGCGATCGCAGTAGCGTCCATGATCATGTCGGCTCCAGCGCGAGGATCGGGCCACCCGGGCTGACCGGCTGGCGTTCTTTCACATAGAGACGACGCACCGTCCCGCTCATCGGGCTGAGCACCTTGCTCTCCATTTTCATCGCCTCGATGATCGCGATCGGTTCCCCTTCCGCAACGGTGGTGCCATCTTCGACCAGCAGCTTCCAGATACTGCCGCCAAACGGTGCCTCGACCAGATCGCAACCATCAGGCACATCAATCGCAGCCTCGTTGTCCGCACCGCCCGCATCCTCGGCCAGCGCCGCCACCCGATCGAATTCGCCATTGCGTTCCCAATCGGCCCGTTCCGCATCGAACGCGGCCTGCCGGGTTTCCTGAAAGGCGGCGATGCTGTCCGCGTTCTCGGCCATGAAGGCGCGGTAATCGGACAGGCGGAACATTTCCTCCTCGATCCGGATCGAGCGTCGGCCGAGGGGGAAATCACGGCGCCATTCGGTCAGTTCCTCGTGGCTGACGGGGAAGAACCGGATACGGTCGAAGAAGCGCAGCAACCACGGCTTGCCATCGCGGAAAGCATCGGTCTGGCGCCAGTTGTTCCACACCTGAATGGTGCGGCCGAACAATTGATACCCGCCCGGCCCCTCCATGCCATAGATGCACATGTAAGCCCCGCCGATGCCCACGACATTGGGCGGGGTCCAGGTGCGCGCTGGATTGTACTTCGTCGTGACCAGCCGATGCCGGGGATCGACTGGCGTGGCCACCGGCGCACCCAGATAGACATCGCCCAGCCCCATGACGAGATATTCGGCGTCAAACACGATCCGCTTCACATCGTCGATGCTGGTGAGCCCGTTCACCCGACGAATGAATTCGATATTGTCCGGGCACCACGGCGCATCGTCGCGAACCGATGCGATATACTTGTCGATCGTTTCGTAAATCGCCGGGTCCTGCCACGAGAGCGGCAGGTGGACGACACGCGAAGGGATTTCGAAATCATCGAGCCCACCCAGCCGCTCCTCCGCCCCGCACAAGGCGTCGAGCAACGCGGTCTGCGAGAGACTACGGCTATCGTAATGGATCTGGAGCGAGCGGATTCCCGGGGTAATGTCGAGCACACCGGGCAGGCCAAGCCTTTGCAGTTCCAGCATCAACGCATGGATGCGCAGGCGCAGTTCGAGATCGAGCACGATCGGGCCATATTCGACCAGAAGATGCCGATCCCCCTGCCTTCGATAGAAGACTTGTGGGCGCACACCATCGCCGGGAATGGCATGAAGGATCGGCGATTCCGGGTCGTTCAGGACTGGTGCAGTCTGCGCTGCCGCCTGCTCCGTCTCAAGCGCGGCGACAAGCGCATCCTGCGCCCCTTCCGCCGCCACGGCATCGCCATCGCCAACCGGCGTAAACCGGATCGTATCGCCGGGGGCCAATTGCCCCACTTTCCAGAGATCGGCCTGAATGACCACGAAGGGGCAGACGAACCCGCCCAGCGACGGGCCATCCGGGCCAAGGATAATCGGCATATCGCCAGTGAAATCGACCGCGCCGATGGCATAGGCATTGTCATGGATGTTGGAAGGGTGCAGCCCCGCTTCTCCGCCATCCTTACGCGCCCATTGCGGCTTCGGCCCGATCAGACGCACCCCGGTGCGGTTGGAATTGTAATGCACCTTCCAGCTTGTTTCACGCAGCATGGCGATGTCTTCAGGGGTGAAGAAATCGGGCGCGCCATGCGGGCCGTAGAGTACGCGCACAGTCCATTCGCGGGTAATCTGGGGCCGATCGGACGGTGCCAGCGCCGGTATTGGCACGGGCACAACAGGATTGCGCGCAAGATGCAGCGTATCCCCTGTCATCACCGCGCGGCCCGCATGCCCGCCAAATTCGCCCAGTGTGAATGCGCTCCGGCTGCCGAGATATTCGGGTGCATCGATACCACCGGCAATCAGGACGTAGCCGCGTATGCCCGCGCCACTTGCCCTGCCGATACGCAGCACTTGCCCTGCCCGCACATCGAACGGTTGGTACAGCGCCACCGGCTGCCCATCCAGCGCCGCCCCGAAATCGGCCCCGGTCAGGCACAGCCGTACCGCGCTGTTGAACAGCAGCGTCGGCCCGGCGGCAGTTATTTCCAGCCCGGCGGCACCTTCATCGTTACCGAGCAGCCGGTTTCCCAGACGGAAAGCGAGGCCATCCATCGGCCCTGAAGGCGGGACCCCGACATCCCACAGTCCCACACGGCCGGGATAATCCTGCACCGTAGTCGATGCGCCCGACGCCTGCACAACGATGGTATCGGGAACATAAGCGATATCCGCCAATGCCCGCGTCGATACCTGCCCGCTGAGGAACGGATCGGAACGCACCACCGTGCGCAGCCAGTCGAGATTGGTTTCAATCCCTTGCAGCCGTGTCGCATCCAGCGCCTGCTGCAGCGCCAAGGCCGCCTCTTCACGCGTGGGCGCGGTCACGATCAGCTTCGCCAGCATCGGATCGTACCAGGCCGATACCTCGGTGCCGCTTTCCACCCAGCCATCCACGCGCGGACCTTCGGGGAAGGCGACGTGGATCAGGCGGCCGGAACTCGGACGATAATCCTGCGCCGGGTCTTCGGCATAGAGGCGAACCTGAATCGATGCGCCTTGCGGGTGCGCCTCAAACCCGTCGAGGAATGCGAAATCGCCCGCCGCACCACGGATCATCCATTCGACGAGATCGACCCCGGTGACCTGTTCGGTCACCCCGTGTTCCACTTGCAGGCGGGTGTTGACCTCCAGAAAGAAGAAATCATCGCGTTCGGCGTCATAGAGGAATTCGACCGTCCCTGCGGAACGGTACTTCGCCCCAGACGTCAACCGCACCGCCGCATCGATCAGCGCCGACCGCGTCGTCGTCGGCAAAAGCGGTGCGGGGGTTTCCTCCACCACTTTCTGGTTGCGCCGCTGAAGTGAACAATCGCGCTCGCCCAGCGCCACGACATGCCCCGCACCATCGCCAAACACCTGCACTTCGATATGACGCGCACGGGCAACGTAGCGTTCGAGAAACACCCCGCCATCACCGAAGTTACCGGCACCCAACCGCGCGACAGTGGCGAAACCTTCACGAATATCGGCAGCGTCCGCGCAGATTTTCATACCGATCCCGCCACCGCCCGCCGTAGCCTTGAGAATAACCGGATAGCCGATGCGTTCCGCCGCATCGATTGCCTCGGCCTCATCGGTCAGCAGGTCGGTGCCCGGTGCCAAGGGCACGCCATGCGCCGCCGCCAGATCGCGTGCAGTGTGTTTCAGACCGAACGCGCGAATATTATCGCCCGTGGGGCCGACAAATGCGATCCCGGCCGCCGTGCAGGCTTCGGCAAAAGCGGTGCTTTCGGAGAGGAAACCATAGCCCGGGTGGATTGCCTGCGCCCCTGTCCGCCGGGCTGCGGCAAGGATCGCACCGATATCGAGATAACTTTCCGCCGCCGGGGCCGGGCCGATCCGCACCGCTTCATCGGCTTCCGTCACATGGCGCGAACCGGCATCGGCATCGCTGTACACCGCGACAGAGCCGATCCCCATGCGCCGCAGCGTGCGAATGATGCGGCAGGCAATCGCCCCCCGGTTGGCAATCAGAACCTTGGTAAACATCAGTTGGTCACCACCATTCGCACAGGCGTGGGATTGAAGCCGTTGCAGGGATTGTTGATCTGCGGGCAGTTCGACACGACCACCGTGACATCCATTTCCGCGCGCAGATCGACCGTCAGGCCCGGCGCGGAAATACCGTCCACGATACCCAGTGTTCCATCGGCCTCCACCGGGACATTCATGAAGAAGTTGATGTTGGAGACCATATCCCGCTTGTTGCGCCCGGCCCGCACATTCGCGTCGAGGAAGTTCTCCACGCAGGCATGCTGCGCCTTGGTGTGATGGCCGTAACGCAAGGTGTTGGATTCACACGAACAGGCGCCCCCGATCGTATCGTGATAGGCAACCGAGGTGCCGGTGATCGTCATCATCGGGCGGCCTTCGTTGGACAGGAGGGCCGCCCCATCGCGCAGATAGACATTGCGCTGTGCGGCAATGGTATCCTGCGCGCTGTACCGTTCAGAATCGTCATCCGCCGCGTAGATCAGGAAATCGACCGCCTGATTGCCTTCCAGATCGATGATGCGCAGCGTCTGCCCAGCTTTCACCACATGCATCCACGGCGCCAGCGCGGGAACAATTTCATCATGAACGATCGTGCCACGGGGGCTTTCGGATAAGGTATTCATCGTCTCTCTCCCCGCTCAGCGGCGATAATAATCTTCGGTATTGAGAAAGGCCCGGAGCCCTTCGGGGCTGGCCTGACGGATCGGATCGTCCGCCTCCGTCACGGCGCCGCGCCAGGCCGTCACGCGCAAGGGGGTGACGGCAAATTCGGGGCGCGTGTCCAGCACGTGCGGGCAGTTGGCAAAAACGGCGATCAGGTCCATTTCCGCACGCAGGACAAGGCTGCGCCCCGGTGCGAACGGCCCCAGTTCCGGCAAGGTTGCGCCGTCATCCGCCACACGCACGCCCTTGAACCAGTTGATGCACGGATGGACATCCTTGCGGCCCAGCCCGTACTTCGCGACCGCCAGCATGAACCGGTCGCGCGCATTGGGATAAGGGCTGTAATTCTTGCCCGTGCCATAAATTCGCGCATTCGATGCCTCGTTCGATGCACCGCAGAACACGTCGTGCGTCCCCGCATCGTCTTCGACGATGGACATGATGACCCGGCCCATATCGGTGAGCAGCAGCTTGCCCGCGCCCAGATAGCCATTCCACTGGACCTTGATGGTATCGGCCACATTCAGCCGTTCGACCGGGCTTTCCGCATTGAACAACAGCATGGATGCACAGGCATCGCCATAGAGATCGACCAGCCGCAGGCGGGTGCCGCGCGCAATCCGGCGCGAGGTGTAACCTCCTGCCGCCACGGTTTCTTCCCACAGCACTTCGCCCGGCACATCATCCGCCTGTGGCGGCAGCATCGGCATGGCTTCCACGATCGTGCCCGCCATCGCACGGGCATGAGCCCGGGCATCATTGGGATTGGCGGTACTGCTGGTCATATGCGTATTTCCTGCTCGTGATGTTAGGATATCGACGGGATTGCGACGGCTTGCGTGGGCTGCGCCCCTTCGCTGGGCCGTGGCAGCAGTGCCGACGGGATCGCCGCTTCGCGCGACGCTCCCGACCGGCGTTCCAGTGGAATGTCGTAGGTCGCGGTCGCGCCGAAGCGATGCGGTGCATGCGGATCGTGGCGGCGCTTGTCGAAAGCCAGCACCCGCGTGCTCAGCTTGAACGCTTCGTGGATGTCGTGGGTCACCATCACGATGGTCAGCCCCCGTTCCTGCCACAGCCCCGTCACCAGCGCATGCATATCCAGCCGGATACCGGGATCGAGCGCACCGAACGGTTCATCCAGCAGGAGAATACGGGGATGCTTGATCAACGCCTGCGCAATCGCCAGCCGCTGTTGCATGCCGCCGGAAAGCTGGGCGGGATAGGCATCGCGGCTGTGGGCCAGCCCGACCGCGTCGAGCATTTCCATCGCCTGTTCGACAGCCGCCTTGCGACGTGCACCAAACAGCCGCGCTGTGAACGGCGCCGCGCCGCATTCCAGCCCGAACAGGACATTCTTGAACACGGTCAGATGCGGGAACACCGAATAGCGCTGGAACACCACCCCGCGATCGGGATTGCATTCGGGCTTCAGTGCGACATCGTCGAGCAGGACCTTGCCCCGTGTCGGTCCTTCCTGCCCCAGGATCAGGCGCAGGAAGGTGCTTTTGCCCGCCCCCGAAGGTCCAACCACCGAAACGAAAGACCCTTCCTCAATATCCAGCGAGACCCGTTCGAGAACGACCTTCTCGCCATATTCGACCCATACGTCACGGAACGAGAGAAGCGTGCTCATCGGGCATCTCCATGCGCCCACGGGAAGGCTTTTCGGCTGAGCGTGTGCAGGATCAGGTCAGCGGCGATGGCCAGCAGCGAGATCCACAACACGTAAGGCAGGATGATATCCATCGCGAGATAGCGGCGGACGAGGAAGATGCGGTAGCCGAGCCCGATGTCCGAAGCGACGGCTTCGGCCGCGATCAGAAACACCCATGCTGGCCCCATGGAGAAACGCAGGCTTTCGATCAGTTTCGGCATCAACTGCGGCAACGCAACGCGGATCGCCAGTTGCCAGCTGTTCGCCCCCAGCGTCTGCGCCTTGAGAAACTGTTCCACCGGCAATCCGGATACATAGGCCGCGAGATCGCGAGTCATATAAGGGGCAATGCCAATGGCGATCAGCGCGATCTTCGACGCCTCACCCAGCCCCAGCACGATAAACAGGATCGGCAGCACCGCGATCGGCGGGATCACCGCGATCAGGGTGACAATCGGTCCCAGTGTGGCCCGCATCAGCGGCACGACGCCCAGGATCAGGCCGAGCACAAGTGCCGTAACCGTGGCGATGGCCACCCCCACCCCCAGACGATAGAGGCTGGCCATGGTATCGGCGAGCAAGGTGATCCTGCCCGTCATCGGATCGGGCGTTGTCGCCAGCCGGGCAATGGCGTCCGCCATCGCCCCCAGCGTGGGCAGCACCTTGTCGTTCGGATTGGCGGTGTGCCGCATATCCGACGCGATGATGTAGATCAGCAAAAGGATCGCAATGGGCACGATCCCGGCGATAATCCGGCCCGCGCGACCGGGGCGGATATTGACCAACCGCGTCACGACCGGTCCCCGCTGGCGGGATATGCGTCTGTCAGGATCGCCTTCGGTGTCACGCGTGTTCCTTACTGTGTGGCATCATGCCGGTTTGCGGGCGCACCGCCCCTGTCGTCCGGCGCAGATGCGCCGGGCAGGCAGGAGCAATGCGGAGCGGTGGACCGTCGGAAGTTCAGAGTTTCCCGTCGGCGGCCATCTGCATGAAGCTCGGGTCGAACCGCAGCTTCACATTGGCCTTGTCGCCCAGAGTCTTGTCGTTGGCGAAGCCGATGCCGATGGCATCCACGGATGTCGCTGCCGGACCGAACAACCCCTTGGAGAAGCTGAACTGGCGCACCGCATCCTCATGCTTGATAATGTCGGGGCTCAGGGCATAGGCCACGGCTTCCTGCGGCTTGTAGTAGAGATAGGTCGCTTTCAACTGGGCGCGGTAGTTTTCCGGCGTGGTTCCCGCCAGTTGCGCCATCTGGTCGATCGCCGCATTCGCCTTGGCATCGCCCTTGGCCATGATCTCCATGACTTCGTACCATGCGCCGACCAGCGCCTTGCCCAGATTGGGATTGGCTTTCAGCGTTGCGGTGGACACTGTCATCAGATCCTGAATCTCGTTCGGGATCTTGGAACTGTCGAACACCATGGTTGCGCCCTTGGCGGCCTTGATTTCCGACAGCTGCGGGTTCCAGGCCGCCACTGCCGTAACATCGGGCGATGAAAACGCGCTGACGATATCGGCATCGGACGTGTTGACCGTTTTCACATCGGCCAGTTTCATCCCGCTCAGTTCCAGCGCACGCGCCAGAAGGTAGTGCGACACGGACAGTTCCACCAGATTGACTGTCCGCCCTTTGAGATCGGCCATCGACGCGCCGTTTTTCAGAACAATCCCATCGTTGCCGTTGGAATAGTCGCCAATGATCAGGACTGTGGTGTCCTTGCCCCCGGCGGCCGGGATCGTGAGCGCATCCATATTGGTGGACCCGACCCCATCCAGCTTCCCGGCGGTGTACTGGTTGATCGATTCAACGTAGTCGTTCACCTGGATCAGGTTGATCTTGATGCCGTACTTATCCGCCCACTTCTTCAGAATGCCGCTCTTTTCGGCATAAGCCCACGGCATCCATCCGGCATAGATCGACCAGCCGATGTTAAATTCCTGCTTGGGCGCTTCGGCTTGCGTTTCCGCAGCAGGCCCTTCCTTGCCGCCGCCACAGGCGCCCAGCATCAGCAATCCGGCCAGAGCCACACCCTGGATCAATACATTCCGTCTTTTCATCGGTGATTTCCCTCACGCTCAAGATTGACGCGCACACTGTGACCCGCACGGGCAGACAGCATTTCGAAGAGAAACGACCGCAGCCGGATCATCCGGGAAGCAAGGCTTCCCCGTGAAAGTAATCGGCTGTTTTCGAGCATTCGAGCACTCCGCCATTGCGATAGTGCAGAAATGCCGAAGCTCAGGTCATCACGGTAGTAAGGGAATATCGATGATAGGCATAGATTTCATCTATGCCACTGGCCGCGCCCGCAGCCGCCGGACGATTTCATCCAGAAACAGCTGCGTCGGGGTATCGCGTGACGGCTCTGTCCGCGCGAGCATATAGAGGTTGTACGCAGGCTCTGCCTCTTGCGGCAGCAGCGGCCAAAGCTGTCCATTGGCCACCGCTTCCGCCGCGGCGAGTGTCGGAATAAAACCGATGCCAATGCCGAGACGGATCAACCGCAAGGCTTCATGCACATCTTCCGCATGGCCGTTCACAATGGAACCCAGGCCGTAGCGCTGACGCAAGCGGGTGATGACGTCCAGTTCATCGTTGCCGGTCAGCACGAACCCTTCGTCCCGCAGTTCGCCCAGACGCGTGATCCGCCGCCCATAAAGCGGGTGAAGCCGCGCGCAATAGAGCTGCTGGCGCTCCTCGAACAACGGTTCGTACGTCAGGCCGCTGCGCACACCCCCGTCATAGCCGACCCCCAGTTCCGCCTCGCCCCGTTCCAGCGAATCGAGCACTTCACGCCAGGGCGAAACCCGCAGTTCGATCTGGATGCCCGGATGACGCCGATGAATGCTGGCGATCGCCTCGTCAAAATCGGGTGAAATGATCGACGAAATCATCTGGATACGGACCAGACCGTGCACCTGTTTGACCGCCTGCGCGATCTGGTGTGGCGCCAGCCGGGCCGCTTCGAACATATCTTCGCACAGCACCAGCAGCGCACGGCCCGCCGCAGTCACTTCCACACCCGACGCCGTCCGGCGGACCAGCTGCGTGCCGACGTGATCTTCCAGCTTTTTCAGGGCGGCGCTGATGCTCGGCTGTTGGCGATTCAGACGCCGGGCCGCCGCGCCGATCCCGCCCGCGCGCACGATATGCACGAACAGGCGCAGCAGGTTCCAGTCGACTCTGGTCGCGAAATCGCGATCTATCCGGGGGATTTCAGGCACCCGGAAAACGTTACCGATGACAATCCGCTTGTCAAAGGCTTGCGCCTGCCCGGCGCTTCAGCGTTTTACATCGGCGAGCAATTTCACCAGTTTCTCGATCTCATCGTAATGCGCCGTAGCCGGAACCAGGATGCATTCGTCCGCGCCGGATGCCCTGACATTCTCGATCCCCTCGAGAATCGCTTCGGGTGAATGACGGGTCATCGCAGAGGCCATGCCACGCGCGATCTCTTCCCCACCATAGCGCATGTAATTGTAGGCATAGTCATAGAGTTCGCGCTGCGCATCCGGGGCCAGCGAATACCAGAAGCCACCGATGAGCGCGGGTTTGTCCGAACGTCCGGCAGCAGGCCAAGCGGCACGGGCCAGATCGAACACCCGCTGGTGCCCTTCCAGATCGCCCGCCATCGACGGCGCATAAACCCCGTGCGCCCAGCGCGCCGCGCGGGCAATCGCCTTGGGGCCCATGGCCCCGGCAAATATCGGCAAATCACCGCCCTGCGGCGGACGCGGACCGATATCGCCCGACCCTTCGAACAGCGGTTCCCCACGCCAGACCTGCTTCATCACGGCGACCTGATCGTCGAGTTTTTGATGCCGCCGCTCAAACGGGGCATCGAGCGCCTTGTAATCCAGCGGCCGGCCGCCCACGCCAACAGTCACGGACAGGCGCCCGCCCGAAATAATATCCAGCGTGGCGATTTCCTTCGCCGTCAGCACAGCAGAGCGCATCGGCAGCACGTAAAGCGCAGGGTTTAGGCGCACGCGTTCGGTCACCGCCGCTGCGGCAGACACCAGCGTATGCATTTCATAGGTGTAGTCAGTGATGCGTTCGCCACACGACATCGTATCGAACGGCCCGGCATCGATCTCCCGCGCCCAGGTGAGAATGCGCGCGCGATCATAATCACGCGCCATATAAGGTAGACAAAGACCGATCTTCATACGCGCGTTCCTCATGGCAACATGCGGGCAGGACTATGCGCCTGCCCGCATGCGATCTGTCAGATCGCGGTCTGCCCGCCATCGATCGTCAGGATGGTGCCCGTCGCGTTGACTGCGGCATCGGACGCCAGAAATGCGATGGCCGCCGCCATTTCCGACGGGTCGGAACCCTTCCCGGTCAAGGGGAACAGGCGGGTCATCAGTTCCATGTCCGTTTCCGGACCGAAATTCGCACCCCCTGCGGTCATCGGCGTAATGACATGGCCCGGGCAGATCGCATTCACGCGAATACCACGCTTCGAATATTCGGTGGCGAGAGCCTTAGTAAGACCAATCACGCCCGCCTTGGATGCGCTGTAGGCCGCGCCGTAGGGAACCCCGACAAGCCCGGCCACCGATGCGACATTGACGATGCATCCCTTCGTTTCAAGCAAGTGCGGTATGGCGCGCTTGCTGATATAGAACGGACCGTTGAGATTGACCGACAGAACTTTCAGCCAGGTTTCGTCCGCGAAGGTTTCGGTCGGCCCATTGGCCAGCACACCGGCGATGTTGCAGACCACGTCCAGCTTGCCCAGTGCTTTCACACTCTCATCGATCAGATGCGTGCAACTGTCCGGATCGGCGGAATCGCAGGGCACCGCCAAGACTTTGCCGCCAGTTTCGGTTGCCAGCTTTTCAGCGGCGCTGGCGAGGCCCGCCTGATTGATATCCGCGATGACCACATCGGCACCCGAACGGAGAAACAGTTGCGCCGTCGCGTAACCGATCCCGGATGCACCACCTGTGACCAGAACCGACTTGCCCGAAAAATCCATCATATAACCCCTCGTCTGAATAGGAAAACAATCGCGCCCCGATAAGGCGGGGCGCGATCAGGAATGCATTGTGCGAATGTCAGGCAGCCGGTGCCTGGCGCGCAGCAAGCTTCTTGCCCAGCATGACCAGAGCGCCGAGGTAGACCGCCGCGACCACAACCGCCCAGGCCATTGCACCCAGGGTGGTCTGTTCGTGCAGCACCGGAATGCTGCCCACTGTCAGGAACAGCATGAAAGCATTGTTCACCAGCACGGGCACCCAGCCCATGATGATCGCATAAATCGCCAGAAGGACCAGCGCGAGCGCAAGCGCCATGCCAGCGCCCCCCAATGCCACTGGCAGCGCCGAAAGCCCATAGGCCAGCCCCAATCCGCCAAGCGATCCGACCAGGGCCGGCACGAACTGTTTGAAATCCGCATGACACAGACCGGTCCAGTACAGCGCGAACAGGAACCCGGCGTACAGGGCCGAAAGTTCCAGCGCGACGCCGATACCGATCAGGGCCGCCACGGCGACGATCACCCCGATCAGCACGGCAAAGCCCTTGGCAGGCGTCAATCCTTGCGCCGCCGGGGCTTCCTCCACGATCGGATCACTGACACTGGCCATATATTCTATCCTTCTCCCGTCGCCGTCCGATGCGGCGATTTGCTGTTGCATCGATGTGTCAGACAGTCCGGTATCAGGCAACCACGCAAAGGCCGGTCGGACAATTTAATGCGGCGCGCGATCCCCTTTCAGGCTGTAAGCCACGACATAGTCGCCGGGCGTTGTCTTCATGAACGCATGCCCACCGGCCGCAATCACGACATATTGCCTGCCCGTACGCGGTGAAACGTAGCTCATCGGCAATGCCTGTCCCCCGGCAGGAAGGCGGCCCTTCCAAAGCTCTTTCCCGTTCTTCAGATCGAAGGCGCGCAGATAGTTATCCATCGTTGCCCCGATGAAGGCGAGCCCGCCGCCCGTCACCATCGCCCCGCCCTGATTGAATACGCCCGGCACCGCGATGCCCAGCGGCGCATGATCGGCGGTTGTGCCCAGCGGACGCTGCCAGAGGATCTGACGCGTTTTGAGATCGATCGCGGTCAGCCGCCCCCACGGCGGGGCATTGCAGGGAATGCCCAGCGGGGAAACGAAGGGCCGCTCCGTCCGCACCGCGTAGGGCGTCCCGCGCATGGGGGAAACCGCACCGTTCCCTTCGATCGCGATATCACCCGTCTGCGGCGCATCCTTGCGCAGGATCATCCGCAGTTTCAGCGGCATATAAGACGTGGGCACGACCATGACGCCCCGTGCCTCATCCACGGCCGCGCTCCCCCAGTTCATGATCCCGTTGTTGCCGGGGAAGATCAGGCTTTCATCCAGCGATGGCGGGGTATAGCGCCCCTCGTAACGCATCTTGCGAAAGGCGATGCGGCACCACATCTGGTCCAGCGGTGTTGCCCCCCACATATCGGATTCCCGCATCACCGGCGGAACCAGACTGGCGAAGGCATGGCTTACCGGCTGTGTCGGGGCATAGCGTTCCCCCGGCAGATCGCCCTGCGGAACAGGCACGTTCTCGACCGGGGCCAGCGGCTTGCCCGTGCGCCGGTCGAGCAGGAAAATTTCACCCTGCTTGGTCGGCTGGATCAGTGCGGGCACCAACGCGCCCTTTACCGGCACATTGGCCAGAACCGGCTGCGATGCCACGTCATAATCCCACAGATCGTGATGCACCGTCTGAAAGGCCCAGCGCACTTTGCCGTTGGCAACATCGAGCGCGACCACCGAACTGCCATAGCGTTCCATATCCGCATTGCGCTGGCCCCCGAAGTGATCGGGCGACGGATTGCCGGTGGGAATATAGACCAGCCCCAGCGCCTCATCGGCGCTGAACAGGCTCCAGGCATTGGGCGATCCCGGCGTAAAGCTCTCACCCGGCTGCAACGGCGCCGAGGGATCGTGCCGCCCCGCATCCCACGCCCAAATCTGGCGCCCGGTGACGACATCAAAGGCCCGCACAACGCCAGAGGGATTGTCCGTCCCCATATTGTCGAGCACGAAGCTGCCTACCACGGCCGTGTTGCCGATAATCGTGGCTGGCGAGGTGGTAAACTGAATACCGCCCTTGACCGGGCCCAACCCTTCCCGCAGCGAAACCTGCCCACCGGTGCCGAAATCCGGGCACGGCTTTCCGTCGGCCGCATCGACAGCGATCATCCGCCCGTCAATCGTCGCCACAAGCACCCGGCGCGCGCATGGGGTCTCACCCGCCCGGGCCGCAGCATCGGCGGATTCGTGATAGGAAACGCCGCGACAGGCCACAGTATAGACCCCGGTCGCATCGACTGCGGGATCATAACGCCAGCGCTGCTTTCCGGTATCGGCATCAAGCGCGATCACGATGTTGTGCGGCGTGCACAGGTAAAGCGTATCGCCGATCTGCAACGGGGTTGCCTGGAACATCTGCGGCGCGGGCCCGTTCGGCATATCCCCCGTGCGAAACTGCCATGCCACTTCAAGATCAGCGACATTGGCAGGGGTTATCTGCGATGCAGGGGAAAACCGCGTGCCCGCCTTGTTCCCCGCGTAATCGGCCCAGCGCGTCGCAGTCTGATCGCCGGTGGCCTGTGCCGCACGCGCCGCACCATTCCGGTCATACATGGCAAAACCAGCCGCCCATGCCAGAGCGATACAAGCAATCACCGCCATGACTGTCCGGGGCCCTGTCCGAGGCGGCGTATTGTGGTCGACCGCGCGGGGTGCTGCAATCAGCCGCAGATGACGGCGCACCCACGGGGCGAGGAGATAGAGCAAGATGACCAGCGGCCCCGCAATCCGGGGCAACAGCAGCCAGAAGTGGAGACCGACTTCCGCCAGCGCCCAGATCACTGTCGCTGCAAAAACAGCGCAATAGAGCCAGAAACCCGCCTTATGCCCTCGCGCGATCAGCACACCTGCGGCGAGACAGGCAAGACCGGCAGGCAGATAGTAGAGTGAGCCGCCAAGGCTGGCGAGCATGGCGCCGCCCCAGGCCAGCAGGATGCCGATAATCGCCAGCAGTCCGCCCAACGGCCACAATACCAGTCGCCTCATCCCCATCTTCTCATCCCCTCGAACCGCATATTCTGTTGTTTGCACGGTATCTGGCGCAACGCTGGCCCGACAACATCGTCCATATGGATGAGACCGATCGGCAAGGGGGCGCCGGTCAGGGCAAATATGTTTGCCATCCCCCCGGCCCTGCCGCGATAGAGAACATAGGCTTAAGGATCGCACCATGGAGGAACCATCAATCGAGAAGTCGATGCAGCCCAGTCTCGATGCCGTGGAGGAGGCAGTACGGCGCGCGCTGTCGCACACGGTCCGACGCCCGCTCGTTGTCGGCCTGTGCGGCGCACAGGGTAGCGGGAAATCGACACTGGCGGCGGCGCTGGCTAACCGTCTGGAACGTGCCGGTATTGCCACCGCCATCCTGTCGATTGACGATCTCTATCGCACCCGCTCAGAACGGGAAGAACTGGCGCGGCGCGTCCACCCCCTGTTTATAACCCGCGGTGTGCCCGGCACGCATGACATCGCGCTGGGCCTGCACGTGATCGAGGCGCTCGAACAGGGGCGGGATGTGGCCCTGCCCCGGTTCGACAAGGCGCATGACGATCGCGCCCCGCCCGCCGTTTGGGGCAAGGCTGGCGCGGCAACGCAGGTTCTGCTGCTGGAAGGCTGGTGCATCGGCGCACGGCCACAAGATGAAACGGAACTGGCCAGTCCCATCAATCGACTGGAACGCGACGAAGATCCGCAAGGCCTGTGGCGCGGCCATGCCAATGCGGCGCTGGCCGGTGAATACCAGCACCTGTTTGCGCGTATCGATCTGCTGATCCTGTTGGCGGCCCCGGATTTCGACACAGTGCTGGGCTGGCGGACGGAGCAGGAACACGAACTGCGCCGGACCGTCCCGCCCGAAGCCCCCGGCATCATGTCGGACGCGGCGCTGGCGCGGTTTGTCGAGCATTACGAGCGGCTGACGCGCCATATCCTGACGGAGATGCCTGCGCGCGCCGATCTCGTGATCGCACTGGATGCGGATCGCCGCGTCCGCAAGATCATGGAGAAGAGCTGAGCCGCAGGTATCGACTTGCCTGAAGCATTTCCGGTGAAGCATCCGTTCAGCTTGGCCACCATACAACGCCCTGATACACACCACCGACCAACACAGACGGGTGAACACGCGATGGCCGCAAAGGATAGCCAGTTTTATTACGGTTCGGTGAGCCGGCTCCTGCATTGGGTCATGGCCGCGCTGCTCCTTTGGCAATTCACAGGCATGATCCTCAAGGAATTGTTGGGCCGCACCGCGTTGACCGGTTTCTGGGGCGGAACGCATGGTTCCGTCGGCATGCTGCTGCTGGCCCTGTTCATCGTGCGCGCGGTCTGGGCCTTCGCCAATCGCGCACATCGACCGGGATATCGACCGGATCTGCTGGGCAAATGCGCGGCGCTTGGCCATTTCGCACTCTATGCGCTGATGTTCATCGTGCCCTCTCTCGCCTTGCTGCGCGCCTTTGGCAGCGGCAAAGGCGTTACCTTCTTCGGGCTCCAGCTTCAGGCGCCAACAGGCGTGAAAACAGATTGGATGACCGCGCCGGGCAATGCGCTCCACGGCAATCTGGCATGGCTTTTTCTGGCTCTGATCCTCGGGCACGTCCTGATGGTCATCGTCCACCGGGTATGGCTGCATGAGAATATTCTGGAAAGAATGCTGGGCAAGCGGAACACGCAGACCAACGCCACACTCCATTGACCGGACGTGCCGGGGTATGATGCCATTTCATACGGTACCATACCCGGCATGAGGCCCTGTCAGCCCTGACGTTCGCGGAACCGCTTGATCCGGTTCTGCAGCCACCCCACCAACCAGAAGTTACCTGTGGTATGCGCGGTTTTGGCATCGTCCAGCAGGCGCTCGTGCACGTCGATGGCCAGTGCGGTCGCCCCGGCGTTCTTCGGCTGGGCATTCAGCACGATATCCAGCAGATGCAGCGCCTGCTCGAACTCGCCTGATGCCGCTTTCGCACGCGCACGATCGATCAACGCATCGACGCCGGCCAGTTCCACCAGATCGGCGTGTACGGCCTTCTGCGGCACCGCGTAGAGTTCCGTCGTGGATTCGTGCTTGAACCACCCGGCATAGTTTTCCCAGATGGCGCGGATGCTCCAGCTCAGCTTGCCATAGCCCTGCCCCACTTCGCATTCGGGGGCAAGGTGATCTCGTTCTGCAAGACGTGCAGTTCCTTGCCGTCGTTCATGCCCTGCACCACGGCGTCGTGCACATGCAGGATCGCATCGCGATAGGCGGTCACTTCTGCGGCAATCACATCGGCCCCGACAATCGGTTCATGATGCCCATAGACCAGCAGTTCCGCCCCCAGATCGAGCACGGTCTGCGCCGCCGCCGCACAAGTCAGCGCATCGCGATAACGGTCGCCTCTAATGGTGACGAGATTAGGGAAGTGCCCAAAGGGACAACCGAACAAATTCCCGGTGAACACAATCTTGTGTTGAGGCAGCCAGACAATCAGGGAATCGTTGGTTTCCGCGCCTGCCGCGGCAATCAGGACGACATCCAGCCCACCCAGCGTGAATTCGTATCGCGTCTCGAATGTCACATCGGGCGTAGGCCGGTCCTGCGGGTTGATCTGCGTATAACCCGCCGCAGCATAACGCTGGAACACCTCCTTGAATTCATCCTGGAAGCGAAACGCCGAACGGGCGGAACGGAACGTCTGCAGTCGTGCGTCATAGCTCTGGTGTTCGTGATTGCCCGCCTGCGCGATGTAGGTCAGCCCCGGATTGAGATCGCGAAAATACTGCACCCCGCCCACGTGATCGACGTGCCCCTGCGTGGTGATCAGGTACTTCACCGGCGTTTGCGAAAATGTCGCCAGATTATGCCGATGCACGGGCGCTTCGAAGCCCATGCCCGCGTTGAGCTGAATGCCCCCTTCCGGCGTCTCGATCAGATAGACGTTCGAATTGCCTTCCGACATGACGATGAAATCGTTTACCCGCTGGCAGTTCTGGTCGAATTCGGCGGCAGCTGGCCCGACACGGCGGGTCTTGTAGATCGGTTCTCTCATCATCGGTTCTCGCTTTGTCGTCAGTTCGCTGAATGGGTGGAAACAAGGGTTTAGTGAACCTCCGCCTTCACCGGGAAAGCATCGAAGTAGAAACGGAAACGTTCGCGCAAGACATCGGGCTTAACGCCGAAATCCCGCTCCAGATTGTAGACCATGCGACCCTCTTTCCCGCGCTGGTGCGCCGCCATATGCGCGGCGATTTCGGCATGGGCCCGATCGGTCATCGGCAATTGCGCGCGGGCAAAGATTTTGCCGACCATGGCCACATCGTCCGCCATGAATTCATGAAACGGCACATCGATGCTCTGATCGGCAGGCCACACGGCGCGATCGGCCACACAGGCGCGCAACAGGTGTTCCACCCGGTCGGTCCAGTAGGCAATCAGCCACGGGGCATCCACTTCGGTGCGCTGCATGCGCGCAGAATAGGCCTGCATGGTCACCGCCGACTGGATCACCGCCACCGGATCGCGGTGCGTGATCGCCACGACCGCATCGGGGAACACCGACTTCAACACGCCCAGTTGTTCGAGATGTTGCGGGCATTTCAACACCCACCGTTTCTTCCCGTTCCGCCACTGCAGCAGCTTCAGCACGGTCTTCATGTATTCGTAATGCGGTGTCTGGTCGGTGGCGTAATAGTGATCGCGCCAGCCCGGCACCCGCCCGATCCATTCGAAATTGTACGATGCGAAATCCGGCCCCATCAATTCCAGTTCTTCGTGGATATGATCAGGATTCATCGGATGCATCGCCGCAATCACGGGCGAAATCTGTTGCGATCGTTCCCAGGCGTCCGCGCAACGTTGATAGCGTGGATCGGTGCCATCGGGCAGCAGCCCTTCCCCTGGAAGCGGGACCGGTTCGTAACTTTCCCACAGCGGCAACGCCTGCAGCCGCGTGTCGGCAGCAATCAGGTTGACAAGATGCGTCGTTCCGGAACGCGGCAGACCGGCGATGATAATCGGGCGATCGATCTGTTCGTCATGAATTTCCGGATGGCGTTGCAGCGTATCGTGAATCAACAACCTGTTGGCCGCATAACGGGTGGCATAGCCTAACAGGGTGAGACGCCAGATCTGGGTCATGGCCGGGTCGCCATTCCATTCATCCAGCAGGATATTGAGCCGTTCCCGAAAATCGTCTGCACCAAAATCGTGCAGCCCCGTCTGGTGCCGGGCCGCATCGAGAATGGCCTGCTCGGTCAAGGCTATCGGATTGGCATCGCCAAAAGCCAGCGCCGCCTTTTGCATGTCGTTCAAACGAGGGGTAAGCAGATCGTCAATAATGATCGTGTCCGACAACGCATCTCTCCCGCGATACGTGGGCGTGATCCCCGTTCGCTTGCTGTTTTTATCTGCCGCAGCTTTTTCGTACTGCGATCAGGGGCGATTGTTACCGGCGCACGGGCGGCTGTCAAAGGACCGCAACAGCCATGACACTCCTTTTCGGACAAAAGCCACGCATGGGCTGCACAGGGGCTTGCCAGATACGGGGGTGGCGTGATTGCATGCCCCATGGCCGATCACATACGGGCTCACACAAGGGCAGCGGCGGGAGAAGAACACAATGAAATTCTGGCAAATGGTGAACTGGATCGAGGTCGACCAGCTCATTCCCCTCGCACAATTCGCCGAAGAACTGGGGTTCGAAGGGGTGATGAATTCCGATCATGCCGTCTATCCCAAGACGGTTTTAGCCGAGTATCCCTATTCGCCTGACGGCAAGGCGATGATGAGCCCGGACTGGCCCTATCCCGATGCCTGGGTAACGATTGCGGCCATGGCTGCCGTCACGAAACGGCTGAAATTTTCCACCTCGATCTATGTTCTCCCGCTGCGCAATGTGTTCGAAGTT
Organism: Caenibius tardaugens NBRC 16725; assembly: GCF_003860345.1. Lineage (GTDB taxonomy): Bacteria > Pseudomonadota > Alphaproteobacteria > Sphingomonadales > Sphingomonadaceae > Caenibius > Caenibius tardaugens. Next base: position 763,706 of record NZ_CP034179.1, read on the forward strand.
GCCAAAGCGACCGGCACGCTTGCGCTGATGAGCGACAACCGCTTCATTCTCGGCGCGGGCCTCGGCTGGATGAAGGACGAATTCGATATCTACGGGGTCGAATTCAAAACCCGGGCGCGCCGCACCGACGAAATGATCGACGTACTGCGCAAGCTCTGGGAGGGCGGCATGGTCGAACATCACGGCGACTTTTACGATTTCCCGCCTTTGCAGATCGCGCCTGAACCCACGCAGACCGTCCCGGTATTTCTCGGCGGATCGTCGGCACCGGCGCTGAAGCGCGCGGCAACCCGGGGTGACGGCTGGATCGGCGCGGGCAACACGCCGGAAGAGGTTCCCGCTCTTATGGCCGAATTCACGCGTCTGCGCGAAGAAGCGGGCCGGGCCCACTTGCCATTTGAAACCCTGATAGGACTCAGCACCCCGCCCGATCTGGACACGTTCAAGCGCCTTCACGATCAGGGCATGACTGCGGGTATCAGCTACCCGTTCTTCTTCTCGCTGGGCCTGCATTCCTCGCTCGACGACAAGAAGCGGGTGATGGAACAATTTGCCAAGGCCTTCATCCGCCCCTTCGAAAACGCATAAGACTACGAAAGCCTGCGAAACAGCAGATGCCGGGAGAGACAACAATGACAGAACATGATGTCGCGATGAACGAGAAGCTGGGCCGGATCGGATTGCCCAAACCTGATCAGATCGGTTTCGTGGTGCGCGATCTGGAACGAGCCATGGCACTGTACGATCCGGTGTTCGGCCCGTTCCATATTGTCGATTTCGGCGCGCAGCAGGCGTCGTATCATGGTGCGGTGCCAACCCCTTACGATATGAAATATGCCTTCGGCCGTATGCATGATCTCGAAATCGAATTGATCGAATGGGTTTCAGGCGACACCCCCCACCGCGATTTCCTGGAACAAGGACACGAAGGCGTGCATCACCTGCGTTTCCGGGTGGACGAACTGGAAAGCTGGGAAGCGCGGCTGGCATCGGTGGGCTATCAGCGGGTGTGGTATGATCGCCTGTCGCCCGATACAGCCTATGCCTATTACGAGCGCGCCGATGATCCCTTGCTGATCGAACTGCTGCAATATCCTGCGACCAAGGCCCTTGCCGGGGCCTGAGTCAACGATGCCACACGCGGCATCGACGTGATCGATAAAAACTGTCGATTGCCGGAACATCTTGGAAAAATGGGGGTTCATCCACAACTTTCCGGATGATGCTGCAAGCGCGTGCTCTTTGCCATTGCATTGCAACAGGAATTGTCCACATCATAACCGTAATGCTGCGACAATATGAACTCGTTGAACGTGTAAAAGAATACGCCCCCGATGCGGATGAGGCGCTGCTCAATCGTGCCTATGTCTATACGGTACAGAAGCATGGCTCGCAGAAACGGGCCAGTGGCGACCCCTATTTCAGTCATCCCGTGGAAGTGGCCGGCCTGATGACCGAGCTGAAGCTCGATCAGGAAACGATTATCACCGCCTTGCTCCACGACACTGTGGAAGACACGCTCGCCACAACTGACGAAATTGCCCGACTCTTTGGCGAAGACATTGCCCGGCTGGTCGACGGGGTGACGAAGCTCTCCAAAATCGAAGCCATGACCGAGAACGAGCGGGCGGCCGAAAACCTGCGCAAGTTCTTCCTGGCGATGAGCGAGGATCTTCGCGTTCTTCTGGTCAAACTGGCTGACCGGCTGCACAATATGCGCACGCTCCATTTCATCAAGAGCGAGGAAAAGCGGCGGCGCATCGCCAAGGAAACCATGGATATCTATGCCCCTCTCGCCGAACGGGTGGGCATGTATGAATATATGCGTGAAATGCAGTTGCTCGCCTTCGAGCAGCTGGAACCCGAAGCATACGCCACCATTACCGGGCGGCTCGACCAGATCCGCAATCAGGAAGGTGGGCAGGTCGATGCCATCGCGCTGGCGATCAAGCAGGCGTTGGCCGAAGCCGGTATGCGCGTGGAAGTGTCAGGCCGGGAAAAACACCCCTACTCCATCTGGAAAAAGATGGAGGAACGCCATGTCAGCTTCGAACAGATTACCGACATCATGGCGTTTCGCGTTCTTAGCGATAATGTGGTGGACTGTTATCGTGCGCTGGGCGTTCTGCACACCACGTGGCAGATGATCCCGGGTCGGTTCAAGGATTACATCTCCACACCGAAATCCAACGGCTATCGTTCGCTTCACACCTCCTTGATCTACGAAAACTCGATGCGCATGGAAGTGCAGATTCGCACACGCGACATGCATCGCACCAACGAATTCGGCCTCGCCGCGCACTGGGCCTACAAGCAGGCCGACCGCCCGGACGGACAAGTGGGCTGGTTGCGCGATCTTATCGAAATCGTCGATGCCAGCCACGATGCAGAAGAACTGCTCGAACATACGCGACTGGCAATCTATCAGGATCGCATTTTCGCCTTCACCCCCAAAGGCACGCTGTTTCAGCTCCCCAAGGGTGCGACGCCCGTCGATTTCGCCTTTGCGGTGCACACCGATCTTGGCGCAAAGGCGGTGGGCGCCAAGATCAACGGTCGCCACATGCCCTTGCGCACCCAGCTCAACAACGGCGACGTGGTGGAAATCATCAAGAGCGATGGCGCCGGGCCAGAGCTGTCGTGGCTGGGATTTGTCGTCACCGGCAAGGCGCGCGCAGCGATACGTCGCGCGGTGCGCCTGAAAGAACGCGCCGAAATTGCGGTCATCGGACGCAAGCTGTTCGAGGAAATCTGCGACCGTTTACCTGCCAAGATCGGCAAGAAAGCCATTCGCGAAGCGGTCAAGCGGCTTGGTTTCGAAAACGAAGACGAGATGATGGCAGCCATCGGCTCCGCCAAAGTTGACGATCGTGATATTATGGAAGCGCTGGTTCCGGGAAGCGCACGGGAATTTTCAGAGCCGGATGCCTGGCCGAAACAGGAACGTGCAGTATCAATCAAAGGTCTGACCCATGGCGCCGGCTTCCATCTGGCCAAGTGCTGCCACCCCGTCCCCGGTGACCGTATCGTGGGGCTCAAAAAGCCCGGCCAGGGGGTGGAAGTGCATGCGATCGACTGCCTGGAACTGGCAAACGGTATCGATGCGGACTGGATTGACCTGTCATGGGGCGAACGTTCGCAAGGCGCCATCGGCCGCCTGCGTGCCGTGCTTTACAACAGGACCGGCACACTCGCCGAAATGGCGGGGATATTTGCGAAGAGCCACGCCAATGTCACCAATCTGCACATGATACAGCGCGATGGCCCGTTCGGCACCTACGAAATCGATCTGGAAGTACAGGATCTGGCGCACCTCACCCGCATCGTCAGCGCCTTGCGCGCCAGCGATGCCGTAGCCGAAGCGGAGCGAATCTAGATCAGGGCCAGTTCGCCCCGCACCAAATCCCCATCAGCGATAGCTTCCGCCCGTCGGATCGCCGCCTTGACAGGCAGCATCCACTGCCCGTCGCCATTGGGGAATACCGACGTACTCCACCGGCTTTCCCCGACGCGCGCCATGACCTTTACCGAACCGAATCCCCGCGCCCGCCCAAACTCCAGCCGCCGCATAAACGCATAGTCCGCAATCTGGTCCGCCGCTTCACCGGCAATGTCCACAAAGAACCACACGCCATTGCTGCTGCCTGTCCATCGACGCAGAGAACCGCTGAAATCCAAGCGTTCCGTAGTTTCTGGCAAAGCCTGGTTCCTGTTTGGCCGCATGGAAGGTGACATAAATGACATCTGCCATCATTGGGTGCCTTGCGAAAGCCGCAAGTCGCAGCTAGGGGCGTGTCCGTCAGGCAAGCGGAGCGGTGGCCGAGTGGTCGAAGGCGCACGCCTGGAAAGTGTGTATACGGTAACCCCGTATCGAGGGTTCGAATCCCTCCCGCTCCGCCACTTCGGAACAACGATGGGCACTCCGCCCGCCGCCGTGGCTACGCCATTGGCGGCCAGCACGCGGAGCAGGTTGCTCTTCGATCCCATGATGCGGACCTCGCCGCGATCGACCTCGACCCGCTGCGCCAAGGCGCGAAGATGGTCGCGGCGATAGCCGCCGCCTTCCGTGCGGATGCGCCGCCGCGCCGTTGACGCGAACTTTCGCAACGTGGCCGGCGTGATGGCCTGCTGCGTCGAGTTGAGCAGGAGGGCCGAGGCCCGCTCGGCATCCGCCCGCGCCTGATCGCGAGTCGCCTTCAAGGCGACGATGCGATCCCTGAGCGCCGGATCGTCCAAATCGGCGACGCCGCTTTCGATCGCGTCGTAGAGCCGTTTCAGGCGCAGCTCGGTCTCGGCGGATCGCCGGTTCAATTCCGCGATATGCTCGCGGCGCCGGTCGCTGCGCTCCTGTCGACGATCCAGAACCTCGGCTAGTACATCCTCCAGCCGGTCGGGATCGAGCAGCCGGTCGGCCAGATAGTTTGCGACCAGATCGTCCAGCCGCTCCATCGAAACCGTCATGCCCTCGCAGGCGGTCGCGCCCTGCCGCGCCTTCATCGAACAGGTGTAATAGCGATAGCGCCCACCCTTCCCGGTGCGAATCGTCATCGCGCCGCCGCACTTCCCGCAATGGATCAGGCCCGTCAGCAGCGTCGGGCCACCGACGACCTGCGGATGGGCGACCTTCGAGTTGCGCGCCTTGAAATGTGCCTGCACCGCATCGAACGTGGCCTGGTCGATGATCGCCGGAACCTCGACCGCGATCACTTCCTCGGAGGGCTTCAATTCCTTGCTCTTGCCGCGCTTGTTGAACTCGTGGCGGCCGATATAGGTCGGCCGGGTCAGCATCCGATGAACCGTGCCGATGCCCCAGCGGCCGCCGTCGCGCGTGAAGATACGGCGCTCGTTGAGATGCTTGGTGATCGACTTCACGCCCATCGGGCCGGATGTGCCGTCGCCTTCCAGCGCCAGCTTGAACGCCAGCCGCACCGTGTCGGCGTGGATCGGGTCGATCTCCAGCTTCTTCTTCATCTTCGCGCCGCGTTGCTCGGCATCGACCACGCGATATCCGATCGGCGGCAGCGAGCCGTTCCAGAAGCCTTGCCGGGCATTTTCCTTGAGCGCGCGAAGGACGTGCTTCGCATTCTCCTTCGACTGATATTCGTCGAACAGCGCCATGATCTGACGCATCATGACGTGCATCGGATCGTCGCCCATTTCCTGCGTGATCGACAACAGCTTGACGCCGTTCTTGGCGAGCTTGCGAACGTAGAACTCCAGTTCGAAGTGATCGCGGAAGAAGCGCGAGAAGCTGTGGACCACCACTACGTCGAACGACGCGGGCTTGCTGGTCCCGGCCTCGATCATGCGCTGGAACTCGGGCCGCCGGTCGTTCGTCGCCGATGCGCCGGCCTCGACGAAGGTATCGACCAGCTCCAGTCCCCGCGACAGGCAATAGGCTTCGCCCTGCTTGCGCTGATCGGGGATCGACACGTCATGCTCGGCCTGCCGCGCCGTTGAAACGCGCAGGTAAAGGGCGGCGCGCAGCGGCACGGTCATGGTAGCGAACTCCTCACATCATTGGCACGGCCCGAACAGCTCGTCGAAAACGTCGCCGAACCATGCCTCGAACACATCCACTTCCGCACTCGTGACCGGCACGCGCTCGGGCCAGTCGTCGGTGACGGTCCAGGTCGAAAGATCGTCCTTCGGGCTTTTCCCCGCGCAAGGACGGAGGCTGCCGACCGGCAGCGTGGCATAGTCGAACAGGTCGTCCGGGCATTCGGCCCGGCGACGATGGGGGCGACGATGGACTTTGCGGGCAAGGGCCATCCCGACAGGCTGCTTCGCGCTCGCGCCTCATGCAAAGCCTCTGTCGCGGCGAAGCGCAGATAGGGGCGAAGGGCGGCGCGCTGCATCGTAGCGTTCGATGCGGCCGGCCTCATCGTCAGTCGTCCGACTCGAAGCTGCGCTCCTCGCGGCAATGCCACAGGCGCAGGATGAAGATCGTCGCATCCGCAATCTCGTAGCGCAGCTCGTAATTGCCGACGATGATGCGCCGAACCTCGCGCGGCTCGTAGGCGTCCAGCTTCTCGCCGATCCGGGGATAGTCGAGCAGCCGATCCGGCGCGCGCGAGAGCTGCTGCACGACCCGCGCCGCCGCCTCCGGGGCAACCGGACGCAGATGCTCGTGCAGCCGCACCAAATCCGAGGACGCCTTGCCGGTCCACTTGATCCTCATGCCGAAGGCGGCGGCAGCGGGGTGTCAGTGCCGAGGCTGTCCGCCCAAGCGCGCACGGCCTGATGGTCGATCACGCGCCCGGCATCGACATCTTCCATTGCTTCGAGCGTCATGCGGTGACGCTCCTCCTCCTGATCAACCCAGGCGGCGAGCGCCTGTTTCATCACCCAGCCACGCGAGCGTTCGAGCCGCGAGGCCATTGCTTCAACCTTCTCCGCGAGGTGCAGCGGGACGTGTGCGGTCAACACTTTTGTCTCAGTCGCCATGTTCATCACCTGCTATCAACCCGATTAAAATATAATCGAAATAGGCTGGAAAAGCAAGGTCAGCAGAATGGCTTGGCGCCTCCCTACGGGACCGCCGCTCTATCTCCGCTGCGCTCCGACCGAGCCCCTGACGGGTCTCGTCCCTGCCGGGTGACGATCAGCATGGCGGGGTGGCGCTGCTGCGCCGTTCGGCAATCCGCTGCGCGGATTGTTGTCTTTCCGATCTGCGGAGATCGAGCCAGGGCTGCGCCAGCCCGATCGCATCTGGTCGTTTCTCTCCCCGTCGATGGGGTGGGCGACGCTTCCCTTTAGGCCCGCCGCGCCGGGCCGCAACGCGCTGTTGGCGCGTCCTCCACTGCGTTCCGGTCCTGCGGATGCTGCCCGGCTCCGCCAGCGGGCCAACGGCAAGCTTCTTCGCCGCCCACCCCATTCCGGGGTGAGTGTGGTTTTTAGGAGAAGTGTGATGAACGCTGTTACCGAAATCCTAGCCGCCGAGCCTGTGTCGGGCGTCGAGATTTTCGTGCCGCTCGCCAAGCTCAAGAAGTCCCCGCGCAATGCCCGCAAGGTGCCGCATGGGGAAGCCGCTATCGAGGCGCTGGCCGCTTCGATCCAGCACAAGGGGCTGATCCAGAACCTTGTCGTAGAGCCGGAAACCAAGGAGGACGGGACGCCGACCGGCAACTATCTCGTTACCGCTGGTGAAGGCCGCAGGCTGGCGATGTTGCTGCGCGCCAAGCGCAAGCAGATCAAGAAGTCGGAAGTCGTGCGCTGCTGGCTCGATACCGCCAACGATCCGTCCGAAATCAGTCTGGACGAGAACGTGACCCGGACCCCTATGCACCCCGCCGACCAGTTCGAGCGGTTCCGCGAACTGTCCGAAAGCAAGGGCTATGGCGTGGAAGAAATCGGCGCGCGGTTTGGCGTGTCGGCTGGCGTGGTGAAGCAGCGGCTTCGCCTTGGCGCTGTCTCGCCCAAGCTGTTGCAGGTCTATCGGGAGGACGGTCTTACGCTGGATCAGCTTATGGCCTTCGCTATCACCGAGGACCATGACCGGCAGGAGCAGGTTTTCGCCAACCTGCATCACAACCGCGAACCGTGGATCATCCGGCGCGACATGACCGCAAGCAATGTCGTGGCAGAGGACCGGCGCGCGATATTCGTCGGAGCCGAAGCTTACGCGGAAGCGGGCGGCAACATCATCCGCGACCTGTTCAGCGAGGATCGTGGCGGGTTCTTCGAGGATGCGGGTTTGCTCGATACGCTCGCCGTCGAGAAATTGCGCGAAGTTGCCGAGCGCGTTCAGGCCGAGGGCTGGAAATGGGCCGAGGCGCATATCGACTATCCCCACGCCCACGGGATGCGGCGCTTCTATCCGCAGACCGTCGCCCTGTCCGACGAGGAGGAGGCGCGGGTCGATGAGGCATGGGCCGAGTACGACCAGATCGTCGACGGCTATGACTCGCTGGATGAAATGCCCGAGGATTTGGCGGCGAAAGCCCGTGCGCTGGACGCCGAAATGGACGCCCTGTCCGCCAAGCGTTCCGCCTACGACCCCAATGTGATCGCCAATGGCGGTGCGTTCGTCGTACTTCAACATGACGGCACGGTCAGGGTCGAGCGCGGTTTCGTGCGGGCCGAGGACGAGGCGTTGGCGGACCCCCAGCCGGAGCCGGAAGAAGGCGATGCGACCGAGCCGCAGATGGGCGACGACGAGCAGCCGGAGGACGGCGACGAGGACGTGCAGGATGCCGACGAGGACGAAGACCCGGGCAAGCCGATTTCCGACAGCCTCACCCGTGACCTGTCCGCCTATCGGACGCTGGCGCTTCGCGTGGCGCTGGCCGAGCAGCCCGATATGGCCCTGATCGCGCTGACCCACACGCTGACCGCGCAACTTTTCTACAGCTATGCGGAGGCCGGTTGCCTTGAGGTTCGTCCGACCGTGACCCCCTTGGGGAGCCATGCGGACGGGATCGAGGACACGCCATTGGCGGCACGGGCGAGCGAGCAGCACGAGGCATGGGCCGAGCGGATGCCGCGCGACGTGGCGGACCTGTGGGGCTTCATCGTCGGGCTGGACGAGGCGAAGCGGATTGCGTTGCTGGCGCATTGCGCGGCTCGCACCGTCAACGCTCTGCGGTTGCCGTGGGACCGCAAGCCCCGGTCGCTGCAAACGGCGGACAGGCTGGCGGACGCGCTGGCGCTGGACGTGGCGAAGGACTGGACGCCGACCGTGGACAGCTACCTTGGCCGCGTCACCAAGGCGCATATCGTGGACGCTGTGACCGAAGGCGTGTCCGAGGACGCCGCTCGCCGCATCGCGGACATGAAGAAGCCGGACATGGCGCAAGCCGCCGAGCAGCTTCTTTCCGGGACCGGCTGGCTTCCTGCCGTGCTGCGGACGCCCGAACCGGAGGGAGCGGACCCCGCGCCTGCGGAGCCGGAGGACGCGGATAGCGTGGAGCAGCCGCCCGAAGTGGAGGACAGCGAAGCATCCTTTGCTGTCGCCGCCGAATAGCGGCACGGGGCCGGGACCGCGCGAGCGGTCCCGGCTTCTTTTTGTGACCGGCGAAAAATCGCGGCCGCGCCCGTTGGGGCGCGGCCGCTTTCCCATTGCACAGGCGCCCCGCTCCGAGGACGCGGGGCGGCGTGCTGATAGCGGATCGACCGTTGCATTTCTGGAGGTGGGTTCGTCGAGTAAAGTTGCAGACCCACGCGGCGGGACCGCTCGGCGACTATGATGCGGGCGATGAGCGACGGTCTATGCCAGCCTCGCGCGGGATCTCGGCGAACACATAGGGAGCGTCAGCGGCGTTCGCTCTCCTGTAGTCTTTGCGAAGGATTACTTGCGAGGTGAGCCTGGCGCGGTCCAGCAAAGAAGCGAATGCCCTCCGACTGACGATGCCCATCATAGCCACGGCGTAGAATTTCCGGCTCGGCGACAACCGCGCGGCCTCTCGATTGGCTTGATCTAACCGGGGCCGGCTTCGCCTTGATCGGCCTGGCGCAACGGCGCCGCGCGGCTTTTTTCCGCCGCCTTCGGCTTTGCATCGCGAAACAAAAAAGCCGCGCGTCGCCATCCTCCGCTGTGCTTCGGCCGCAAGCGGTGCGCGTCCGATCATCCCCGCTTCACCGATCGCCATCGAGGCCGCGGCGGTCGTGGCCCGAAGCAAAAGGAACTTCGACATGGCCACCATCGGCACCTTCACCCAGGCGGGCAACGGCTCCTTCAGCGGAACCATCAAGACGCTCACCCTCAACGCAAAGGCCACCCTCCGTCCGATCGAGAAGGAGAGCGATAAGGCCCCCGATTTTCGTCTCGTGGTCGGCACGGTCGAGTGCGGCGCGGGATGGAAGAAGACCAGCCGCGAGAACCGCGACTACATCTCGGTCAAGCTGGACGATCCGACCTTCGCGGCTCCGATCTACGCCACTCTGGTCGAAACCGAGACCCCCGGCGAATACGCTCTCATCTGGTCGCGCTGACCTCGACACGGCGCCCCGCTCCCTCTGAGCGGGGCGCCTTCGTGTGTTGGTTCGCCAGTTCATAATATGGACGGGCCATCGGCCCGGCATGTTGTGAGGTGCTTGGGGCGCCGCCCCCAGCGCCCTTCGGAGCGGCTTCCGCCCAGCTTCCTTCACGCGCGAGCGCGTTCCGTGCAGCCGGTTCCCCGCGAAGCCGCCCACTCCGGTTGCACCCCCGGTCTCGCCGACGGGCAGGGTTTCAGCGCGGCGTTCCGCTGCGCGGAAACCCAAGCCCAAGGAGTTCAGCCATGTGTCATCAGCTTGCCACCCGGTTCGGCCGCAACGCCCATCAGATCAGCGGCCGTGAGGCGCTCGACAACGAGGCGCTGTATCGGCACGTGCCGTCCATCTTCGCCCGCGAGGCGCACGACAGCCGTTCGGAGCGCTATGTCTATGTTCCGACCATCGACATCGTGGAGGGGCTGCGCCGGGAAGGATGGTTCCCTTTCTTCGCGGTTCAGTCGGTTCCGCGCGACGGCAGCCGCCACGGCCACGCCAAGCACATGCTGCGCCTGCGCCGGGACGACGGTATCGGCAAGCCCGAGGCGGCCGAAGTCATCATCGTCAACAGCCATGACGGGACCAGCGCCTATCAGATGTTCGCCGGGATGCTGCGGTTCGTCTGCACCAATAGCATGATCGCGGGCGAGCGGTTCGAGGAGGTCCGCGTGCCGCACAAGGGCAACATCCAGCACGATATAATCGAGGGTGTTTACACCGTGGCGGAGGACTTCCCCCGGCTGATCGACGCCAGCGAGACCATGAAGGAGGTTCGGCTTTCCGAGGAAGAGCGCCGCTTACTCGGCGAGGTCAGCCTGGTCGCGCGCTACGGAGAGGACGAAAGCCCGTTGCGGCCCGAGCAGATCATCGAGCCGCGCCGCCGCGAGGACATGGGTGACAGCCTGTGGACCACGTTCAACGTCATTCAGGAGAATGTCGTTCGGGGCGGATTACAGGGCCGCAAGCGCAATGCCGAGGGCCGTATCCGCCGCAGCCAGACCCGCGCCATCAACGGCATCGACCAGAACGTGACGCTCAATCGCGCGCTTTGGACACTGGCCGAAGGGATGCAGCGCCTCAAAGCCTAACTATCGCCGCCGCAGGGCCGAGCTCGGCCCTGCGGCTTCGCCATTTCCGCGCCGATCCGCTGCGGCGGATCGGCGGCGGCCGCGCGTCCCCAAGGTCCGCGCGGCCGCAAAGGTTCGCTCGCCGGGCTGCCGCCCGGCTCGCTTTGGGTAGTCATTTCGGCAGTGCTGTTCTATGAAGTCCTCGGGCCGCTACGCGGCGGCCTGGGGTGTGGAAACCCCGGATTAACCGGTTCGGCGCCGGCCGTGACGGCGTCGCGATCCTTGACCATGCGGTCGGGGAGCCTGCGACGTATGTCCAGGTGCCTCGGTGCTAAAGGTCGTAGGAACCGAGTTAATCCGGTTTTCCAACTCCCCGATCACGGGTTCAGGAGCTGTTTGCGGGGGCGCACCGCAAATCAGCAGCCCTGTGAATTGTCGAGGCATTGCAGATTCCGCGCGCAGTCATGCAGAACGAGCGCATCGAAAATGCTCCGACATTGGCTTATTGGTTAACGCGGGCGGGAAGTCGGGGGCATCATGGTCAAGATGGGATTCGATGAATGCGCGCCTGATTCGCAGCAGCTCACCAGCTATGACGAGGGTCATTTGGCGGACTATCTGCGCTTGTTAGATGCTAACGCAGATGGAACCGATTGGCGCGAGGCAGCGGGACTGATTTTCGGCATCGACGCCGCCGTGGAGCCGGATCGTGCGAAGACGATGCATGACACTCATCTAGCTCGCGCGCGGTGGATAACAGAGGTGGGATATGCTCATCTGCTCGGCTGTCAGCCCCCGCTAAACCGTTAAAATTGAACTCCAATTTGGATCGAGTTCGGTTGTTATGGTCCCGCCCGCGCGACATGGTTGTGCGCGATCTTCGCTCTATCCTGTAGGTAAGGCGGCGACGATGTTGCGTTCTCCGAAATCCGCGCAGAGCGCGGCGGGGAGGATGCAATGCCGACGCCACCTGGGCGTCGCCAGCGGCGCGCCGGCGGACTGTCCGACGCCCTCGGGCGCGCCGATTTAGCAGCTGAGTTCCTACGCCGAAACCGCACCTATCGCGCCGAACACACGCAGATGCAGCAGCGCATCGCGAGCGGCGCCGTCGCGAAGAACGCCGCCGAGACGGCGTTCGCGCGGCGCTGGGGGTTGTCCTTTCGCCACGGCGCCGGATGAGCTTTTAGAGTCGGTCATCTGGCGCCCGGAGCTGACCGCCGTCACGGTCATTCTCGACGCCGCGCCGGAGGGATTTGAGACCGCCGCCCCGGTCCCTCCGCGCGCGCTGGGCGCGCTGCTCGCCGACCTGGCCGGGATCGACGGCCGCCATGTCGTCGTCGCCGACGCGGCCGGCGAGCATCGGCTGTGGCTGCGCGATCCTGCACCGGGCAAGCCGCTCGCCGCGATCATTCCGCTCGACAAGGACTTCATCACCCGGATCGCGAGCCTGCTGCGCTTTCACCGGCGTCTGCTCGGCCGGACAGCCGGGCCGCTGCCGCGCGGCTGGCCGCTGACGGCCTATCGGCTCGCACGGCTCGACCTGATGCTCCGCGCGATAGACCTCCGTCAGAACGGCGCAACCTACCGCGAAATCGCGACAGCGCTGGGACGCGATGACGCTGCCCGTCTTTCCGCGAGCGACTGGAAAATGTCGGCCTCGCGGTCATTCGTCGTGCGCCTGGTCCGCGACGGCATCGCCATGATGAATGGCGACTATCGCAAGCTGCTCCGCATTCGTTGATCGTCCTAAACGGCCCCTCGAAATTGGATTATAGGACTTTCACGCAATATAAGGTCGCGCAGTTTCCGGCGCGGCGGCGTTGCGGCAGCAAAGTAACGACCTAACATCAAGAACGAGCATTGAGAGCGGTGGCTATTAGGGGCAGGTAGCGACTAACTTGATCGCGGTCGCTTTGCTTCTCTTTGGCGCTGAGATCATGGTAGTCCGTCGCCGCTTGCCGATCCCATCGTTCCACCAGTTCGGCAGGCAAGACGAGCGAGCCGTCTGCTTGCCTGACGCCCTTTGAATGCATGTATCGCTGCCAATGTGACCAGCGCTCATGCTCGATCGCAGCCAGTTCGTCCATGAGACCGTACAAGACGGCATCGACGTCGATCGGATCGCCCATCGGTTAGATGAGCCCGTCAGCGACAAGCTGCCGATAATGCTGTCCGAGAACCGTCAACTCGCAGGACTTGCTGTTCATCGCTGCGTGCCACATGTGGGCTTCCCCGACCGGACGAACCAAATTTACCTTCACATAGCGCTGTAACACCGCAAAGACCGCGTTCTTTTGGGGGTCTGGTGGCGGTAGATTTGGGTCAGCCTTCTGTTCCTCCGTGCGTTCCGGCTCGTAGCTGGGATCTAGGGGAAAATCATAGTCCGGGCGGGGGAAATATGTCGCCAGCACTTGCAAATCCGCAAGCGGGATCGGTGCTGCAGCCTTACGCAATGACACGAAGGTCTTCACATTGGTCTTGAACATAGGGCGTTGTGCCCAAGGGCCAAGAGATTGATCGATATGCGCATAGACGCTGCCGGGCGTTACGTCGCCAAGTAGATTTGCAGCCGCACCGCCGAGTGCATCGACGAATAGGCTCGTGAAGACACCGGCCCCACCTCCGGGAACTTCCATCGCATATTGCTCTGCGGTTGAAGCCGTCAGAATGGTCATGCCTTCCTTCACTTCGGCAATCATCTGCTCCGGCCGCGTGCCTGCAACGCCACTGTGGCAACTATCGAGAATGACGATCTTGTTCTTTGCGGGAGACTTCCCTGCGAGAGTCATCAACTCGGAGAGCGAGAGACCATCGTCGCCAGACTTGCATTCCGTGCCACACAGAAAACCGCCAGTATCTTCAATGTAGCCATGACCGGCAAAATAGAAGAGCGCGATTTCCGAATCGTCAGCAAATAGTTCTCTAACCGCGTCCTTGAGCCGCCCCTTTTCGACTCGATCCGTCGCGCTGGTTCCAGTCAGCAACATCGGCGTGGCGAAATTGACAGTGCCGTCGGCATGCCGTTCGAGCACGCTTTTCACCGAGTGAGCGTCATTTACGCAACCACTCAGGCCGCCAATGTGGTCGTAGTGGTCGATACCGACAATGAGAGCCTTACGCACAAATGCACCTCATCAAAGCGAGTCGATGAAGCCGCTGATATTCGTGTCGCTCCAGACGTACGTGGTCACGCCCGCCAGACTGGTCCGGTCATTGGAGTAGGCGTAGATGCCTCGAATAGGCTTACCCTCTTCCTGAGCGCACTGAATCTCCCATTTTTGGCCGCTCGAAGTCAGCGAGTTTTTGCTTACGAGGACGATCACACCGTCTGAACGACGGATGCGAGTGCGCACCTTCGTCTTCCAATCATTGTCGTAAGCCTGCTTCACCGACATGTCGATGAACTCATACGGAGCGCGGGGATGAAGCGACTGCCCCTTCAAGAAATCCCGCTGGCGTTCGTCTTCGATTGCGAACGCGATGAACACCACTTTCTTGTCAGCCATCTCTGCCCCCAAGTGATTCTGGATAAGCCAGTAAACCTGTGATTGCATATAGCGGCTGGGACGCAAGGAAGACATAGTTCATTCCGCTTCCGGCTGAGGCCGATCGCCCTCGCGGGGTGGTCGCGTCCGTGCAGCCGCACATCTTCATACCCCACCCGGCCGCCTCAGTTCTGACAATTACGCCTCCTGCCGCCACCGCCCGCAGGAGCAGTCACTTGTCCGATACGCCTCCCAATCTGCCGCCCCGCTTCCTGCGCACGCCGGAAGCCGCGCGGTTTCTCGGCCTCTCCGGCCGGACCCTCGAAAAGCACCGCTATTTCGGGACCGGCCCTGCCTACCGCCGGATCGGCGGGCGGGTGGTCTATTCGGTCGATGACCTGCGCGCCTGGGCCGACATCGGCATCAAGCACTCGACCTCCGATCCGGGGCAGGACGACCTCATGCCGCGTGCGGATTCGGCCATCGCTCGGAGCCGGCGATGACCGTCCCACCGTCGCCCATGCGCCACCGCCAGCCGTCCGATGACGGCATGACCCGCGTTGAACTGACCTGGATCGAGAAGCGGATCGAGCACTGGATCAGGTTCGGCCGCGTCGCGGTGGACGAAATCGTTGATCGCCGCCGCCGCATCGTCCAGTTCCGTCCCGGCGCGATCTTCGCGTTCGTCCGATGGGCGGCGAACGACTACGGCACGGTCAGCTCGCGCATTGACATCGTGCGCGCGGTCGGCGCGAACGAGCCGTTCACGACGCTCCCGTTCGTGCGGCCGGGCGGCGACATCCTGCTCAAGATCGAAGGCTGGCCCAAGGTCAGCCAAGTGCTCGCCGCGATCGACGCTACCGAGGCGGCCGGCGTCGATCCATGCGACGCCGCGCCCGATCACTGGCGGCATGTCGCCAACCGGATCGCGGCCGGACAGCAGCCGCGCCCCTACACGATTGAGCGTCATCGCGCCTGGCTTAAGCGCCGGGAGATCGAAGGATGACGCGCCGTGGATGGGCCATTGCGACAGCATCCGCCGCGTCGCTGTTCGCCGCGTCGTTCCTCGCCGTGGCGGTGTTCGACCCGTTCCCGCGCGTCGTCTGGAACGCCAGCGCCAGCGCGCCGATCGGACTATACCGGATCGAGCCGCTGCCCGATCCGCCGCACGGTGCATTGGTCGCCGTGAAGCCGCCACCAGCGCTGGCGCGATGGCTGGCGGAGCGCGGCTATCTCGGCGAGCGTGTGCCGCTGTTGAAGCATGTCGCGGCGCGGCCGGGACAGATCGTGTGCCGCATCGACGCGGTGGTAAGCGTCGATGGGCGGCCCGTCGTCGTCGCCCAGCAGCGTGACGGCCGGGGCCGCACGCTGCCGGTCTGGCAAGGCTGCCGCACGCTGCGCGCCGGTGAGCTGCTGATGCTCAACCCCGACCACGCCGACAGCATGGACGGCCGCTATTTCGGGCCGCTGCCGGCCTCGACGGTGCTCGGCCGCGCCACGCCGATCCTCACCCGCAACACGCCCGACGCGCCGCTCACCTGGCGCTGACCCGCTTTCCCGCCCGCCAACCCAAAGGAGATTCCCATGCAGATCGGCAGCTTCTTCCGCACCGCCAAAGGCTACGAAGGCATCATCGAGACGGCGACGCTCGACATCCGTATCTCGATCGTTCCGGCCGAGCAGAGCGACGCCGACAAGGCGCCGGACTGGCGCGTCCATCGCGGCGATGACGGCGAAGGCCCGGAGATCGGCGCCGGCTGGAATGAGACCGGCGAACGCGCCGGGGATTACGTCTCGCTGCGCATCGACGACCCCGCCTTCGCGCAGCCGCTTCGCGCCGCGCTGTTCCAGAGCACCGCCGACAAGTCGGCTTGGTCGCTGCGCTGGAACCGTCAGCCGAAGTCGCGCGAGCAGGATTGATCCGGTGCGCTTCCCCATAATCCCTTTGTTCGCGGGAAAACCGTCTCATCCCTCCGTCCCGCTCGGTCGCAGGCCGGCCGGCGCGCGCAGCGAAGGTCAAGGGCGGCCAAAGGCCGGCGCTCCGCGCGCACCCTTGAGCGTAGCGAGCACGCTGGCAGGCTGGCGGCGGAGTGGAGTGGGATCGGCAGTGGCGCCTGCCGTCATGCTGCTGTCCGGCGGCGTCGCGTCTGTCCCGGCGGTGGCGCAGGAAGTGCCGGCGGCGCGATCGGCGGCCGTCCATCCCTATGCCGGTCATGTCGCCGGGGCCGCGCGGCGGTTCGGCATCCCGGAAGCGTGGATATGGGCGGTGATGCGCGTCGAGAGCGGCGGCAATGCCCGCGCCGTATCGCGCGCCGGGGCGATGGGCTTGATGCAGATCATGCCCGCGACCTGGGCGGGGCTTCGCACCCGCTACGGCCTCGGCTCCGATCCGTTCGACGTGCGCGATAACATCATGGCGGGCGCGGCCTATCTGCGCGAGATGCACGACCGCTACGGCAACGCCAGCGCTATGCTGGCGGCCTATAATGCGGGACCGGGCCGCTACGACGACTTCGTGTCGCGCGGCCGTCCGCTGCCGCCCGAGACGGTCGGCTATCTGGCCCAGCTCGCGCCGATCACGGGCGCATCGAGCGCGGTGGAGGCGGCGACCACTGCTACGCCTGATCCGTTCGCATGGCGTCGTGCAGCGCTGTTCGTCCGCACCGCTAGCGCCGCTTCGGAAGCTGTCGTCGGGCAGTCGGACGGAGAAGAAGCCGCGTCCGAGCTGCCAACCGACCGGCCGACATCTGGCGGCGTTCGCGCTGCCGATCCGTCCGCCAATGAGCCGCGCGAAACGCTGTTCGTGTCCCGCGCCCGCGCGGGCCGACCGCAATGATCGGCCTGTCGCCCCCCTCATCCGTCCGAAGCAGTAAGGGGGCTGGGGAGGAGGAAAACGGCAGGGACAGACGAGGGCAAGATATAAGCCGCACCCCGTGTCGTCGAAAAGCCAAGGCTTTTCCGTGGCTTCACGCGGGGGCGTCGGTCGGCACGCGTGCCGCGCGGAAGGAAAAAGGCAGCAATATCAATGCGCCGAACGGCACCAAGGGCCGTTTTCGGCGGAAAGCGCCCCGGCCGTGAGCGAGGACAGCGAGTTCTGCGTCCGGCCGGGCAAGGCCAAGCGTAGCAAGGCGCAGGGGCGCAATGCGCGCGGTCTGGTGGCTGAGGTGCTGCGCGTCGCGGCGATCCACAGCAGCGGCAGGCGCACCGGGGGCGGGCCGCGCCGTGGCGGCCAGTCGAGTTTCGGCCGGGGCCGCACGGCGTTCGCGCGCAGTCGCCTGTTCGGCTCGGGCCGGCGAGTGATGGTCAAGATGCTGCCCGTCACCACGCGCAGTCGAGGCGGGCGGCGCATGGCGCCGCTGTCCGCGCACGTCGCCTATCTAAAGCGCGAGGGCGTGACCCGCGATGGCTCGCCGACCCGGATGTTCGACGCGGCCGGCGACAACGCAGACGATCGCGCCTTCACTGACCGTTGCAAGGACGATCGTCATCACTTCCGCATCATTGTATCGCCAGAGGATGCGGCCGAGCTGACGGACCTGCGCGAATACACGCGCGACCTCATGCGCCAAATGGAGACGGACCTGGGCACGCGGCTCGATTGGGTCGCGGTCGATCATTGGAACACCGACAATCCGCACGTCCATCTGCTTGTGCGCGGGCAGACCGACCAGGGTGCCGATCTCGTCATCTCCCGCGACTACATCAGCCACAATCTCCGGTCGCGCGCGCAAGACTTGGCTTTCGCCGAGCTGGGGCCGAAACCCGAACATGAGGTGCAGCGCGCGCTCGACCGCGAGGTGACGGCAGAACGCTGGACCCGGCTCGATGCCGAGATCCAGCGTTCTGCCGACGAGCTGGGCGTGATCGACCTGCGCGCCGAGCGGCCCGGCCCGGACGATCCGCGCCTCCGCCGGTTGATGGTCGGCAGGTTGCAGCATCTGGAAACGATGGGCCTCACTGCCGAGGGCGAGCCCGGCCAATGGGCCGTCGCCGAGGGCGCGCAGGCGAAGCTCCGCGAGTTGGGCGCGCGCGGCGACATCATCCGCACGATCGGCGCGGCGCTCAAGGACCGCGGGCAGGACCGGTCGCTCGACAGCTACGCGGTCCTCAGCGGCGCGCCCGACAAGCCGATCGCCGGCCGGTTGATCGACAAGGGGTTGCACGACGAGCTGACCGGCACGGCCTATGCGGTGATCGACGGCACAGACGGCCGCACGCATCATGTTCGGCTCCCCGGCATCGAGGCGCTAGAGCATAGCCCGGCGATCGGCGGTATCGTCGAGCTGCGCGCAATCGGCAAGCCCGGTGAGCCGAAACCGACCCTGATCCTTGCCACGCGGTCGGACCTCGACCTCACCGCGCAGATCAAGGCGCCCGGCGCGACGTGGCTCGACCATCGGCTGATCGAGCGCGGCGCGAGCGTCGCGGACAGAGGGTTCGGCGCCGAGGCGCGCCGCGCGATGGACGCGCGCACCGATCATCTTGTCCGCGAAGGACTGGCGCGCCGCTACGGCGAGCGGACCGTGTTCGAGCGCGGACTGATCGACACGCTGCGCCGCCGCGAGCTGGACGCCGTTGGCGCGAAGATCGCCAGCGAAACCGGGCTGGCCTATCGGCCGACGCAGGCCGGCGAGAAGATCGCCGGTGTCGTGCGGCAGCGTCTCGTGCTCGCCTCCGGCCGCTTCGCCATGATCGACGACGGTCTCGGCTTCCGCCTCGTGCCCTGGGCCAGCGCCCTCGAACAGCAGCTTGGCCGACAAGTCGCGGGCGTGATCCGCGATGGCGGCGGCCTCGACCTCGCGCTGGGCCGCAAACGCGGCCTCGGTCTGTAACCCCGAAAAGGAGTCCTCAATGTCCGCCACCAAGATTCTTTGGGGCCAGGTCTTCGCCGTCTTCCTGATCGTGCTCGCCGGGGTGTGGGGTGCGACGCAGTGGACGGCCGCCGCGCTCGCCTATCAGCCCGAGCTGGGGCCGCCCTGGTTCGCTGCGTTCGGCTGGCGCGTCTATCCGCCCCCGGCCTTCTTCTGGTGGTGGTTCTCGTTCGACGCCTATGCGCCCGCGATCTTCCAGACCGGCGCCTTCATCGCCGCGTCGGGCGGCTTCGTGTCGATCGCGGTCGCGATCGGCATGTCGGTGTGGCGGGCGCGCGAATTAAAGAACGCCGAGACCTATGGCTCGGCTCGCTGGGCGACCGAGCGGGAGGTGCGCGCAGCCGGGTTGCTAGGGCCGAACGGCGTGGTGCTTGGCAAGCTCGCCGCCGATTATCTGCGCCACGACGGTCCCGAGCATGTGCTGTGCTTCGCGCCCACGCGCAGCGGCAAGGGCGTCGGCCTTGTCGTGCCGTCACTGCTGACCTGGCCGGCCTCGGCGATCGTGCATGACATTAAGGGGGAGAACTGGACGCTGACCGCCGGCTTTCGATCGCGCCACGGCCGGGTGCTGCTGTTCGATCCGACCAACGCGGCGTCCGCTGCCTACAACCCGCTGCTGGAGGTGCGGCGCGGCCAGTGGGAGGTGCGCGACGTGCAGAATGTCGCCGACGTGCTGGTCGATCCCGAAGGCAGCCTCGAGCGTCGGAACCACTGGGAGAAGACCTCGCACTCGCTGCTGGTCGGCGCGATCCTCCATGTCCTCTATGCCGAGCCGGACAAGACCTTGGCGGGCGTCGCCGGGTTCCTGTCCGATCCCGGTCGCACGATCGAGCAGACTCTGGCCGCGATGATGGCGACGCCGCACCTGGGCAAAGCCGGCGTGCATCCTGTCGTTGCTTCCGCCGCGCGCGAGCTGCTGAACAAGTCCGACAACGAGCGATCGGGCGTGCTCAGCACGGCGATGTCGTTCCTTGGCCTGTATCGCGATCCCGTCGTCGCGCAGGTCACGCGCGCTTGCCAATGGCGCATATCGGATCTGGTCGAGGGCGATCGGCCGGCAACGCTCTATCTGGTCGTGCCGCCCAGCGACATATCCCGCACCAAGCCGCTGATCCGCCTCATCCTCAACCAGATCGGGCGCCGGCTGACCGAGGAGCTGACCCCGAAGGGCAACCGGCATCGGGTGTTGCTGATGCTCGACGAGTTTCCCGCGCTCGGCCGGCTCGACTTCTTCGAATCCGCCCTGGCGTTCATGGCCGGCTATGGACTCAAGGCGTTCCTCATCGCGCAGTCTCTCAACCAGATCGAAAAGGCTTACGGCCCGAACAACGCGATCCTCGACAACTGCCATGTCCGCGTGAGCTTCGCCACGAACGACGAGCGGACCGCCAAGCGTGTGTCGGACGCCCTCGGCACCGCGACCGAGATGCGGGCGATGAAGAACTATGCCGGGCACCGGCTGTCGCCGTGGCTGGGGCACTTGATGGTGTCGCGGTCGGAGACCGCCCGCCAGCTCCTCACGCCGGGTGAGGTGATGCAGCTCCCGCCCGACGACGAGATCGTGATGGTGGCGGGCGTCCACCCGATCCGCGCGAAGAAGGCGCGCTACTATCAGGACCGGCGGCTGTCCGAGCGGATCATGGCGGCGCCGGCGTCCGTGGCTGCCACGATCCGTCCCGACGATTGGACCGGGCGGCAGGCGGCCGCCGATCCAAAGCAGGTCGCGCGGATTGTCCGCGATGCGGAAGACGCGGCCAATGCCGGTCTGCGCCGGGAGCCCGAACTGCCCGAGCATGTCGCCATCGCGCCCGAAACGGCAGCACCGCCAGCCCAGGAGTTCGCCATCGTCGATGACGAACGGGACGACGCGGCGCGGCAGGCGGCCGTGCGGCGCCGGATGCAGGGACTTGCGCGGCAAGCGTCGCTCGACCCCGGCGACGGCATCGAGCTGTAGGAGGCGATCATGCGGACCCGGCTCAACGTCTATTTCCCGCCCGCGCTCGCCAAACAGGTTGACGAGCTGGCGATCCGGCGACGCATATCACGCTCGGCGATCGTGGAGGCGGCGGTGGCGTCCTACCTGTCGCCGGACGGCACCGACCGGATGGAGGCGGCGTTCGCGCGCCGGCTCGATCGCCTGTCGCGGCAGGTGCAGCGGCTGGAGCGCAATACCGGACTGAGCACCGAGGCACTGAGCCTGTTCGTCCGTTTCTGGCTGTCCGTGACCCCGCCGCTGCCCGACGAAGATCAGGCAGCGGCGCAGGTCAAAGGTCGTAAACGCTACGAGGGTTTTATCGAGACGCTTGGTCGGCGCTTCGCCAGCGGCAAGACCCTCATGGACGAAATACCGGAGGATGTCTGGCCGCGGTCAACATCGCCCGAGTCGGAGTAGCAGAAGCGCGCCGACCTTGATGTAGTCTGCAAGAGACTTCGCCTCCGGCACCGTATCTACCGCCCCCTCTACTACGCCGATAACTAGCTGTTGCGACGCGAGCATTGCTGCGTCTCTTGATGTGCCCCTGACGCCGGGCGGCGGTTCGCCCGGCCCAATCGAGGGGCCAGTCGTTGACCGTCCAGCCAATCCGATCCGAGGCGAAATCACGCGGCGCGCGGATGCTGCGCACGGCGCTGGGACCGTCGATCACAGCCTGGCTCGACGACCCCGCCGTCATCGAGGTGATGCTGAACCCGGACGGCCGACTTTGGCTCGATCGGCTCGGCGAGGGGATTAGCGATACCGGCGAGATGCTGTCCGCCGCAGACGGCGAACGCATCGTCCGGCTGGTCGCGCACCATGTCGGTGTCGAGGGTCATGCTCGCAGCCCCCGCGTCTCGGCCGAACTGCCCGAGGGGGGCGAACGGTTCGAGGGATTGCTGCCACCCGTCGTCGCGGCGCCGGCCTTCGCTATACGCAAGCCCGCCGTCGCCGTATTCACGCTCGACGATTACGCACGCGCCGGGATCATGTCGGCAGTTGAGGCCGAGGCGTTGCGCCACGGCGTCGAGACCCGCGCCAATATTCTCGTCGCTGGTGGGACCGGCGCGGGCAAGACAACGCTGGTCAACGCGCTGCTCGCCGAGGTGGCAAAGACCGCCGATCGCATCGTCCTGATCGAAGACACGCGCGAACTGCAATGCGCCGCGCCCAACCTCGTCGCCATGCGCACCAAGGATGGCGTGGTGTCTCTCGCCGAGCTGGTCCGCTCATCACTGCGCCTGCGTCCCGACCGCATCCCGATCGGCGAGGTGCGCGGTGCCGAGGCGCTCGACCTCATCAAGGCGTGGGGCACCGGCCATCCCGGCGGGGTCGGCACGATCCACGCCGGCACCGGGCTAGGCGCGCTGCGCCGCATGGAGCAGCTCATCCAGGAGGCCGTCGTCACGGTCCCGCGCGCGCTGATCGCCGAGACGATCGACCTGATCGCCGTGCTGGTGCGCGACGCGCACGGGCGTCGGCTGACCGAGCTGGCCCGCGTTGAAGGGCTCGATCCCACGACCGGCGATTACCGCCTCGCATCCCTTTCCACCACCCAATCGGGAGACCTGCCATGATCCATGCCATTCGGCATGGCGCACGCCGCGCCATGCTTACCACCACCGCCGGCGTGGTCGCGCTGACCTTCGCCGTTCCGGCCCGTGCCGGTGGATCGTCGATGCCCTGGGAAGCGCCGCTCCAGTCGATCCTCGAAAGCATCGAGGGGCCGGTGGCGAAGATCGTGGCGGTCATCATCATCATCGTGACCGGCCTGACTTTGGCGTTCGGCGACACCAGCGGCGGGTTCCGCCGGCTGATCCAGATCGTGTTCGGCCTGTCGATCGCGTTCGCAGCCAGCTCCTTCTTCCTGAGCTTCTTCAGCTTCGGCGGCGGGGCGCTGGTCTGATGCTCGACGTGGCCGAACCGATCGCGGGTTTCCATGCTCCCGTTCACCGGGCGCTGACCGAGCCGATACTGCTCGGCGGTGCCCCGCGGGCGCTCGCCATCGTCAACGGAACGCTGGCGGGCGCGATCGGCCTCGGCCTGCGGCTGTGGATCGCAGGCCTGGTCATCTGGGCCATCGGCCACGGGCTGTCCGTCTGGGCCGCCCGCCGCGACCCGCAATTCGTGGACGTGGCCCGCCGCCACCTCCGCTTGCCTGTTTGGATGCGGCCATGATGAGCTTGCGCGAATATCGTAGCAAAGCTGCAAACCTGCCAGACTTCCTGCCCTGGGCCGCGCTGGTCGGCGAAGGGGTCGTGTTGAACAAGGACGGCTCGTTCCAGCGCACTGCGAGGTTTCGCGGCCCCGATCTCGACAGCGCGACGCCGGCCGAGCTGGTCGCCACGACTGCGCGATTGAACAATTCGCTGCGTCGGCTTGGCTCAGGCTGGGCGATCTTCGTTGAGGCGCAGCGCACGCCTGCGCTCGACTATCCGGAAGGCCACTTTCCCGATCCTGTGTCGTCGCTGGTCGAGTTCGAGCGCCGCGAACAATTCCGCGAGGAAGGCGCACACTTCGAGAGCCGCTATTTCCTGACGCTGCTGTGGATGCCGCCCGCAGAGGAAGCGGCGCGCGCCGAAGGCTGGCTTTACGAGGGCCGGGCCACGACCGGCGTCGATCCGTGGGAACTGCTCAAGGGCTTTACCGATCGCAGCGACCGCGTCCTCAATCTGGTCGAGGGATTCGTGCCCGAGGTCCGCTGGCTCAATGACGCCGAGACGCTGACCTACCTGCACAGCACGGTCTCGACCCGCCGCCAGCGCGTGCGCGTGCCGGAAACGCCGATGCACCTCGACGCCCTCTTGGCGGACGAGCCGCTGACCGGCGGGCTGGAACCGCGCCTGGGCGACCATCACCTCCGCACGCTCACCATCGTCGGCTTTCCGAGCGTGACGTTCCCCGGCTTGCTCGACGAGCTGAACCGGCTCGCCTTCGAGTATCGCTGGGCGACGCGGGCGATCATGCTCGACAAGACCGACGCGACCAAGCTGCTGAGCCGCATCCGCCGCCAGTGGTTCGCCAAGCGCAAGAGCGTCGTGGCGATCTTGAAGGAGGTGATGACCAACGAGGCGTCGGTCCTGATGGACAGCGACGCCTCGAACAAGGCCGCCGACGCCGACACCGCCCTGCAGGAACTGGGTGCCGATTATGCCGGCATGGCCTACGTCACCGCCACGGTGACGGTGTGGGACCGCGATCCCGCCATCGCCGCCGAGAAGCTGCGGCTGGTCGAGAAGGTCATCCAGGGCCGCGACTTCACCGTCATTCCCGAGGGCATGAACGCGATCGAGGCGTGGCTGGGAAGCCTGCCCGGCCACATCTACGCCAATGTCCGCCAGCCCCCGATCTCCACCATCAATCTCGCCCACCTGATCCCCCTGTCAGCAGTATGGGCGGGGCCGGAACGGGACGAGCATTTCGGTGCGCCCCCCTTGCTCTATGGCAAGACCGAAGGCTCGACTCCGTTCCGGTTTTCCCTTCACGTCGGCGACGTCGGCCACACGCTGATCGTCGGCCCGACCGGCGCCGGCAAGTCGGTGCTGCTCGCGCTGATGGCGATGCAGTTCCGCCGCTACGAGAACGGCCAGGTCTTCGCCTTCGACTTCGGCGGCAGCATCCGCGCCGCCGCGATCGGCATGGGCGGCGATTGGCAGGACTTGGGCGGGATGCTCGCCGACGAGGCGGGTGACGGCGTGCAGCTCCAGCCTCTCGCCCGGATCGACGATCCGTCCGAGCGTGCGTGGGCGGCGGAATGGCTCGCGGCGATCCTCGTCTCCGAAGGCGTCGCGGTCGATCCGCAGGCGAAAGAGCATTTGTGGTCGGCGCTCGGGTCGCTTGCCAGTGCGCCCGCGCCGGAACGCACGCTGACCGGGCTGGCCGTGCTGCTCCAGAGCCAGCAGCTCAAGCAGGCGCTCGCTTCCTATTGCCTCGGCGGGCCGTGGGGTCGGCTGCTCGACGCAGAGGTCGAGCGTCTCGGCGAGGCGTCTGTCCAGGTGTTCGAGACCGAGGGCTTGGTTGGCGCCGGATCGGCCGCCGCTGTCCTGTCCTATCTGTTCCACCGGATCGAAGGCCGGCTGAACGGCTCGCCGACGCTCATCATCATCGACGAGGGTTGGCTAGTTCTCGACAGCCCGCAGTTCGCCGCGCAACTCCGCGAATGGCTGAAAACGCTGCGCAAGAAGAACGCCAGCGTTGTGTTCGCCACGCAGAGCCTCGCCGATATTGAAACCTCGAACATCGCGCCGGCCATCATCGAAAGCTGCCCGACGCGCATCTTCCTGCCGAACGAGCGCGCGGCCGAGCCGCAGATCGCTGCCATCTACGAGCGGTTCGGGCTCAACGCCCGACAGATCGAAATCCTCAGCCGGGCGACGCCCAAGCGCGACTATTACTGCCAGTCGCGGCGCGGCAACCGGCTGTTTGAGCTGGGGCTTGGCGAGGTCGCGCTGGCCTTCGCCGCCGCTTCTTCCAAGACCGATCAGCTCCGCATCACCGAACTCGTCGAGACACACGGTCGCGAGCACTTCGCCGCCGAGTGGTTGCGCCATCGCGGCTTGGCCTGGGCGGTCGATCTCCTTCCCGACCCCCAACCTGATCCGCTGGCCGGTCGCCGGGAAGATGCCGGCCAGCTTCCCCTTGCCTTGAAGGACATGACCCCATGAAGCCCAATATCCTGCGCCGCGCCATGCTGGCCGGCGCCATCGCCACGTCGAGCATGATCGGCATCACCGCCGCCACGCCGGCGCACGCTCAGTTCGGCGGGATCGTCTATGACCCGACCAATTACGCGCAGAACGTGCTGACGGCCGCGCGGTCGCTCCAGCAGATCAACAACCAGATCCAGCAAATCCAGCAGCAGGCGACCAGCCTCATCAACGAGGCGCGCAATCTGGCGTCGCTGCCGTTCAACTCGCTCCAGCAGTTGCAGCAGCAGGTGCAGCGCACCCAGCAGCTTCTCGGCGAAGCCCAGCGCATCGCCTACGACGTGCAGAACGTCCAACAGGTCTTCAACGGCCGCTACAAGGGCGCGGCGCTCACCGGCACCCACGCGCAGATGGTCGCTAACGCCAATGCGCGCTGGGAGGATAGCGTCGGCGCGTTCGAGGATGCGCTGCGTGTGCAGGCTGGCGTCGTCGGCAATATCGACGGCGCGCGGACGACGATGGACGGCGTGGTCACGTCTAGTCAGTCGGCGACCGGCGCGCTCCAAGCCGCGCAGGCGGGCAACCAGCTTCTCGCGCTGCAATCGCAGCAGCTCGCGGACCTGACGGCGCTGCTCGCCGCGCAGGGCCGGGCGCAGGCGCTGGATTCGGCGCGCAACGCGGCCGTTGAAGCCGAGAGCCGCGAACGTCTGCGCCGCTTCCTGACGCGGTCCACCGGCTATCAGCCGGGCAACGCCCGCATGTTCCACGACTAACGCCCGTGGACAGCAAGCTCCTCGCGCGCATCGGCGCGGTCATCTTCGTCGCCATCGCCATCACCATGACGGCGATCGAGATGAGCCGTGCGCCAGAGCCACCGCGCGCGGGGCCGGCGGCCGTCGCCGAGACATCGGCGACGGACCCGCTGCTGATCGAGCTGCGCCGCTGCCAGTCGATCGGCGCGGCCGGGGCGAGTGACCCGGATTGCCTGCGTGCCTGGGCCGAGAACCGTCGCCGGTTCCTCGCGCCCGGTGCGCTTCCCGCTGCCCGCATCGCCGATGGCGCGACCCCACAGGAGAACTGACATGGGCGGCACCGGCGTCGTCGATCGCTTTCTGGATGTCTTCACCCGCTACATCGACAGTGGGTTCGGCCTGCTCGGCGGCGAAGTGGCGTTCATCGCCACCACCCTGATCGTCATCGACGTGACCCTGGCCGCCCTGTTCTGGACGTGGGGAGAGGGCGACGACATCATTGCGCGCCTTGTCAAGAAGACGCTGTTCGTCGGCGTCTTCGCCTACATCATCGGCAACTGGAACAGCCTGGCACGCATCGTCTTCGAGAGTTTCGCCGGGCTCGGCCTCAAAGCGTCGGGCACCGGCTTTACGGCGGCCGAACTGCTCCAGCCGGGCCGCGTCGCGCAGGTTGGCTTGGAAGCGGGCCAGCCTATTCTCGAATCCATCTCCGACCTTATGGGCTGGGTCGCGTTCTTCGAGAACTTCATCCAGATCGCGGTGCTGCTGATCGCCTGGCTGCTGGTCATCCTCGCCTTCTTCATTCTGGCGATCCAGCTTTTCGTGACGCTGATCGAGTTCAAGCTGGCGACGCTCGCCGGATTCGTGCTCATCCCGTTCGGCCTGTTTGGCAAGACCGCGTTCATGGCCGAGCGCGTGCTGGGGCTGGTGATCTCGTCAGGCATTAAGGTGCTGGTGCTCGCCGTCATCGTCGGCATCGGTTCGACCCTGTTCGACGAGTTCCGCGCCGGCTTCGGCGGCGCGCAGCCCAGCATCGAGGACGCGCTGGCCGTCGCGCTCGCCTCGCTGTGCCTTCTCGGCCTTGGCATCTTCGGCCCGTCGATCGCCAATGGCATTGTCTCCGGCGGCCCGGCGCTTGGCGCAGGGGCCGCAGCGGGGACCGTGCTCGCGGCCGGCGGTGCGCTGGCCGGTGGCGCCGCTGCGGCCCGGCTCGGCGTCGGCGCTGCGGTGGGCGCGGCCGGTGGCGCCGCGCGAGGCGCCGCCTTCACGTCCGGGGCCGCAAACAGCGCCTATGCGCTTGGTTCGGCTGGCAAGTCCGGCGCGGCCGCAGTCGCTGGCGGCGCAGGCGGCGTCGGACAAGCCGCCGTCGGCGCAGCCATGTCGCCGCTGCGCAAGGCGGCAGCCTCGCTCAAGGATAGCTACCGTTCCGGCGGACGTGCCGCCGTCACCGCGACCGGCGGGACCATTTCGGGCGGCAGCTCCACGCCGTCGCCGGACGCACCGGCCGGCGCGCCCGCCTGGGCGTCCGCGATGAAGAACCGCCAGACCATGACCCACGGCGCGACCATCGCTGCCCACACGCTGCGCTCCGGCGATGGCGGCGGCAGCGGCGCGTCCGTCGACACCAGCCAGAAGGATTGACCCATGTTCAAGCGACCGAGCATCCGCTACGGCCAGACGCCCGCGCCGACCACCCCTTATCAGCGCGCGGCGCAGGCATGGGACGACCGCATGGGCTCGGCGCGCGTGCAGGCGAAGAACTGGCGGCTCGCCTTCTTCGGGACGCTGTCCCTCTCAGGCGTTCTGGCCGGCGGTCTGGTCTGGCAATCGACGCGCGGCCATATCGTCCCCTGGGTCGTGCAGGTCGATCGGCTCGGCGAGGCCCAAGCGGTCGCGCCGGCCGAGGCCGGCTACCGTCCCACCGACCCGCAGGTCGCGTTCCATCTCGCCCGCTTCATCGAGCAGGTCCGCGCGATACCGGCCGATCCGGTCATCGTCCGTCAGAACTGGCTTCGAGCATACGATTTCACCACCGATCGCGGCGCGCTCGCGCTCAACGATTACGCGAGGGCCAACGACCCGTTCGCCAATGTCGGTCGGGGGCAGGTCGCGGTGGAAGTGTCGAGCGTCATCCGCGCCTCACCCGACAGCTTCCGCGTCGCCTGGATCGAGCGCCATTATCAGGACGGCAGCCTTGCCGCCACCGAACGCTGGTCGGCGATCCTCACCATCGTCGTGCAGCCGCCGCGCACCCCCGACGCCCTGCGCAAGAATCCGCTCGGCGTCTTCGTCAACGCCCTCAATTGGTCGAAGGAGCTGTCGCAATGACCGGCATACTCATCCGCCGCGTGGCCACGGCCGCGCTCTTCGTCTCCGCATCCGCGCTCGCCGGCTGCGCCACCACGTCGGCCAGGCCGCCCGTGATCGCGTTGGACGATCCGCCCCCGGCGATCGCCGCGACGCCCGCGGCCGAGCCGCCCCGCGCGGTCGAGATCGTCACGATCCCCGAGCCGTTGCCGCTCCCCGGTCAATTGAAGCCGGTGACGGAGCGCGCGCGACCGCCGGAGCCCGCCGATCCGCGCCGCCGTGTCGGCGACGCCAACGATGCCGCGCGCGTCCAGCCGGTGCGCGACGGCTTCCTCAACGCCATCCAGCAATACCCGTGGACCGAAGGCGCGCTCTATCAGGTCTATACCGCGCCCGGTCAGGTGACAGACATCGCCTTGCAGCAAGGCGAGCAGCTTGTCGGGCCGGGGCCGGTCGCGGCGGGCGACACGGTGCGGTGGATCATCGGCGATACGGTGAGCGGCAGCGGAGCAGCTGCCCGCGTGCATATCTTGGTAAAGCCCACCCGACCCGACCTCGCCACCAACCTCATTATCAATACGGATCGGCGCACCTACCATCTGGAGCTGCGCGCCACCCCCGTGACCTACATGGCGTCAGTGTCCTGGACCTATCCGCACGACCAGCTCATCGCCTTGCAAGGCCGCAACGCGGCTGCTGCTGCGGCTGCACCGGTAGCGACCGGCGTGGACGTGGCGGCGCTCAACTTCCGCTATCGCATCGACGGCGATAGAGCGCCGTGGCGTCCGGCCCGCGCGTTCGACGACGGAAGGCAGGTCTTCATCGAGTTTCCCGCCGGGATCTCGCAGGGCGAGATGCCACCGCTTTTCGTGACCGGCGTGGCCGGCGACGCCGAGCTGGTCAATTACCGCGTGCAAAGCCGCTACATGGTGGTCGATCGCCTGTTCGCTGCCGCCGAGCTGCGCCTGGGCGACCGGCGCACCGAGCAGCGTGTCCGCATCGTGCGGGACGATGGACGGAGGGGGCGGCCGTGACCGACAGCCACGATCCGTCCGTCGAGGATCGGCCCGCCGCACAGTCGGCCCGCCCTGATCCGGCGGCGTTCCAGCTTCGCGGCGATCCGCCCCGCGTCATGCGGCTTTCCCGTAAAGCGCTCGCCGTCGTCGGCGTCGCCGCCGGCCTCGGCATAGGTGGTTCGCTGATCTATGCGCTACGACCGCCGAGCGATCGGGCCGCGCAGGAACTCTACAACACCGATAGCCGCGCCACGGCCGAGACTATCACGTCGGGGCCCCGCGACTATGCCCAAGCGCCCCGGCTCGGCCCGCCGCTGCCCGGCGACCTCGGCCGACCGATCGTATCGGCACAGCAGCGCGGCGAGGATGTCACCGTGCCGCCGGTCGGCGCGCAGCCAGGTCCGCCCGATCCGCGCGCTCAGGCGGCGGAGGCGGCTCGGCAGCGTGCCGCTCAGGAGCGCGACGCGGCCCGCACCAGCTCGGTCTTCCTCGGCGGCAGCGGAAGCGCCGCATCACCGGACACCCCGGTTACGCCGGTTCTCGCAGCGCCGACTCCAGCGCCTGCGGCGACGGGCGATGCGTCGGCGCAAAGCGATCAAGCGGGAAGGCGCACCTTCATGGCGCAGGCGCCGAACCAGCGCACGGTCAGTGTCGAGAGGCTGACCACGCCGTCATCACCCAACATCGTGCAGGCCGGCAGCTTGATACCGGCTGCCCTCATCACCGGCATCCGCTCCGACCTTCCCGGCCAGATCACCGCGCAGGTAACGGCCAACGTCTATGACAGCCCTACGGGGCGCATCCTCCTCATCCCGCAGGGCGCGCGGCTGATTGGCGAGTATGACAGTGAGGTCGCCGCGGGTCAGACACGCGTGCTGCTGGCCTGGGACCGGCTCATCCTGCCGGACGGACGTTCGATCGTTCTCGAGCGCCAGCCCGGCACCGATGGCGCAGGGTTTGCGGGCCTACAGGACCGCGTCAACCAGCATTGGGGCAATCTCCTGAAGGCGGCGGCCGTTTCGACGCTTTTGGGGGTCGGTGCTGAGCTGGGCGCAGACAGCGAGGACGACCTGACCCGCGCACTGCGACGCGGCTCGCAGGACACCATCAACCAGACCGGCCAGCAGATCGTGCGTCGGCAGCTCAATGTGCCGCCCACGCTCACCATCCGGCCGGGGCATCCGCTGCGCGTGGTGCTGACCCGCGACTTGGTGCTCGAACCCATCGGAGTAACGCGATGACGAAGTTGAAGCTCGGGCCGCTGGCCGACGATCGCCCCGTCAAGCTCACGGTGGAGTTGCCTGCCGCTGTTCACCGCGATCTCACGGCCTACGCCGCCGCGCTTGCGGCCGAGACCGGCGGGGATGCTATCGTTCCTGAGAAGCTCGTCTCGCCAATGCTGGCGAAGTTCATGGCGAGCGACCGAGGATTCTCGCGGCGACGGGATACCTCGAAGAGCTGACCGCCTCGCTGCCATCAGTTACCCAGGAAGCGTCGGCGGCGATCCTGAGCATCCACCTTGATGATCGCTTCTTCGGCCGTGGCGCATTCGCCGCCACGGACCGAGCCGTCACGACATCCGGCCACCAACTGTCGAGCCTCGTCGATATGAGCGACGAAATACTGTGTGCCGCGTGCGTCGTCCGATGCCTTGGCCACCGCTGCCCCGGTGGCGGTAATCCTCGCTTGAGGGATCGGCGCAATCAGCGGTCGTAAGGCAAAGCCTCCCGCAAAACCGATGGCCAAGTTGACTAACACGATAATGATTGTCTTGCTGTGAGACATAGTAGATATCTCCAGAAAATTCTGTGTAAATTACTGTATTTTTGTCGAGAAATCAAAGGTTAGCGCG
Source organism: Caenibius tardaugens NBRC 16725 (assembly GCF_003860345.1). Taxonomy (GTDB): domain Bacteria; phylum Pseudomonadota; class Alphaproteobacteria; order Sphingomonadales; family Sphingomonadaceae; genus Caenibius; species Caenibius tardaugens. Next base: position 795,649 of record NZ_CP034179.1, read on the forward strand.
TAGCGACTCTTGATGAATCCGAGGAAACGGTGAATAGTCGGATTGATATTGTCTTCGCACCAATAGGCGGAAAAGCCAGTTAGTGCCGGCCCTTGTTCCCCGTGTATTGGCCGATACACAACATCAGGGTACAGTGCGCCGGTCGAACCTTCGCAAACGATGCTCACGCCAGAGCTAACGCCTAGCATGCTCAACACAGTCTCTCGGCTCGACCGCAATACTCGAATATCGGGCTTACTGCCGGACAACGCCAGACGGCCAAGCAGCATATCGCGAATAGCTGGGCCAGGGTCGGTGATTGGTAATAGGAAGCGCTCTTCCCGAAGATCAGTCCAGTGCACGACATCTTGGTTCGCGAGTGGATGCGACTCGGGTAATGCAACGAGCATTCGCTCGCTCCACACCGGTTCGCAGCGAAATCCGTTCTGCCCCGCAACGCCCATCAAGATTGCGATGTCAATTTCTCCAGTATTCAGTCCGGCCAGAAGTAGACTTCTGTCGGATTCAACGCACTCCACATCAACATCCGGGTGAGTTTCGATCCAATTCAATATCGTTGCACGCAAATTGCCGGCAGAAACGGAACTGTTGTGTCCGATCATCAGGCCACCAGCACGGCCCTGACCTGCTGCACGCATCATTTTTACCAACTTATCGGCTGTGTCTACCATCGGCTTAGCGCTGCGGATGAAGGTGCTTCCAGCCAGCGTTGTTGTGACACCTGAACGCGAGCGCTCAAAAATAGACATGCCGATAGAGTGTTCCAGCTTCAGGATAGCCCGGCTCAGAGTCGATTGCTCGACATCTAGGGCACGTGCCGCACGATAGAAGGAACCGTGATCTGCTGCCGCGATAGCGTAGCGAAGTTGCCGGATATTGAACGGCAAATTAATGCCCGGACGAGGTTGAGAAGACCTGCATAACGACCACGCCTGAAACGATCAGGCCGATGCCAATGATCGCGGCCACATCCAAAGCCTGGCGGAGCACAACAACCCCCACGATGGCAGTGAGAACGATGCCGCATCCAGCCCAAATTGCATATGTTATGCCAAGAGGGATAACGCGGAGCGCTTGCGTCAAACAGTAAAATGACATCCCAAAGAATAATGCCATCAAAAGTGTCGGAATTGGCCGAGTAAACTGCTCAGATTTTGCCATGAAAGTCGAGCCGGTCACTTCGCATATAATAGCAGCCGTCAACGCAGCATAGGGAAAGAAAGGATGCATTTTTAGTTCCCTTATTAAATGACGTCGTTGAATGATGGTTCATTGCACCACGGGATTTTGATTATTGAACTTAAGGGCGGATGTCGCGCCAGCCTGCTCCCAACGCGAGCTGCGCGGCTATCCAGCCTTGCGTTTTCTGAACTCGCCGGGCCAAGGCGGTCGACTTTGCATCCAGTGCTTCGACTTGCGCGCCCAACCGTGCACGAGCAGAAATCTGACCCGCATTTTCCCGAACTGTCGCCAATTCAGCGCTTTGCTCGGCAGAGCGCGCGGCAATTTCTGCCTCATTGGCGGCCCACCGACTTGAGTTCCAAGCCTCCAAGGCGCTATCGGACTCTTCGAGTGCGGCCAGAACCACGGCCTGCCACTGTGCAAGCGCGGCTTCCGATCTAGCATCAGCAGATTTCACCCGGCGTAGTAGCCGGGGCATATCAAACAAACCCCAGATCAGGCTCGGCCCAACCGCAAATCCTACGGCGCCATCATCGCCGAGCCGGTCAGGCCGAGCTGAAAGCGCGATATTTCCGGCTAGCGAAATACGTGGATAGAGATCTGTGACCGCAATACGCGCTTGTGCCACAGTGCCAGCAAGCCGCTGCTCGGCTGCGCCGACATCGGGTCGTCGGCGCAGCATGGCTGCCGGATCGCCGGCATCAAGCACGCTGGGAGCGATGGGTAGACTGCCTGGCGCCAGATTGGGGTCAGGCACGCGCCCGCCAAGGATCGACAGACGTCGTGCGCTATTGCGGCGTGAAGCGACAAGGTCAGGTAACTGACCTCGCGCCAGGGCAAGCGCACTAGTTGCCGCCTCGCGATCTATGCGTGAAGCGGCACCGAGCGCTTCCGCTTTATCGACACTCAGTGAAATTGCCTCCAGCGCGGCGATGCGCTTCTGCACCAGCAGCTCTTGCTCGGCAGCGTAGCGATTCTCCACATAAGCGCGGACAACCGACGCCGCTACCGCAGCCTCTGTCTGCCGGCGCAGCCATAGAGCTTCACCTTCCTGAGCGCGTGCTGCTGCGAGGTTCGCGGAGATGCGTCCAAACAGATCGACTTCCCACCCGAGCGTGACTCCGACATTTGCCAGATTCTGGTCCGGATAGCGATCAGGCGCCCCCGGAAATGGGGGCTGGGCTAATCCCGCAACGCGCCTGCTGGAGACGCCAGCTTCAACCGATCCACCTGGCAGAGCGCTGGCCTTCGCTTCGCCAACCAGTGCCTGAGCCGCTTTGAGGTTTGCGGCAGCGGCGGCGAGATCGGCATTGCGCGCCAACGCATCGCTGACCAATGTATCGAGCACCGGGTCATTAAATGCCCGCCACCAGTCCAGAACGACCGGCTGGGCACTCTGTCCTTCTGCAATCACCGTCCAGGTCGGCATCACCGGGGGAACTGGTGTTCGCTCAGAGAGACTGACACAACCGCTTAGCGCGAGCGCAGCCGAAGCGAGTAAGACAACTTGCGATCTCATGACAAAGCCTCCTGAGGCGGGGCAGAACGGGTTCGCAAAGCCGGCAGGCGGTGGAACAACAGCGAATAGAGCGCCGGGATCAGGACCAAAGTGATAAGCGTGCCGAGCGCCAGGCCTCCGATCATCGCGGCTGCCATCGGTCGCCAAAGATCGCCGCCGAAGGCGAACAGCGGCAGAAGACCGACAATGCAGGTAAGCTTGGTCATGATGATCGGGCGCAAACGGACCTCCGCTGCACGGACGATGGCATCGACATGACCGGCACCGTTGGCCCGCTCCTCGACTACTCGTTCGAGCAGTAGAACCGCATTGTTGACGATGATTCCAGCCAGCGCCAGCAGACCGAGCGTGGCGGTGTAGTTCATCTCCTGACGGGCGAGGAACAGACCCAAGGTCGCCCCAATGATGACGAATGGGATCGAGGCCATGACGATCATCGTCTTCCTGACGCTACCAAACTGCCACAGGAACAGTCCGGCCATGCCGAAGAGTGCTATCGGCAAATACTGGATCAGGCCGCCATTGGCTTCGGCAGATTCTTCGATCTCACCCCCGGGATCACCGAATGCCCGGCTGGCAGGTCGAGGCTGGCGACCGCGTCGGCGACCTTGCTGGTCAGTGCCTGGGCCGTCAGAGTGGGGTGGCGCGCACTAACCATAATCGTGGGGTATTGATTGCGGCGATTTAAAACGCTGTCCTGATCGGCCAGGCGCACTGTCGCGATATCGCCAAGCGTAACGCCCGGCTTGACCAGCGTCGCCGAGATTGCGTCGGGCGAAAGGCGCAGCGTCGCATCGGCGCGCAATACGACCGGGGTCGTGAGTTCGCCACGGGTCAATGTGGTGACCGTTACCCCGAGTAAGCCGCTTGCAGGGCACGCGCCGTGTCGGCCGGCGTGACGCTGGCGGCTTCCGCGCGTGCGCGATCGATATCTACGACAAGGCGCGGGATCACCGTTTCAGCATCATCTCGGACGTCGAGCGTCCCCGGCACTGTACGCAGTGCCGATTTGAGCTTCTCGGCAGCCTTGCTCAATGTGTCGCGATCGGGCCCTGTAAGAATGAACACCGCCTTGCCGGCTTCCGACATCCCCAGGGAAAAGCGCTTGGGCTCGATACGCGCCTGCGGAAAACGGGTGGTGAGATCGTCGCGCAGTTCGCGCACGACAGCATCGCTATCAGCGCCCTTGGCAAGATTGACGACGGCGTAGGCGCGGTTGCCAGCCGGCAGAGGCGGGTTGAGGCCAAGAATGAACCGCGGTCCACCGTCGCCGACATAAACCACGTTGCTGACGACTTCCGGATGCGCCTTCCGATCGCTTATCCTTGCCGAGATTTCCTGAGCCACCCTCAGGCTTTCCCGAGTGGCGCCTCCGGGGGCGATCTCAATCGGAATCTGTACCTGGGCACGGTCAGACGGACCCAGCAGCCCTTGAGGCAGGAGGCCATTGAGGACGGTCGCCCCTGCGAGGAGCGCAACCATTGCGACAGCTACAGTTGCTGGACGGCCGACAATGATTAGTACTTTGCGCCCGTACCAGCGCCTGAGCCGCCCGATCCAGTCGTCCTTCTCATGCTCCTCGTGAGGGGCTTTGATGTACATCTTGCAGAGTAGTGCCACGACCGTCAGGGCGAGAAACAACGACAGGAGTAATGTGACGCCGAGAACAATAGCGAGGCTGCGCATGTATTCGGCAGTTTCACTCGACCCGGCCACCAGCGGGGTAAAGGCCAGGATGATAGCCAGAGACGAAACCAGCAGCGGCGCGGCCATAGTCTTGCCCGCATGGATAGCAGCGGATTCGGCGGCTTCGCCATCTCCAATACGTCGCTGATAATCCTCGACTACCACGATGGCATTGTCGACGAAGATACCAAGCGCGATGATGATGGCGGCGATTGAGATCTGGTGCAGTTCGATCCCAAGCACGCTCATCACCAGAAGAGTGCCGAGGACCGTTAGCGGCACAATCACACTGGTGACCAATCCAGCACGCCAACCGAGAAACACGACGACGACACCCATGACGATGACGACCGTCTCCGCGAAAATCTTGCCGACCTTCTGCAGATTGTGGCCCACGACCTCCGCCTGATCGGTGATCGGGGAAAGGGTCATCCCGATCGGGAGGTCTGCTTGTGCGGAGGCGACTCCCGCGCGGAGCGCGTCAGCGAAATCGACGACGTTCAGGCCCGTGCGCATCGAGACGCCGAGTACGATCGCCGGTTTGCCGTCGAAAACGGCAGCAGCCGTCGGAGGGTCCTGGGGGCGTTGTTCGATCTTGGCGATCGTGGAAAGCGGGACGGAACCTCCGCCTGGAAGGGCGACGGGTACAGCCCCGACCGCAGAGGCTGTCTTGAGCTGACCGGAGGCATCAAGCATCAGAGTGCGTCCGGACACATCGAGCTCGCCGGCCGACACCACCATGTTCCGATCACCGATCGCCTTGGCGACGGCTTCCAGGCTGATGCCAGCCGCAGCGAGGCGCGCTGGCAATATTTCAATGTAAATTTGTTCTTCACGCACACCGTGAAGCGAGACCTGCTCAACGCCGGTCACGCCTTGCAACCGCAATCGTGCCGCGCGCGCAGCTTCCTGTAGCTGACCCTGGCTGTAACTTTCGCCAGTAAGCGCAAGGGTCATAACTGATACCCGGCCCCAGGAATCGTTGAGGACTGGGCCGATCGTGCCTGCCGGGAAGAGCGCTGCGGCCTCCTGGCTTCGAGCGCGCAAGGTCTGCCAGACCTGGTTTACGCGCTGAGGACTGACATTGCTGTGAAGCGCAATGGTCATGATCACCACGCCAGGGCGCAGAGTCGTTTCCATTTTTTTGACTTCGGCAACGGTTCGCACACGCTCTTCGAGCGGCTTGGCCACTAGGCTCTCCAGACGCTCAGGTGTTGCGCCCGGAAGATAGGCTTCAATTGTGGCAGCCCGAAACGGGACGGTCGGCTCCTCGGTGGCGGGGAATCCGATCAGGATCACCAAGCCTGCGATGAGCAAGGCGACGGCGCCGGTCAGAGTGAAGCGTGACCGCTTCATGGCGATTTCAGTGAGGGACATGATGCCTACCGCGTTCAAGGCGTGAAGGTGAGCGGGCGAACACGTTCGCCAGCCTTGATGAGTTCAGCGCCAGTGGCAATGACGCGCTGGCCAGGAGATAACCGTCCCCGCACCAGCGCGCCCGCAGAGGAGACGCTGATGATCTGAACCGGTTCTGCCGTCGTTCGACCGTCCTGACCGACAACGACAACCCGGCGGGCACCGGAGCGGTCAGCGATGACGGCCGACAAAGGCAGCATCAAATCGCCGTTGGTGGCTCCTCCGGCTGGCAAGCGAACTTCGACGGCCGCTCCGGGTGCTGCGGTGCCTGAAACGATGGTGAACCGCGCTGTCTGTGCATCCACACCGGCAGATCGCGGAGAAAGGCCGGACAATCGAGCTTGCCCGCCCGAACCACCGATATTGAAACGCACGATCGTTCCGATGCGTAGCTGTTCGGCCGTCGCGCTGGAGACCGAAGCAACGATCTCGCGTTCACCCGCACCTTCCAGCGAGAACACGGGGGCCCCAGCCGGAAGTATGGCGCCAAGCTCGCCTTGACGAGCCGTAATCACCCCGGCCACGGGCGCGCGTAATTGGGTTTTTGCCAAGGCACGGGCATTCAGCGCAGCTTGGTCGGAGGTAGCCCGCTGCTGTGCTTCCGCACGGCTGACGTTTGTCCTTGCGGCATCAAGATCCTGCCGCGCCGCCGCGCCAGCCTCAACAAGCCCTTCAAGACGTTTTGCCTCACGGCGGGCAGCATCCAGATCAACATTCGCGGCCTGCATCTGCGCTCGGGACTGGGACGCCTGAAGTCGGAATGGCTCCGCGTCGAATTCTGCAAGAATTTGACCCTGCGCGACCCTATCGCCGATGTTTGCTCTTAGCCGAACAAGCCGCCCAGGATTCTCGGGGGCAATATCATAAGACCCCAATGATCGGACGATGCCAGTGATCTGGGTGTCGCTTGAACTAGCTTGCTGCACCGTCGCCGTGAGAGCCGTCCTGAGCGGCGCAGGTTCTGGCTGGGATGATCCACACCCGGCGAGTTGCCCTGATGCCAGCACAACTGACCCTATCATCAGCCAGCGGCGAACTGATATAACTGAGGCCTTACTAATATATGGCACGCAATCTATGGCCGTGTTTGACATGTGTTAGTCCTTAGAAATCAGATTGGTACGGCGGCGCGGCGCATCATATCGACGCAAGCAGTCACTAACTGAGCGCGAGCGTAACCGGGTAAACAAATGCGCCCGAACAGCCCATCCATTATACAGTTAAATGCGATCGTTAGCTCATACGGATCGACTGAACTTGCGATCTGGCCTTTTGCTTGTGCCAAAGTGACGGCTCGAACCATCGCCGTGGTAAAACGCTGGTCGCAGGAGATCGCAATCTCAGCAATTTCCGGTTTGCGGCTCGCTTCAGCTATAATTTCTAGCCGAAGGCGCGACATGGCTTGCTGCCGTTCGTCCTGCATAGCCAAGAGGAGTATGCTTTCAGCACCATCAAAAAAGTTCTCACTGGCCATCAGAACTTCGATGAGGCCAACGCTTTCGGCGAGATCTAACTCGATCAGAGCTAGAATGAGATCGTCTTTGCTCGGAAAATACTGATAGAGGCCGGCAACACTTATCTCGGCTTCAGCACTGATCTCCGCGGCGGTCGTAAGGTGAAACCCTTTCCGCGCAAAGCATCGATGCGCAGCCTCCAGAATCTGTGAGCGACGCTTAGCACGTGCCTGAGGATCGGCCGGTCGGCCACGGCGTGCAGCGATATTCGATTTGGACATTCGATTTATGTGAGCTATCACTAACCTAATGTCAATCTGGAGATCGTTTATGAATGTCGACAGGCGGCGCAGAAGGATCGTTGTGGTGGGTGGTGGAGTAGCAGGGGTCGAAATTGCCACCTCGCTCGGACGCCGGTCGAAGAACGATCAGAGTATGCCGGCTGTCATATTGGTCGATCGTGATTCCGCCCATATCTGGAAGCCGATGCTTCACACGATCGCGGCAGGTACACGTGATATATCTCAACAGCAGACGCCTTATCTCGCACAAGCCCGAGATGCTGGCTTCGAATATCAGCCTGGCGAGATGTGCAGTCTCAATCGGGCCAATCGCACGATAGGCCTCGCTCCGCTCCATGCTCCAGATGGTCGGTTGCTCGTTCCTGCAAGGGAAATCGCCTACGACACTCTCGTCATATCGGTTGGAAGCGAGGCCAATGACTTCGGAACACCTGGTGTACAGGAATATTGCTTCAAAATTGATTCCCGCTTGCAGGCTGACGCATTCAACCGTGAAGTCCGTATTCGGATGCTGCAATCCGTCGCGCAGGAACAGGACTTATCCATCGCAATAGTAGGCGGTGGCGCGACCGGCGTCGAACTCGCGGCCGAACTAATGCAACTCACGCAGATCGCGGAGGCCTACGGCGCCCCAGCACTATCATCCCGGATCAGGATCACCCTGATCGAGAGTGGGCCACGCTTGTTGCCGGCCTTTCCAGACGACATCTCGCAGGCAACGGAGGAGAGGCTTGAGAGTATCGGCATCAGGGTGATGACTAACTCTAAGGTCAGTGCGGCAACGACGGAAGGCTTCGAGCTTGACGATGGCCCAACGGTCACCGCGTCTCTCAAAGTATGGGCTGCCGGCGTGAAAGCGCCCGCTTTTCTGACCAATCTCGATGGACTCGAGAGCACCCGAGGCAACCAACTTGTCGTGCTGCCGTCACTGCAGACGACACAGGACCCAAACATTTTTTCACTCGGAGATTGCTCAAGCCTTACCTTGTCCCAAGGGGAACGTCCCCTGCCGCCAACGGCGCAGGTCGCCCACCAGCAGGCGCAGCATTTGATTCGTCATCTTCCCGCCGTCATCTCGCGTGGAAAGCGGCCGCCTGATTTTAACTATCGGGATTTCGGTTCTCTCGTATCGCTTGCCGAATATGATGCTTTTGGCTCACTCGGAAAATACGGATTATTCAAGGGAACGACGATAAGAGGAAGACTGGCCCAGTTGAGCCATGCAATGCTGTACCGCAGCCATCAGGCACGGTTGTACGGTTTTTGGCGCGGAAGTCTTGTCTGGATGGTGGATCGTCTCAACATGCGGCTGCGCTCGGCGATCCGCCTCGATTGATCTTCTGGCGGCTTAGTTCGGTAAATGCATGACCGTCTCAAATACTCCGTGCCGAGTAGCGCAATGAGTTTGTCGGCATCCGCCGATGTCACTTGAACTGGATTGCAGCCAGGAGACGCGCCCTGCGGTAAATCACCGAGATCTATGCCAGCGCGTGTCGGTCGCGACGATGTACCCAGCGACACCACGGCCGCGTTGTAAGCAACCCGCTTTCCATATTTCGCCGGAGGCATGGCGACATGACGATAGAATCTCACGATCTAACGGCCAGGCAAGAATTCACGCTCGACCTTGCAGCAGCGGGCAAATGTTATCGCCGAAAGAACCGGCCCGCTAATCGCCGCCGGCAGAAGATTGTCCGCTTCGTTGGACGTGAGGGCGACGTCGAGACCTTTACGGTCCAGCAGACGTTCCCGGTCGTTGGTAGTCTGAACTCCGATCTTCCATCAGATCGCCAAATCGAAGCTGTGGAGCAGTTTTTCAGACACCGCCCAGAGACACGTTGGCAAGCTCACACCATGCTGAGCGCGCGCGATTACGGATTGGAGCTTTCAAGCCGCTATCCGTTTACCGCCATTCGACGGATGGTGATCGGTGTCAGCGTCGCAGCGTTCATACTTAGCGACCGGGCGCTCCGCGACAATGTGCGCCGATGGTGTGAAGATCGCTATCAAGAATCGTGCCCCGGCATCAGCTCGGGAATAGCAAATCATGCTCCTCATCGAATAGCGAGCCGGTTCGCCGAAAAGCTCGTGATGGATATGCGTGGTGCAGGCTCGGAGGTATTCGGCTAAGGCCAGTCACGATCGCGGGGACTGACTGGGGGAATATTATGACGACCGTGCCGCCGGCACCTATCGAATATCAGCTCATTGGCCTCGCTGAAGACGGCGGCATCGGGAACCTACTGGCGGGTCTCGATCAGAAGCAGGGGCGTGTCCGCCTTCAAGCGCTCATATCCGAATGGCTACGAATGGAGAATCTCGTCGTTCTGACGGGATCGGGCACGTCGGTTTCCGTCGGCGGTAAGACGATGGCCAATCTCGAAACGGCTGTATTCGCCACGATCCAGGCGCTGCCCGACATCCCCGCCTCGGTCGCTGCTATCATCGAAGCCCGCAAGAACGCTGTCCTTCTCGCCGCCTTCGACGATGATGACCCGATCGGTTTCGAGGCATGGCTTTCGTTCGTCGCCAATGCTCTGGTCGTCGCGGAGTCTACGGGCGGACCATTTTCCGCCGTGACGTGGCCCAGTACGCCGGCGCCCAGCGTCGCCGATCTGCGTTGGCTCGTCGATCGCCTTCGCATGGCGATTTTCGCCGAGTGCGCGCTTTCGCTCCCTGATACGGGGCTGGCCGCGTCCGCTGATGGCATCGTGCCGCATCTTGCATTTCTATCCAAACTCGTGGCTCGCGATAGCAACCTCGGACGCACCCATCTCTTCACGCTCAATTACGACACGCTTTTCGAGCAGGCATTGGAGCTGCTCGGCGTCCAGTATTTTGACGGTTTCACCGGCCGCGCAGCCGGCCGGTTCGACCCTTCCGTTTATGGTTTGGACATCTACTATCCGGGCGAGGTGGCGGAGGGCCGTGTACGGCGCTTCGACAAGTTCCTGCATTTCTACAAGCTCCACGGCTCGATCCACTGGTTCGAGCAGGGCACCGAGATGCGCGCGCGTCATCCTGATCTGACCCCTTTTCAGACCTACGCCGCCATGACGGCCGAGCAGAAAGCCGCGTCGCTTCTGTCTCTGGTCGGAGGGACGCCTTCGGTCGGGATTCTACCGACCGCGAACAAATTCGCTCAGACGCTTGCGATGCCCTACGCTCACCTCTTCCGGTCCTTTCAGGTGCGGCTCGGCATCCCCCAGACCTTCCTCCTCGTGCTGGGCTATGGCTTCGGCGACGATCATGTCAGCCGGATCATCGAGAATGCGCTCATGAATCCGTCGCTTGTGATGCTGGTAGTCGAACCAAATCCGAACAGTCCGGTGATCGCACGCATCCGGCGATACAAGGATCTCGGTAAGCGCGCCTTCGTCCTATGTCCGACGACGGATGCCTTCTCAGCAACACCATTCAAGCTCGCGACCTTCGACGACTTTGCGCGAACGGTGATGCCCGACGTGCAGTGGCTCGACGACTTCCTTCGCTTGCGCCGCTTCGAAAAGCAGATCGCTTCGTCCGCAACATCAGCCGGAGCGGACACGGAGGGCGCGGATGGATAATCCGCGCCTCGTCGGGCACATCGTGTCGGTTCAAGGCTTCCGAGTGAAGGTCGAATTGCTGCCCGAAACTCGGTCGGCGTTACGCGCCACGCTAGACGGCGTGCAGGCGGCCATCGCAATCAACGCCTATCTGACCTTCTCGCTCGGTGCGGGGGAAACGGTCATCGGCATCATCACCGATCTGGAAGCTCGCGAGACCTTCGATCCCGGTAGCGGGGACGATCTAAACCTCGAACTGATGAAACCACGCCGCGTTGCCAGCGTACAGCTGCTGGGCACGATCGAGCACAAGGACGAGGAGCCTACCTTCAGTCCAGGCATCTCGGTGCTGCCAACACTCGACACTCCCGCGGAGATCGGATCGCCGGACATCCTTCGCGCGGTGTTCGAGATACCACCGCGGCGCAACAAGCCAGAGGACTATGACGCGAAGGATTTCGATTGCGATCTGAAGATCGGATTCCCGACCGGCCAAGACCGCAACGTCGTGCGGGCCTCCTATAACGACCTGTTCTCGCGGCCGCTCGCGATCGTGGGCAATACCGGCTCGGGCAAATCCTTCTCGGTGTCGAGCCTGATCCAGAAGGCGATGGCTGCGCTCGATGGCGCGGCCGAGGAGCCGCACGTCTTCATCCTCGACATCAATGGCGAGTATGCCAAGGCCTTCCCGACGGCTGAAGCGGCGCAACGCTTGCCGGATCGCATCTACCTCAATGGCAAGGAGTTCAGCCTTCCGCTCTGGTTTCTGAACGCCGAAGAAATCTGTGCGTGGCTGAGCGCGTCGGAGCAAACGCAGGAGCCCGTGCTGAAAGACTGGTGGGCGATTGCCAAGGGCGGCAGTGCCACCGCCGCCGCCAGCATGGGAGCGTTTCAGAATGGCATGAGCGCGCTCGACCAGCTCTTGAGCGAACTGACGAAGATCAAGAAGAAGGCAGCCGGCTCCTATTGCGATGCCGTGGTCGGCCACCTCGCCGATACAGACATTGATACAGACCCGTTCGCTGGCCTGTTTACCGCTCATAGGTCAGCTAACGATTTCAACACCGAGGTCATGAACAATCAGGCCGCCATAGCTGCGGAGGCGGAGAAGCTGAAAGACGCGATTCGCGCCAAGATCGTCGGTGGTAGCGGCACGGCGGAGGCCGGTGCACGCACTGCGGACTCTCCGTTGCCGATCGCCCGCGCAACCCTGACCGATCCATCGCTTATCAATCGGGCCGTATCCAAGGAGGATACGTTTCGCGTCGATGCCCACCTGACGACGTTGAAGCTGCGGCTGAAAACCCGCCTCGACGACAAGCGATGGCGCGCCTTCCTCAACTATGAGGAGACCGATACGAAGATCGAGAAGCTGTCCTCATGGTTCGCACGCTTCGGGCTTGGTGCTGCAACGGGACCGAAAGTCTCGGTGCTCGACCTGTCAATGTTGAGCAACGAGGTTCTTCCCTATGCTTGCGCGGTGATCGGGCGGGTGTTGCTGGAGGCGCGTGAGCGCCTGCCCGCAGCCTCGCGCTATAAGCATCCGTGGGTGCTTGTTCTCGAAGAGGCGCACAACTATGCCCGCCCGGCCCGCTCAGACGAGGATCGCGGTCATCGCCTAGCGCGGTTGACATACGAGCGCATCGCCAAAGAGGGGCGCAAATTCGGCCTTTCACTCATCATCGCCAGCCAGCGGCCGAGCGAGATCAGCCAGACGATCATCAGCCAGTGCGCCAACTTTATCAGCCATCGCCTACAAAATCCTGACGATATCGACCATTTCCGGCGCATCATTCCAATGCAGGCGAGACGGCTGCTCGATCAGGTGACTATCCTGTCGTCAGGCGAGGCAATCGTATTCGGTAGCGCCTTTCATATTCCGACGCGGGTTCAATTCGACCGGCCTCAACCCGGCCCTTATAGTCAGACGGCCGCGCCCTATCATGAGTGGCGCAAGGAACAGAATCCGTTCCCGCTGTCGCAGGTCATCGATGCGTGGGGTGCCTGACGCGCAGGTTTCGCCAGCCCTGCTCATGGCATTGTGCAGCGGCTCATTTCAAAACACTAGAAATGGGGACCACCTAGGCGAACAGGCCGCTGCCCTCTACGGCGACAATCGGCGGAGAAAGACGCTACACGGTGGCCCAATCATAGTGCGATAGCGTAGGTATAGTGCCCATCCTCATCGGGCGTGGCCCGCCAGCCAGTCTCCAGATATCGAGATGTAGCACCCAGCCCTCGCACGAACCGCGCGGTTCCGCGGCGTTTGCCGCGCAAGGCGTAGCGCAGAGAATGCCAAAGAGAGAATCTGGCGGACAAATTCACGGGTTTTCTCTGCCCCCTCTCGTCGCAGTACGGCTTGTCCCATTCGCCTCTGACTGACCAATTTCAGCATCGCAGTTTCGCGCATATTTCCCTGTTTAACAGGGAATATATTAGTCAAATTCGTGAGTGCTGCGGATATTGGCGTGCAACCACCTGTTATATAGCCGTAATTCACGGAAATTCGCGTCCCGGATCAGGGAAATAATATTCCCGGAACAGGGAATTTACGCGCGTGAACAGGGATCATTTTCTGTCATGGCGATCTGCGCCTTCAAGATGCAGTCCACCGTCCCGCAAGACCGAAAAACATAAAAGGAAAGTCATCAAATCGGGCGATTTAAAAATGTGCGATCCAGAGTGATTTTTCACTTGCCACGAATCATTGGCGGTCGTTACCAATACCTCGAATCCAAGCCATGGGGTGCGGGTTTTAATAAAGGGAAGAAAGATGGTCGAGGTTTAACCCCGGCGCTTCGCCCTTGCCATGGGAAAGCTCCGGTTAACACAAAGGAGCATGAAAATGGCAAAACTGAGTATCGAGTACCGGCCAATTGGGGACTTAAAGCCCAGGCCCACCAACCCCCGCACACATTCCAAAAAGCAGATCGAGCAGATCGCTGCGTCTATCCATCGGTTTGGCTTTACCAATCCCGTGCTGATCGATGATGGCAACGGCGTGATTGCCGGACACGGCAGGCTGGAAGCGGCAAAACTGATCGGCATGGATGAAGTGCCCACAGTGCGTCTGTCGGATATGCGCGAAGCTGAGATCAGGGCTTATGTCATTGCCGACAATCGCCTCGCTGAAAATGCGGGATGGGATCGCGAACTGCTGGCCCTCGAGTTTGCGTATCTGAGTGCACTGGACATCGATCTGGATGTCACCATCACCGGGTTCGAACTGCCCGAGATCGATATCCTGCTGGATGAACTGCACGCTGCACCTGCGATCGATAGCGATGGCGCCGATAATAGTTGTCCGGATATGACCGATGGCCCAGCTGTCACCCGGTCTGGTGATCTGTGGGTGATTGGCGATCACAAGCTGTACTGCGGCGATGCGCTTGAGAAGGCGAGCTATGATATCCTGATGGGTGACGAGCGGGCGCAGATGGTCTTTACCGATCCGCCTTATAATGTCCCGATTGAGGGGCATGTCTCCGGCCTTGGCCGTATCCGCCACCGCGAATTTGCCATGGCCTCCGGAGAAATGACGCGTGAGGAATTTATCCGGTTCCTTGTCGACGGCATGACGCGCCTTGCCGCCTATTCGGCAGAAGGGGCCCTGCACTTCATTTGCATGGACTGGCGCCATGCGCATGAGCTGCTGATGGCAGGTGACGGCGTCTATGATGAGCTGAAGAACATCTGCGTCTGGGCCAAGACCAATGCCGGGATGGGTTCGCTCTATCGTTCGCAGCACGAACTGGTGTTCGTATTCAAGTCTGGCACTACGGCACACATCAACAATGTCGAACTGGGCCGTCATGGGCGCAACCGGACCAATGTCTGGACCTATGCCGGGGTAAACAGTTTTGGTCAGGACCGGGGTGATCTGGCGCTTCATCCAACGGTGAAGCCTGTCGACCTTGTCGCCGATGCGATCAGGGACTGTTCGCATCGCAATGGCATTGTGCTTGATGCCTTTGGGGGCTCGGGTACGACACTGATTGCTGCAGAACGCACCGGACGGTTCGGCCGGGCGATTGAGATCGATCCACACTACTGCGATGTTATCGTGCGTCGGATGAAGCAGGTGTGCGGCATCGATGCGGTTCTGGCCGGCACCAGTCAGAGCTTTGCCGATGTGGAAGCCGAACGGCTCGCTTTCCTCGCCACGGAAGAGGTGATGGCATGAGCGACATGACAGACAACCCGGCAGACTACGAGGTTGGTTACGGCCGGCCGCCAAAGCACACACGCTTTCAGCCCGGACGTTCGGGCAATGTGAGTGGCAGGCGCAAGAAGAAGCCCGTGCACGAGACCGATGTGCTGCGCATTCTCGATGAACCGGTTGCGGTACGTGCGGGTAACCGCAAGAAGGAGATGGTCCCGCGGGAAATTGCACTGCGTAAGTTGGTCAAATCCGCTCTTGCCGGCGATCGCAAAGCGCTGTTCCATATACTCGATGCATTTGTACAGCATGGCGTGCTGACCACAGCGCCAGCTGCACAGCGCGTGCCGGGCGTCATCCATGTGGACACCCGCAGCATGCCTTTTGACATGGGGGTCCTTCTTCATAGCCGGTTTGGCCAGCGCAAGACGTTCACGGCTGCGCAGCGGGACTGGGCGCGTAACGCCTATCTGCATAGCCGTAGCGAGACACAGGCACAGATCGATAGCGCAATCGGCTATCCCGATCTTCAGGAAGGCGGTGCAGCATGAGCGGCAAACGCAAGGCGCGTGGTCGTGGTCGTCCTCCCGGTTCGGTCAACACGCGCACGCTGGTTCACGATCTTGCAGGCGACACGATCATGCTGCGCGATGCAGGTGGCGTATCGCGGCAGGTGTCGATAGTTGAGGCTTTGCTCCTGACCCTGCGCAATCTTGCCATGACAGGCGACATCGAAGCGGCAAAGCGGCTCGAGAAGTTGCATAGGATGCGTGTTCCTGAGCCAACCGATGGATCCACGCAAGGTCTGCTTCTCGTGCCCGAAGCGCTCAGTGTGGAAGAATGGGCCCGGCAGGAAGACATTCGCTGTCAGCATACCCAACCGCCAGAGATGCCCGCAGCAGTAGTGCAGCCTCAGGCGAGCACGGTTGCTGCACCTGTTGTGCAGAGGCCTCCTTCAAACCCTGGCGGATCGTTGCCCAGACGGTCAGCAAGGCTGATCCGTTAGACCAGGCTTCCATTCGCCGGTTGACCCGTACGAATGGAAGCAGAGGGAGCATCCGCTCAGCTGACGTGTTCGATCAGCCAGTCGAGCAGTCCTGCGCCCAGTGCGCGCCGGGCCAGTTCAGGTCCGATCCAGACGTGCATGCCCGGCTGATCTTCAAGCACCAGGTTCCCTTTGGCCGTATGGCACGCAAAGTAGAAGCGATCCGCGCCCGATTTGCGGAAACGTTCGACATAATCATCCAGCACCTTCTGGGTGGCGCTTGATTTGATCTGCACCCATGCCGATTCCGAAGTGGTGGGATGGGTCAGGAAAAGGTCGAGATCAACTTCCCCATCCCCTGTGGCTGACTGACGTTGCCATCCACCCCGGGCGAAGATCAGATCGACCATGATCTCGAAGTCACGCCAGTCGAGCTGGCTGATCATCCGGGCAGTGACATCCTCGAGCTGGTTCTTAAGGGCAACCGCTTCGGCCACTACGGGTTCTTCTTCTCCGCGTATCTTGCGCAGCAGATACTCATCGGGGCCCACTTTGCATAAGGTGCGCTGGTAGGCGGTGACCCGTGTCAGCACCGAGCTCAACGCTTTTACGGTAAGGGGATCACCCTGAAGATTGTAGCTGTGCCAGCCATCAAGGGTTCTGCGCAGACGCATCGGGCGATCCTCCCCCTCTTCGTTGCTGGCTATGGCGGGGCCTTCTGCAAAGGCCCACCACAAGTGGCCACCGGCAATCGTCACCCACAGGCAGTGATCGTCCAGTTCATAGAAATCGCGCAGTTCACGCAGATCACCGCCAAGGGCACCTTGTTTGCGGCCCGAGGCCAGGATCTGGCGCCGGACTTCATCCCAGTTGCCTGCGGCACAAGGCGCATGCGCAACATTGCGATACTTGAAGGGGATCGTACCGTTGGCAATCGCTTCCTCGGCCCAGGTTCCGCCTTGTCCCAGGCGTATAAAGCGCACCGCCGAAGGCTGCTTCAGCCGTCCCAGCGTCTCTTCTGCAATTCTTGTCGTCGTATCCAGCACCGTCGCACTCCTCATTGGGGCGACGGATCACTTTGGCATTGTCGTCGCGCCTATGTCCTCTCGGGGCGACGGCCAAAGCCGGTTGTGGTTTAGCTGAGGTCTGTTCTCTTCTGCAAACGGGCGCACGATGGTGCTGCACGATGGAAGGGAGATGACATGATGACGAAGAAGATCACGAACGCCGAGATCCTGGCGATCCGGGCCGCGGCGGAAGTAGACCCGGCATGTGGCCGCGTTTGGGTCGGCCTCGATGTCGGCCTCAAATCTACATCGGTGTGCGTGCTGGATCGCGACGGTAAGGTCGTCCACCAGGCTTCTATGAAAACACATCCGATCGAAATTGGGCGTTATCTCGCAAAGAACTTCGCCTCCAATGTATCGGTCGTGGGCATGGAGACCGGTGCGATGTCCGCGCACCTCGCCAGCGGACTGCGCAAGCAGGGCTACCAAGTCGCCGTGATGGACGCGCTGCAGGTCCATCGTGTGCTGTCCCTGAAGCGCAACAAGACCGATACCAACGATGCGCGTGGCATAGCTGAGATCACGCGGACGGGCCGCGACTATCTGACCGAAGTTTATGTGAAGAGCACGGCCTGCTTTGAGGTGCGCGCCCAGCTCATCATGCGCCATCGTCTGGTCCAGCAACGCTTGGCCAACGAAAACATGATCCGTGGCCTGTTGCGCGTCTATGGTGGGCGGGTCGAGCCTGGCGCCAAGTCATCGGCCACCTACCGCGACCGGGTCGTCGAGCAGTTGCTTATCATCCAGGACCGGGAAGGCATTAACCTGCGGCCGCGCATAGTGCCGGTGCTCGACCTGTGCGAGCGGCTCCAGGCGGATACCGCCCGGATCGAGACCGAACTGGAAGCACTCGCAGCCGCCAACCCGGTATGCCGGAGGTTCATGGCAGTGCCCGGCATCGGTGCCATCACTGCACTGTCATTCTTTACCGCGATCGAAGAACCTTCCCGCTTCCGGCGAGCCGACGATGTCGCCGCCTATCTCGGGCTCACGCCGCGTGTTTACCAGTCTGGCGAAAGCCTTGTTCATGGCAAAATCAGTAAGATGGGCAATCGGCTGACCCGCACGCATCTGGTCTCAGCTGCAACGGTACTGCTGTCCGCCACCAAGACCTTTTCGTCATTGAAGGACTGGGGCATCAGGCTGGCGAAGAAGATCGGGTTCAACAAGGCCAAGGTCGCCGTCGCGCGTAAGCTCGCCGTCATCCTGTTCGGCATGTGGCGCGATGGCACCCACTTCCAGTTCAAGACAGAGACCGTCGAGCCGCATCGTCAGATGATGCAGGCAGCTCGCGCCTGACACGATTTACACTTATCCGTCCCGTCGGACGGTGGTGTCAAAAGGATGGCCCTGCCCTCCCCGCGCCGTTAACCTAGGCGGATGAGCAAGACGCCAAATCCGTTCAGATATTTTCACTCATCGCCTGAAGTGATCCGCCTCGTGGTGATGATGTACATCAGGTTTCCCCTGTCGCTGCGGAATGTCGAAGACCTGCTTTTCGAGAGAGGGATCGATCTTTGTCATGAGACCGTGCGTCTTTGGTGGAATAGATTTGGCCCTCTCTTTGCAGCCGACATTCGCCGCCAGCGTGTGCAACGGATGCGTGGTTTTCGGTACTGGCGTTGGCACCTTGATGAGATGTATGTCCGTCTGAACGGTGAGATGGTTTATTTGTGGCGCGCCGTTGATCACGAGGGCGAAGTTCTCGAAAGCTACGTCACGAAGAAACCGCAGCTTTAAGCTTCATGAAGAAGGCGCTGAAGCGTCATGGGCAAGCTGACAAGATCGTCACTGACGGGCTGCGTTCTTATCCTGCTGCGATGAAGGATCTGGGCAATCTCGAGCGCCGTGAGATGGGGCGCTATCTCAACAATCGGGCAGAAAATTCACACTTGCCCTTCCGGCGAAGAGAACGTGCGATGCAACGATTCCGGCATATGAAATCGCTACAAAAATTCGCTGCGGTCCACGCCTCTCTCACCAACCATTTCAACTCGGAACGCCACCTCGTCGACAGACAGACATTCAAGCTTCGCCGTTCGGCCGCACTGGCTGAGTGGCAATCACTTATGGGATGAGTCTCAGCACGGGCCTGGGCCCACTTTGCCAAACGGAGAGCAGTTCGCAACCGACTGACACCTCCCTCGGCAGCTCTCCCCGAGTGGCAATCGCTTATGGGATAAGCTCAGCTCAGACCTGGGCCTACTTCGCCAAACGGAGAGCAGTTCGCAACGGGCTGACAGCACCATTTGACGCGTTGATCATCCGTTGAGGTTAACGGCGCTGGGAGGGTGGGGCCATCCTTTTGACACCACCCATCAAACCTATTTTACCCCTTGCAGCGCAGGGGCCATCCACAGATGACAGCACCCTTCAAAAATTTAAACTCGCAGCTACACCGAACTCTCGAGGCTGAGTTGAGCTTATGAGCGAGTATCCGGAGTTATAAGATCCTCCCACAGACGCCGTTGGAACATTAGCGTCCCCCAAAACATTAATGACTCTTTTTTGATTAAGAGCATTTTTTACAAACCCTTTAATCTCCCAACTATTTTTCAAATCACGTATTCCTATAAAAATTCCAACATTCACATTCGATCTATAATCGAAATTTGTTCTGTTATAATGAAACTTCGGCCTATATGTAACCAAAGAGCTCACAAATGGCTCTATCGATTCCATAGGAAATCTTATTTCTCCATTCACCGTCAAGTTGAAATCTGGAATTTCCGCCAATCTTCCGCTTGTAGGGCAGTAACTCACGTTCCCCGATCCACTTACTTTTGGTGCCCCAAATGTGTCGGGTACCCCATCGCCATTGAAATCATTGCAGGGCAGCTTGGCCTTATTGAAACGTCCGTGGGCATAGGAAGCTCCAATCATCACATCCGAATTTGGCGTAGCGCGCACATGAACAGTTGCCTCGAGCCCCTTGACCGTTGCGTCTCCATTGTAATTGAAACCTGACGGGAACACGCCATCCACTACCCCGTCCGGAGGACCTGCGGCCTGACCCAATGCATTTCTCGCACCAAAGTCATAGTAAATGTAAGGAATTCTTACTATATAGCCTTTGTATTTCTGATAGAATGCAGACAGATTGAACGTAATTTTACGATCAAGCAGCGACATTTTCAGACCCAATTCCACCGCATCAGAACGTTCACTTTTACTGCGGATCAGATCATTCGATATGTTTTGCGGCACACCAACGCCTGCAGACCCCAGCCGAAAGGATCGGCCGTATGCAATGTACGTGGTGATGTCGGGCGTAATCTTGTAAGTGACCGTCGCCCCGCCAGTCAGAGCCTTCCCGTGGCCCACCGCGAGACCCTCCGGCACCAACGGCACTGTCCTTTCCGGGATCGGCGGACGCGCGGGTATGGGATAACCTGAAACGCCGGGAAAACCGGGGGAACTGACCGTGGAATAGGCGAATTGCCTGTTCTTCTGATCGGTGTAACGCGCGCCGATTTCCAAAGTCAGCTCAGGAGTGAACTCGAAACGGCTGCTAGCCGCAATTGAGATCGACCGGTCATTCATTGGAATACGAATAAACGTATTGATCGGCATATACAAACCAAGAACCGCCGGATAGTTTCCAAAATAGGTGTTTGACCTAAGAGATTGAGTCACCTCACCTGTAGTCTTGCTATAGAATGCACTTAACGACCAGTTCCATATTCCCGAATTATTGGAAATAGCCCTAAACTCCGTCGACAAAGACTTGTAAGGCTGCCGAACCAAACTGTTATTTATCAGTCCAGGTATAGAATTTCCGGTGTCCTGATCATACAACTGCGTTAACCTGGAGTTCTGATACCCACCTATTGCCATCAAAGTGACTGAACCCAAATTCCATTCCGCCGAACCTGTGAAGAAATGAGACCGGTTGCGAAACCTTCGATCCCCCTCAGATACAGCAATATAATCAGATGTGGTGGCTAATGGCCCGGAACGGGTAGAGCTACCAATTGTTGGGGCGGCGCCTCTACCGATAACTTGCTGATACAAAAGATTATCGATATTGAGATACTGATAGCTGAGATTGAGCTTGAAATTCTCATCGGGCTCCCAACGAAGTGAGAGGCGCGCACTTTCAGTACGTGATCTTGAACGCTTGGCAGTGGCAACATTATAAACCTGATTACCCCGGCTTCCATCAACCAAGAAGGCAGCGCGCAACGCCAGCTTGTCCTTGACGAGCGGCATTGAAACGGCGCCTTGCAAATTATAACCTGAGCGATCCGTTGCGGTTGCCTGCAGATACCCGCCCACGGTATCCAGCTCAGGCCATCGATTGCGGACCGTGATCGCGCCAGCTGGAGCCGTCCGTCCACGCAACGCCCCCTGCGGACCCCGCAGGACCTCAATCTGCTCTATATCGTAAATGGCGGCGAATGCGGTCTGGGCACTCGTCGGCACTTCATTAATATAGAAATCAACAGATGGGGATGTGCCCTGATCAGGATCGAAGGTCACCCCCCTCAGCGTTGCGGTGTTATTGCGTCCAGAACTGTTGCTGAGTTGCAGACCAGGGGCAAGCTTCTGCACATCCTTGATATCCAGTATGGCCAGTTTTTGCAGTTGCTCACCAGATGCCACATCGATGCTCATCGGAACATCTTGCAAGTTTTCATTGCGGCGCGCTGCCGTTACAATGATAAAGGAGGTGTCATCATTTTCTTTGAGCGCCGCATCTGCCTCAACCTGAGCAAAAGCAAGTTCCGAATTAATATTAAATGAACATACGCCTAAAAATGCGCATGAAGACCTGAGCAAAATTCTCCCCACAACACCTCTCCATGTCATAATTTTTCATGATCGATTTTCATTTTATATTATAAATAATCAAAATGGGTTTTCCGCGGACTCGATCTGTTTGAGCGCACCGACCATTACGTCACCGTCCGTCGCTTTCATTTCCAATCCGAGGATCGCCGCGACGGTCGGCGCGACATCCAACAATCGTGCCACGGACAACCTCTGCCCCTCACGAAAACTTGGGCCTGCGGCAATCATGCCCGTGTCCATCAAACGGATTTCTGGAGTGTAGCCATGCATGCCCCGGAACCGAGTTGTGGGCAAACTGCGCTTAGTATCTGGCGCGACAGCGATCATATATCCCGGAGCAGCGGTGATCCCCGCCACAGCGTTCGGGTCGCCCCCAAGGCGCACAATATCTGCATCCGTCAACCAGACGAGGATTCCGCGATAGTCCTGCTCGATCTTTTTCTGAAGCTTGCCAAGAAACTCGTCGAGCAGCGCGGGATCGGCGTTGGGTTTGGCATGGAAAATGCCGGAGCCTGCATGTGATTCAAGAAACACCAAATCACTATCAACGTCTCCCTCACGTGCCATGGCCAATCCGGTATCAAGCAGAAGTCTTCCCACATTGATCACCGTGTGCACGGGAGCAAAGCCATGATCACCTATAACAATCACATCAGTCCGCTCAGCAGTGCCCGCCGTTTTCAAAGCCTCTATCAATGTGCCTACGTGCATATCGATATGCTCGAATGCTTGACGGGCCTGACTCGAATTCGGGCCGAACCTGTGCTGCATGTGGTCCGCTTCGAGAAAATGAACGAGCATCAGGCCGGGCTTATGGCGCTTGAGAATTTGCGCCGCATAAGCCGCACTCATCCGGTCAAGATTCTCTATCGCATGGAGATCAGTCCGCTGCCCCACGGGCGGTGGCCCCACATCCCTCGACAATTCCTCAATGAGCCCCTTGGTTGCACCACGGGTCAATGCGATTTTTAGATCTTCCTTGCGTGTTTCATCTGTTTCAGTGATCAGCCAGTCGATCGCGGCGCCATAGGTCATCGGCCACATAATTGCGGAAGTTGTAACACCTCCCTGCCTTGCGATGTCCCACAAGGCTGGCACCCGAATATCAGATGCATTCTTAAGCCAATCCAGCGTACCCAGGCGAAAGTTGGATGTAACCCCATGCCGAGCGGGCTCCACTCCCGTTACAATAGTTGTATGCGACGGGTACGTTACGCTAGGGAACACCCCGATAACGCCATCTGCATAAGCACCACGCTCTACGAGTGCAGTTAGATTGGGAACCGCCACCCCTGACCCGTCTGGATCACGATAGATTTCAGGCCTCAATCCATCTATGGAAATGACCAAAACATGCGGCGTTTTCGCTGCCAAGGGGAGCGCCACGAAGCTTAGCACCCAGCAGCACAACACAATTAACCGTCGCAACATACATCCCCTCAGAGCATATGAGCCAACACGCGAGAGCGACCCATTCCTAATCTTGCCTCAGAGAGAATTTACACTATGTGTATTTTTACACAATATGTAAATAATTCAGCTTCCCCATTTCACCTCACGCTCTCGCAATCCCAATGGAGCCCCACCTTGTCGCTGTTAAAAAACAGAAAAGTTAGAACTGAGGAGCAAATCCTCAATGCTGCAGAGCGAATTTTCAGAGATTGCGGCTTTGACAATGCCCGCATGAGCGACATTGCAGAGCAAGCAGAGATAGCGCCCAAAACTCTCTTCAATTACTTCCATTCGAAAGAGCGACTAGTTTTGGCTTTGATCATGCGTTGGTTGGAAAAAAACTATCTGCATTTCAAAGAAAATGAAAAACGTCATGTCGATGAAACTGACGATATATTGCCAGAAAACGCGGAACTCCGCCTGGAAATTCTAGACAAAGAACGATGGCTATCGACCATGGCAGCACAGAAGACAGACATTCTGGTCTCCTATCGCTGGAATTCCGAAAGATTAACAAGGGTTCTTGTTGCCGATCGTAACATCCGAATTTCACGAATTCGCGCTTTGCAGGAGCGTGGCAGTGTCAATGCGGATATCTCTCCAGAATTGATCAGCCAGATTTATGAGGGCATCAGGGACAATGTTCTCGGAACCTGGCTACTCACACCTGATTCACACCTTGATGTTCTGAAAACAAACATGCGACAGGCAATGAAGGTTTTTGTGAACGGCATTAGAAAATAGGGTGGTGTCAAAAGGCTAGCCCCGCCCTCCCCGCGCGGCACTGTCAAAGCAACGTGGCTGCGGGCGCGCGAGGATGCTGACTTCAGCGAATGCCTCGCAAACCCCGCGCTCTTCCGCACAGCCCATTCCGACGGTTCAACTGGTGGTGTCAAAAGGATGGCCCCACCCTCCCCTTGCCGTTAACCTGAGCGGATGAGCAAGACGCCAAATCCGTTCAAATATTTTCACTCATCGCCTGAGGTGATCCGCCTCGTAGTGATGATGTACGTCAGGTTTCCCCTGTCGCTGCGGAATGTCGAAGACCTGCTTTTCGAGAGGGGAATCGATCTTTGCCATGAGACGGTACGGCTGTGGTGGAATCGTTTCGGGCCGTTGTTCGCTGCGGACATTCGCCGCCAGCGTGTGCAACGAATGCGTGGTTTTCGGCACTGGCGCTGGCATTTGGACGAGATGTATGTCCGACTGAACGGCGAGATGGTTTATTTGTGGCGCGCAGTTGATCATGAGGGCGAAGTTCTCGAAAGCTACGTCACGAAGAAACGCGACAAATCTGCCGCTTTACGCTTCATGAAGAAAGCACTGAAGCGTCACGGCCAGGCTGACAAGATCGTCACCGACGGCCTTCGCTCCTATCCTGCTGCGATGAAGGATCTGGGCAATGTCGAGCGTCGTGAGATGGGCCGCTATCTCAACAACCGCGCTGAGAATTCCCACCTGCCCTTCCGACGAAGAGAACGCGCCATGCAGCGATTTCGGCAGATGAAATCACTACAGAAATTCGCCGCGGTCCACGCTTCTCTCACCAACCATTTCAACTCGGAATGATCTGCCCCCTTCTGAGTGGTCCAGCATCTGTTTTAGATTTGACCATGAAGGAGGAATGTCATGTCGAGGAAGCACAAGCCTGAGGAGGTTATCGGTAAGCTGCGTGAAGCGGAGATCGTGCTGGCTCAGGGCGGAACGGTTGCAGATGCTTGTCGGCGGATCGGCGTCAGCGAACAGAGCTACTACCGTTGGCGCAAGGAATATGGCGGCCTGAAGATGGATCAGGCGCGTCGCATGAAAGAGCTGGAGAAGGAGAACGCCCGGTTGCGGCGGGCGGTGTCGGACCTGACGCTCGACAAGCTGATCTTGCAGGAGGCTTCCAGGGGAAACTTCTGAGCCCCGCGCGCCGACGACGCTGTATTGATCATATCCGGGCAATAATGCCGGTGTCCGAGCGACGGGTCTGCCGTGTGCTTGGTCAACATCGATCTACACAGCGCAAGACGCCGCGTGGGGCGGATGACGAAGCCGCACTGACCGAGGACATCATCGCCTTGGCTCGGCAATATGGTCGCTATGGCTATCGCCGGGTGACGGCCTTACTGCGCGATGCGGGATGGCATGTGAACCGCAAGCGGGTCGAGCGCATCTGGCGCCGTGAAGGGCTCAAGGTACCGCAAAAGCAACCAAAGCGTGGCAGGCTGTGGCTCAACGACGGATCATGTATCCGACTGCGGCCTGAGTATCCCGGCCATGTCTGGTCGTATGATTTTGTCGAAGGACGCACGCACGATGGCCGCAAGTTCCGCATCCTGTCGATCATCGATGAGGCCAGCCGCGAGTGCCTCGCTTTACCCGTCGCACGACGACTGCGAAGCGAAGATGTACTGGCAGCATTGGCAGAACTCTTTGTCACCCGTGGTCCACCAGCGCACATCCGGTCTGACAACGGCCCGGAGTTTATCGCTAATGCTGTGCAACAGTGGTTGGCCAGGATCGGTGTGAAGACGCTCTACATCACACCCGGCAGCCCGTGGGAGAACGGTTATTGCGAGAGCTTCAATGGCTCGATGCGTGATGAGCTTCTGAATGGAGAGATCTTCTATACCCTGGCGGAAGCAGAAATCCTGATCGAAGCCTGGCGGCGGCACTACAACACCGTTCGGCCTCACAGCTCGCTTGGTTATCGGCCTCCAGTCCCGGAAACGGCCGTATCACCATGGCCGCCCTCCGGTTCCGCTTCGCTCCACCTGCGGCCAGCCATGGCGCCGGAGCTAGTTTTACACTAACAAATAACACGGACCACTCGGTGGGGGCCGGTCACTCCATCTCCCCAACGCGCTCCTTGAAACGGACTGTATATTCATCGCACCATGCGCCGCAGCAGATGGCAGCTTTCAGTGTGGTCCACATGCGACCCGAACGGCAGGAATGTTAGGGGTTAGCGGACATCACGCACCCATCATGTTGCTTGAACATCAGTCGAGAATTTATTCTCGCTTTCCCCCTTGCGGCACACGATTCATTCGCTGAAGTAAGATTCAAGCTTCTCATACGCATCGATAAGAGACTGTTGAACAATGGATCTTCGAACACTCCGTCATTTCGTCACACTCGCCAACCGCTCAAGTTTTGTCGCCGCTGCGCAGGAGCTTAATCTGACGCAACCTGCGCTCAGCCGCAGCATTAAAGGTCTTGAAGGCGAATTGGGTACGCAACTTGTATTAAGGCATAGGAATGGCTGTTCTTTAACACCGGCAGGAGAGGTGTTGCTACAAGGCGCGGCTGCGATTTTAAGGCGATCAGCTGCTTTACAACACAATATGCGGGCGTTCGGTCGGGGTGAAATGGGGCATTTGCGCTTCGGCGCTGCTCCGCTGCCAGCCGCTCTATTCGTCCCACGCTTGATGAGTAAAATTGTTCACGCGCAATCAGGTGTAACGATAAGAGTTGCGTTAGGATCTATAAACTCTCTGTTAGATCAATTGAGGCAGGACAAGATTGAGTTTTTCATCTGCGCCGAAACGCGGTTACCGCGAGATCCCGATCTTTCACTAACCAAACTTTTTGATGTTCCCGTTTCCTGTATAGTTCGAAAACAGCATCCTTTGGCTCGAAAACTGCAAGTTTCTATTGGTGATATGAAGAATTATCCGTTCGCATGTGTTGTGTCGGACTTCACCCAGGGAAGTGATATCACTCCGAACACAACTCTAGGACTTCCAGTCACCATAGAATGCGATGATTATTTTATCCTTCACTCAGTAATAAGAGACTGTGACGCGGTCTGCCTCTCATCTAGTGCACTTCTTGACGCACAGACTGATCTTTTGACTCTTCCCGTGATTGGAATTCCCCATAGTAACGCACTGGTGCTTGTTAGGCACCATGGACGTCAGCTTTCACCATTAGCAAATGCAGCCCTAGCTCAAATTCAAACCATTAATGGATCGAACCCACTGGAGGCGTAACTCGTTTTGGTTGCGCTAGAAATCAACCATTCGCGGCAACGAAAAAGCTTAGCTTGGAGTTTTCAAAGGCCAACGGATGCACCTAGC
The DNA here is from genome assembly GCF_003860345.1 of Caenibius tardaugens NBRC 16725. Taxonomy (GTDB): domain Bacteria; phylum Pseudomonadota; class Alphaproteobacteria; order Sphingomonadales; family Sphingomonadaceae; genus Caenibius; species Caenibius tardaugens. The sequence continues at coordinate 823,277 of NZ_CP034179.1, forward strand.
TATCCATAAATTAAATTCATAGAACTAAGGATTAGAATGCATTGGCCTCCTTTTTCTCGGACTGATAGGACATGGTTCGAAGAGAGGATCTCATGAACCAACTGTTCCTATTCGCCGCATGCTTGTTCGTTGTTCTACTCATATCTGAAATTTTATGTGGTCGACACAAAGGCATCTATTCCAGCGCAGATTGGAAGGTTAATGTAACCTCCTACCTTGTGGGGATTGGGCTGATGAGGCCTCTTATGGCTATAGTAACCGCGACTGCCATCACGTTCCTTTTACCGACGTCTCAAGGCGCTCTCGCCCATCTGTCACTCATCCCTTCTTTTATCGGGATATCGCTGATTGCCGAATTTGCGTTCTATTGGACTCACCGCCTGTCTCACGAGGGGGCAGGTAAATACCCGCGCCTCACAGGGCTTTGGAAGCTCCATCGCACCCACCATTCTGGCAAATATATGAATGTTGGAACCAATTTTCGTCAGAACCTTGGTTGGCTCGTAGTTCAGCCGGAAGTATGGGTCTTCGGGCTGGCCATTCACTTCGGCCTTGGGGCTGCTGCAGGCTTGGCTGCTGGGGTTAGGCTCGTCTGGAACCTTATTACACATTGCAATTTCAGGTGGGACGATCCGATCCGACGGCATCGTTACGCAGGTCCATTGCTCCGCGGCCTTGAGCATATATTCGTGACGCCCGGTTTGCATCATACGCATCACGGCTGGGGCCGCGACGGTGCGAGTTACCGCAACTACGGCACGGTCTTTTCTTTATTCGACACTTTGTTTGGTACGTTACATATTCCTGACGGTCGCCCTGCTCGATACGGCCTCCCGGGAGCACAGGATCATTGGCTTGAAGAGGTGTTCTATCCTTTGATCCGCAAAAATCGGAAATGAGTTGATGTTGGCAAGTGCAGGTCCTGAATTCGAGTAGCGTTAACCAGAACGAATTGACCAAACACCAAATCTGTTCCCATGTTTTTCACGCATCACCAACTTTAACCGCCTTGTGGTGATCACGCTTTTGGTTTCCATATGCCGTCAAAGCGTCTGTATGTGGTCGGCTAAGCGATAATTGCGAATCCACGAGTCCGCTTTGTTGGCGTTACCGGACAGGCAGCTTCCCGCGGATCAATGCGATTACCGGCCCTTGGTTAGGCCGAGGGCCGGCATGGGACTAGATGTCAGTTCGCTCGGATAAGGTCAGGGCATCGTCCACGTCTACGCCCAGATATCTGACAGTGTTCTCAATATTGGTATGTCCAAGCAAGATTTGCACGGCGCGCAGGTTACCGGTCGCTTTGTAGATTAGCGACGCCTTGGTTCGTCGCATTGAATGTGTCCCATATTCTCTAGAATTGAGACCAACAGTTGTGACCCATTCATCCACCAGGCGAGCATATTGCCGTGTGCTCAGATGGCCCATGTAATCAATCCGGCTGGGGAACACGAAATCGACGGTCGTTCCGCCACGGCGCTGCAACCAATTGTCCAGACTCCTGCGTGCTTCGGTCATGATTTCGAATTGCACTGGCCTGCCCGTCTTTTGTTGGATCACCGTCGCGCGGTTACGGATAAGAGCTCCACTAACAACGTCACCAATCCTGAGCTTTACCAGATCACAGCCTCGTAGCTTGCTGTCGATTGCCAGATCGAAGAGTGCCCGATCACGCAGTCGATTGTGTTCATCGAGATAAAAACGGATGGCCCAGATATCTCGCGGTTTAAGAGGGCGTTTTGCCCCCACATTCTGGCCAGCATTCCATGGGCGCCGCTGGTGGACGGCAGGGTCAAGGTCTGAATGTCCCATAACACTTCTCCAATTGGCCGACATGGCCACCGGGAGAATATCGCTGTTCTTGGGACTAAGCGCTGACTCTGACATTGCTGATTTTTGAGCCGCCAATTAAGCTTAGCGAAAGTGGGCCTCCATTCGCATCGCGCAGTTGCGGCGTTGTTTCGTTGTCGTATCACGCCTATTTCTCCTTCCAGCATGAAACCCATGCAGGAGAATTCTTAATGGACCAGAAGCTCACAGATGCCCAACTGGATGCCTATCTGGCCCGGATTGGCGTCGCCCGGCCCGAGCAGGCCGATATCGCTGCGCTGAAGATGATCCATCAAAGGCATGCGCTTGGTTTCACCTGGGAAGCCATCGATTGTTTCATGGGCTGGCCCTCCAGCCTCGCGCCGCACACCACCTTCGCCAAGATGGTGGAAGGACGTCGAGGCGGCTGGTGTTATGAGATGAACGGGCTGCTAGGCGCGGCTCTGTCCGCCTGCGGCTTCACTGTGACGCGGCTCTGCGGTGGTGTCCGGCGAGCGGATATGGGCGATCTGGCACTCGGCAATCACCTGACGCTGCGGATCGACCTTGAAGAACCCTGGCTGGCCGAAGCGGGATTGGGCGATGCACTTGTCGATCCGGTTCCGCTCGTTATTGGCCCGATCGCCCAGAACGGGTATGATTTCGCGATAAAGCCAGCTGACGGCGACTGGCTGCGCTTCCATAATCATGCGTTTGGTAGCGCTCCGACCTTCGATTTTCGCCCCGACTATACCGACGAAGCTGCACTAGCCGGTTCTCAACGCTGGCTGATGGAAAACGATGCATCACCCTTCCGGGCCAATCTCGTGATCCAGCGACATTTTCCGGATCGGATCGAGAGCCTAGTGAATGCAACCTGGCGTACAATCTCGCCACGAGGTATCGTCGAGCGGCCGGTCGGCGACTTTTCCACGTTCAAATCCCTGCTCGAACATGTATTTCAGATCGATCCGCCGCGATGTGAAGCGATTTGGAGTCGTGCCAGCGTGAACTCTGACGCGTAAAATGACCGCTGCCGCCAACACAGCGGCCATTCAAAGGCGAAGGCCTGCGGTCTGAAAGCTTCCGTTCGTTCAGGTTGACGTTGGAGCTCCGTGAGCGTGGGATTTCCTTAGATGCGATGCAAGACAATTTGGGTTAAAGGGTCCCATGGGCTGGGAACACGACTATTACCGGGCAACATGCGCGAAGTGCGGTCGCACGGGAGCGGTGATCATTTCGTCGGACGACTGGGGCAGGAACGCTCGGCGGTACGAAGGGTTCGAAAACGTCGAACCATCAAACACCGTCGTTGGCCGACTCCGCCAGGATCGTCGAGAGATGAACGGACTTTGCCCATGTGGCAGCAACGAGATTACTCGGGGAAGTCTGATCGATCCTTGAGGTCGGATCGCTGATCTAAGCACGCGGCAACCAAGCTTCGGCGCTCTTCGCAGTCTTCGCGGGAAACGTGAGAATTTGTCAGGGATGGTCGCCCTTGATTTTGCGCAATAATTGCGACTACGTTTATGCCATGAGTTCGGCAGTAATGCTTGTTCTCGGATACCCGATCGATCTTGTGGCGTGGGGTGCTGCTCTGACCTGTTTCATGATGGCTAAACCCAAAATGAGCATGGAGATGAGTATGGACTATCGCGTCAAAGCTGAGTGCAAAACGAAGTTTGGGACAAAGGTGTTGCTCGCGGTTGCGTGGAGCCTGGTTGGGTGCAGCACCCCACGTCAATAGGATGGTCGGTTCCTTCGGGATTGAGTGTGCCGAGGCGCCGCAAGGGAGGGGTTCGATTCCCCTCCCTCCACCTTTGCGGACTTCGCGCTAGCTTGCGGCAGCCTGCCAAGATTTCCCGGACTTGGGATGTCACGCTAGAAGGGATCGCGGCGCTTGCGTCGGTCTTCGAGACCGTAAAGCGGCATCGAGCCGAAGAGGTGATCGTGGTTCGCGCGCCGTTTTGCGCGCTCTTCGACACCGATTGCAAACGACAGGTAGAATAAGGCGGACCGCGCCATCTTCATAACCCGGAGGGCCTTGGCTTCCAGCTCGTCGCTGCCAATCGCGATGCCGAAGCCCTTGTTGCTCGCCTCGATGACCATGAACGGTTTGGCCCAACCCTCACTCACGCGAAGATAGGTGTGCTCAAGTGCGTTGCGGATGGCGTGCAGCTCGCGAGCGTCGGCTGCCGTCGTCATCTTGAAGTCGTCGTCGAAGAGTTCCTTCGACAGCCAGAACAAGCCGCGCAACGGCAAATTTTCACGCGCTTGAAATTGCGGCAGCAGCCGAGATTTTCTCTCGACCATCCAGACGTTTTTGAAGCTGATCCGGTCAGGAGCCTTTTTCAGCTTCCAGTAGTGATCGACGAGAAAGGCAACCTTGTCGAGCAGCGAATAGGCAATGCGGAACGCGATTCGAACCCGCTCGCTGGCGAGCGAATAGAGCGGATAATCGAGCGTGTCGGTAAGCTTCACACCGCGATCGGAAAAATGCACCTTGGTCGAGCTTATCCCCTCGAACAACGTGAAGCGGGCGGACGCATATTCCTGCTTCATCTGGTTGAAGAAGCCCAAGATCGGTGGTGGAAGATACCCATCGGGGCGGTCATTCAATCCCTCGATGATCGGAGGGAGCATCAGGTCGTCTGCGGCACCAGCCAAATGGGCTCCTAGGTCATTCAACGGGCATAGGAAGAGCTGATTTTGCAGGCACCACCGACGATAGGAGCGTTCGAGTTTGGATCGGCCTTCAAACCCCTCATCGAGACGCTGCAAAGCGCGAACCGCGTCAAGGTTGACAGCATTCGCCAGCTCCGACGCACTGTTTGCAAAGAAGGCAACGGCAAGCGCGGGGTCGAGGGACTCATAGATGGCGTCGTCGGCCATCGCCGAGCGAAGAGCATCATAGGCGTGCAGAGCAACGATGGCCCGCTCGCGGTCATCGACAAGCATGCTGGCGAGAGAGCTGAGACCACTGCCACGGTTGCCCCGCGCCATGGCGAAGGCGGGAATGATTTGCAGGGCAGCATCCCAGCCGGCGATCGCATCGATGGAGCGGCCTACCGTATGGAGCACATTGGCCCGGTTCGTCAGGATTTGACAACGCCGGACCTTGTCGAGGCTGGCGAATCCCGGATGCGTTGCAGCACGGGATAGCGCCAGCAACTCCTCTTGCCGTTCAACCGATTCCCAAGACCATGACTGGCGCACGTTCGCGATCTGCGATCGGGCCGCCCAGGCATTTGCCCGGAAATACTCGACCAAAGCACCATCCTTGTCGCCGAGGGGGCGCTTGCCGAGATCGTCGAGCAGAAAAAGTGCTCGCTTCGGGCCTCGGTCGAACGAAGCATCGAGGGAATCGTCGATAAGCTCGGCGATATAGGCGAGCGCATCGGCATCGGTCATCTGTGTAATGCTGCGTTCGCAGCGCTTATTCAGCGCGTCGAGGCCGGGATTTTCAGTCATCGCGCGGTAGTCTGCGCAAGATCGGGTTGGTGGATGAGGGCTAGTGCATCGGCTAGGCAGAAGATAGGCACCTTGCCATTGCCGGGCTCAAGGCTTTCTCGTCCGCCGTTGATCACGAAGGCCCGTTCTGCGCCAACCTCCGCCACCGCGTCATAGAAGCCCGCCTTTGGAGCCGTATCGTCGCCCAGCTTGACCTCAATCGCCCAGCGCCGGTCAGCGCCAAAATCCACGACGATGTCGATTTCCTGCTTATTGTCGTTGCGATAAAAATACAGCTCAGCGGATTTCGGCTTGCGAAGCGACAGCGCTTCGAGAACGAAGCCTTCCCAGCTCTTTCCGCAAAGCGGGTTGGCGCGCAGATCGTCGACGGCTGCGAAATTCCAGTTCTCATGCAGCAGGCCGCTGTCACGGATGAAAAATCGCGCCGGCTTGTCGATGCGTTTTCCCTCGTTCGGAAACCACGGGCGCAATACCCGGACCAGGCGCGTCATGTGCAGGTGGGCGAGCAGCTCTCTGATGATATTGACCTTGCAGCCGAGCCGCTGCGCTGCCTTATCCAGCAGCATTGGCTCGCCCTGGCTGACGGCAAGATGCTCCCACATCGGCTTGACCAGGTCCGGCCTTTCCAAAGCCCCCTTGGGGATGAAGGCTGGGTCGGTGAGGGAACGCAAGTAGCTCGACCGCCATTCGAGGCTGGCTTGCTCGCTTTCGGCGAGATAGCTGTCGGGAAAACCGCCCCGTAGCCACATCCTGTGCTGAATATCGTAGTCGTCGGCCGCCGGGGCTTGCGCAGCCGTCTGGGCAACGACTTCACCCATTTCCGCTGCCGCGCTCGACGTATCAAGTTTGCTGGTGAGCTCGCTCATCTGAAAAGGCCACAGATCGATCTCGCCGTAACGCCCACCAAGTTGGCCTGCCAGCTGCGTAAGTTGCGCCGCGGCGGACCCGAGTAGCAGCCACCGCGTGCTGTCCTTGGCGAATTCTCGTCGATCGAGGCAGGCACGCAGTTCCGGAAACAGTTCCGGTGCTTCCTGGGCTTCGTCGAGAATGATCAGCTTTCCGGCGTTGGCTTCATGGAAATGGTGAAAGTCCTGCACTTGCTTCCGGTCGTTGGCCGTTTGCATGTCGAGGAGAATGGTAGCGTCGGCGGCGCTGCCTGCGAGCTGCCGCGCGAGAAATGTTTTGCCGACCTGCCTTGGTCCCAGGATCAACGCACAACCATATCGGTCCAATTGCGCTTCGAGGTGACCCCGAACCGCGCGCACTACTCCCCCTTTCATGGGCGCGTGAGATCAAGAACGACGATGGCGATGTCAGCGCGACGTTCGATGGGAAGCAAGGCTTGCAGCGCCAACTGCATGTCGAGCGCGCTGTCCGGCTTCGGCGCGCCGTGGGGGGGCAGCTTCAGCCGTTTTCCCGGTGGTGCGTCGGCGCCGAACCAAAACACGACATAGATGCCCTTCTTCGCGGCCTTGTGCTCGATGCTGTAGAAGCGATCGAGCTGCGTCGCGGCCGCATTCCAGACATCATTGTGCCATTGCCCCTTGCATTCGAGCGGAACGGAGATGTCGCCAAACGAGAATGCCCCGTCGCTGCGGTTTCCCTGCGGCATGGCAACCTCGGGAGGCATCTGAATGTTGAACGGCAAGGCCGGGCCAAGCGCGATCAGCATTTGATCGCGGCACGCGTTTTCGTCGCGCGGCTTGCCCGCATCGTCATAGAAATTGTTGACCGGATTGAGCGCGTCGCCGCGCAGCCTTTCCTGGAGAAATGCCAGTTCGCTCAGAACGATCGCCTGAACGTCAGCAGCATTTTGCGGCTGCCCACTATCGCATAGGATCGCCTTGTAGGTTGCCAGCGGCGGAGTCGTGAAATTGGCTTCAAGGCGCGAGCGACGCTGCGTGGCAATCGCCGACTGAATTGTGCCGGTGTAGCCATCTTCGGGGGCGTCGCGCAGTGCGCGCAGGATACGCGATGCATGATCCGACGGATCCTTAGCGATCTGGAATACGGCCCATTCGAGAAGCTGCGTCGCATCCCAAGGATTGTCGTCTCCGCTTGTGACACCGGCAGGGCGGTTGGCATAGGGCCATAGCAGCCGGAAGACTTGCACCAGCCATTCCAGTTGCTCCAGCGAAGGCGAAAGCCGCCCTTCCTTGTCGCCAAAGCGGTTGTAGAATGTCTGGCTTAGATGCCACAGCCACTTGCGGTCGAGCTTCGCGGGTTCGGGAAACGCTTTGACCGCCTCGTCGAAATCGAAGCCGTACTGGATGCCGCGCCAATAGCGGTACCGATCGCTGTCCTGCGACATGGCCGCAAGACGGGCTTTGGCTATCGCCCTCAGGCCATCGAGCCGCTCCCCCTCTGCCTCGACGGGGGCGATCAGGGCGCTCGCAAGTTCGTGCTCAATATCGTGCGAAAGGTTCGGGTGGCGCTCAAGCCATTCGCGCGACAACTTCGATGAAAGCGGGCGTTCGCTTTCCGTGCGAACAAAGCGGTAAAGCCCTTGGACATGGGTCCGCTGATGCTCGAACATCGGTTCCATCTTGCGCCGCCAATGTGCTTCATACGCAACCGGATCGCGTTGAAGATGGCCGCGCAAGGCTTCCTCGAGCCCATCGAACTGCTCCCGGCCGCTCAACAGCTCCTGTTCGCAACCGAGCAGCAGCGCGGATACAAGCTCGGCAGGGAGGCCATCGAAACCCTCGCCCGCCAGATGCCTGCGCCCCGCCCCAGCGAGCATGGGATAGATGAAATTCCACACGCGCGATTCCGCATAGTCTCGCGCTATCTGGTCAGCCGTTGGCAAATCGCTTCGGTGCAGAACGGCTTCAAAGCCTTCAAGCGCGGCATCGCGAATTTCCGGCCCCAGCCATTCCTCGATGCGGCCTTCTGGCGCGCCCTTGCGTTCAAGGTCGCTGAACATGGCGAGATAGGCGCGGGCGGGATTGACGATCCAGCCCAGTTCACCGCTGCGGACTGCAGCGATATTGGCGGTGTATTGCTTTCGCACCTTGGCCTTGTTCGCGGCCTCGCGCTTCTCGCGTGCTCGCCGGTTCTTTCTATCCTTGATTTCCCAATCTTCTAGCTTGCTCCGACCTGGCTTTCTGGTGAGGAAATCGATCAACTCCTGATCGCCCCTTGCATAAGGCCGGGCGAGTTGGCGGATGGCGGGTGGAATGACGCCCTCTGCCCGGAAGTGCGACACCAGCGCCATCCAGCTTTCGCGGTCAGCGGGATCGTTGCGCGCGACAAGCTCAATGAGCAAAAGCCGCGCATCGTCGTCCGTCATCCCAAAGCCGCTTGAAATCCGGGTGAGATGGAAACTTCGGCCAAAAAAGTGGGGATCGCGGGTTTGGTCAAGCAAGGCGAGACGTTGCACCCCGCGACGCAGTCTGTCGTCCAAACGCAGGTGATCGGCGATCGCCTGCACCTCTTCGTCGTTGCGCCTGTATTCGCGCTCGATCATCCCGAGCCAGTTCCGCAATTGCTCGGGTGAAACCGCGGAGGCGTCGTGCGCGAGCTGGCGGGAAATTAGTTTGCGCACCAGCCCAGCAAATTCGCTCCAACGCTCGTCATAACCGTCGCCCCACCACTTCTTTGGATCGAGCTTCGGCAGCACTTTTCCCGCAAGCGCGTCGAGGACGGCCGCGATGCGCTGGTCCGGAAAATCACGCTCAAGCCGGAAGAACGAGCCGAAGGTGCGGCTTTCGCGGTCTTTCTCCTGAAATAGCCGGGCATGCTCGAGGATGATCCTGGCGATCAAGGCGTCGGGAATGACGTCGAACCCGATATCATCGAGCAGCTCGGCGGCGAGACGCTGGCAATCGTGTTGCTTGGATTTGAGCAGCCGGGTCAGGGCGTCAGGCCAATCAAAGCCGTCTCGTGGCGCTTTCGCCAAGGCCATCCCGGCATCGCGACGCTCGCGATACGCCCGCTTGGGATCGAACAGGATAGCCGTCAGTTCGTCGCGGAGGTCGGACACCAGGTCACTGCCCACCAGCACCTCGGTAAAGAGCGAACGAAACGCCACCGTTTCGCGCTCATCCGTGATTATCGCGCGGATATCTTCGAGCAGGGCGTGCTGAGCGAGGCCGCTCGTCGATTCGGTTGCCCCGTAGCCGCCGCGGAACCACGGTTCGAATTTGGACAGGCGGCGGAGCGAAACGATCAGGTCGCGCGCCTGATCGGAGCTTAACCCGTCGCCATCGCCATAGCGGATGATGCCATAGGGGTCGCGCTCTATCGCGCCGGGACCGAGGCGCGTGGGGCTGAATTTCGGCAGCCAGCCGTGTAGGCCGCGCAGCGACGCGGGCACGCCGCCCTCCGCCGTGATCAGCCCGACGATGCGACCAACGAGATGGCGCGCGCGGGGATGGCGGTCGACATGACGTGCGAGCCAGCGCGCCCCGAGAAATTCAGCGACGGTCCGGTGCAGCGGCGCAAACTGTCCCGCTGCGCCCGGTATAGCTCGGAATAGGTTGCTGCGCGCTACTGCCGTCATCGCACCGAGATCGGCCAGCTCGGACAAATCAGAAATTTTCAGGTCGCTTGAGCTGCCGCCTTTGACCGCGATTCCCGTTGCGCCGGTAATCAGCATCGTCGCCATGATCGCGCCGGCTGCATCGAGTGCGGCGTCTTCGGACAGAGCGTCGACGCCCTTGCCTTTATACCGGGCATTTGGCTCTTGCCGAAGCTGCGCGACGGCCTGTTGATATAGACCGGCTCGAGTCTGCGGTAGCTCGCCGTCGGCTTTCAGGATCGCGGCGACGAAGTCCAGATAGAGCGGATTCTGGAAGAACTCTTCTAGGTCCGCCTGTTTCAACGCGTAGATCGCCTCACGGGCTTTGTCCTTGTCCGCCCGCCGTTCAAGGGCCGCGATCGCTTCGTTCTCGCTCAACAATTCCAGATCTAGGGTGAGCGGGGAGACGCCATATTCCTCGGCGATGTCCAACTTGCCGGTCACGCCCTGCCATTCGGCAGACCGGCAGGACAGGATGAAGGGTGGTTTGCCGCATGCAATCAATTTGGTCAGGACATTGTGAAGCGGGTCGCCCTCCTTGATCGAAGCTACTTCATCGAGGCCGTCGATCACCAAACGCTGGTTCGCGAATTTGCTACCATCCGGCTGTCGCAGCAGGCTGGTGGCGCGGATGAACCAAAGGCCGTCGACCTTGCCGAGTTCCTCCATTAGCCAGGTCTTGCCCATTCCCGGATCGCCTAGGATGACGACCGGCACTGAAAATCGCGACACGATATCCTGATCGCGGACCTTCTGCGTTTTCAGCGCGTCATCGATCCAGCTGAGCGTGCGCGGAATATAGTCTCGCGCCTCGCTCATGCCTGCACCGCCGCGCTGATTTCGTTCATTGCTGTGGCCAGCGGCATCGCTTCCACCCCGCCACGCATGGGAAACCGTTCGCGTCCTTTATGGACAAGCAAGCGGCGCTCTGCGCTCAAGTCGTCGGCGGCATTGTGAAAGCCTCGGTCGATCGTCGGGGCACTGGATAGCTTGATTTCGATGGCCCAGCATTTTCCCGGCGCGAATTCCAGCACGAGGTCGGCTTCGGCGCCGCCGCTGGAGCGGTAGAAGTAGGGCTTCGCTCTGCCGAACGATGCCCCGACCAGGTTCTCGATGACGAAGCCTTCCCAGCTCTTTCCAGCCACCGAATGGCGACGAACATCTTCGCTCTGGCGCAAATCGAGGAGCGCATGGAGCAGCCCGCTGTCGCGGATAAAGGGCCGAGGGGATTTGACGAGCCGCTTGCCGCTGTTGACTGACCACGGCCGCAGGACGCGAACCAGCAGCAGCTTTTCGAACATGTCGAGATAGCGTGCCGCCGTATGCCCGCTGACGCCCAGGGATCGCGCATATCGTTCCGCGTTGAAGAGTTCCCCCTGATCATTCGCGAGCATTCGCCAGAAACGGTCGATCTGCTCGGTGTCGACATTGAAGCCGAATTGCGGAAGGTCGCGCTCTAGATACGTCTGAATGAAATCGCGGCGCCATTGCAGGCTCGCTTCCCCATCAAGGCGAACATAGCTCGGCGGAAAGCCGCCTTGCAGCCACAGCCGATCGAGCGAGGCCTCATCCTGGCGTTCGACCTCTCTTGCGTTAAGCGGACCCAGTTCAAGGTAGCTGATTCGACCGGAAAGGCTCTCCGACGACTGACGAAGCAAGTCCATTGAAGCGGAACCTAAGATCAGGAATTTTCCGCCAGCACCGGCCATCCGCCGTCGGTGGTCGATCTGTCCGCGCAGAACGCGGAATATTTCGGGCGCGCGTTGAATCTCATCCAGAACGATGAGTTCCTTGGCATGGGCGGTGAAATAGGCATCGGGATCATCAAGTAGCCGGCGGTCTTCCGGGCGTTCGAGATCTAGGTATTTAGCGGCACCCTCGGCGCTATCTGCGATCTGGCGGGCGAGCGTAGTTTTTCCGACCTGGCGCGGCCCGAGCAATACTACGCTGTCAAATTGGTCTATCCGTTTTGTCAGGAGGGAGAGAATTTCGCGACTGAGCATTCGTGCAAAATAGATATGGTAGTTCAGATTTGCAAGGATACTGATTGCGTTTGAATGCACTAGCGCGCGCGAGCGCCGGACACATCAAATCCAGCAATGAATGTCGGCTTACCGCAACATCGCACGCAATAGAGGACTTTCCGGATCGTCCGCGTAGCCGCCATTCCGTCGATTAAATTGCGCATGGCCAAGCGGGAATTTTGACCCGCTTTCCTACCTCCAGCAGATCGCGATCAGCCCTCCTTCAATCAGCACCTTTGTTCAATTTCTGGATAAGCTTACGACGCTTGGAGGTTTGCGGCTGAGTTGGCTTAACAGCACCTGCGCTGCTGTTGTTTTTCGCAGCAGACGCGCGCCCGGCTTTGCGGCCTGTTGCATCGTTGCCCCGTCCGGTTGGTATCCGCCCCAGACCATTCTGTTTCGCAATAGCCCCACGTTGTGCAGCATAGTTGGGCGCAACCAGCGCATGATCTGCGGGCAAGCCCCAACGCGCCCGGTATTCCTCCGATGTGAGCCCGTGCTCCGCTCCAAGATGGCGTTTAAGCATCTTCATCTTCCTGCCGCATTCAAGGCAAGCCACATGATCAGGCCTGATGGATGCGCGGATCGACACAGCAGGCTCCAGCGGCACTTGCTGTACAACCGGCTCTGCCCCCAGACCGGACAGCGCATCGAACACGCGCGTGATCAACGCAGACACCTGATCGATGGCAACATCATTGTTGCTGACATGTGCTGCAACAATATCGGACGTCAGCGTGATCAGCTCTTCCCGATCATGCATGCTCTGTGTCATCGAAATCACCTTTCATAACAAATGATCGCATTGGCCATCAGATGGCCGTGATTGCGATCCTCTTGTCCCGTATGGAAAATACGCGCGCAAATCTTCGTGCGCGCTGCTCATTTCATTGGAATGGTGCCATAAGAGCAGGAAGTTTATCCCGCAAGTCCCCGAGCTCGTGCGGACCTGTTTCGCGACGGATTGCGATATCTCGATGCCTGATCCGACTAATCATCGGCACGCTCCGCTTCCACCTCGCCTGCCAATGTTTACCCCGGCAGATATTTTGCTTCCTGCTCCCGCCAGTCTGATGGAACAGCACCTGTCGCCAGCAGTGCCTTGCTATCGACACCTGCGCGCAATCTCCCCTCTGTAATGGCATCGACAATATCGGGGGCAAGAAATGCAAGGCGCACCACCCGCGTGATATAGGAGGGGCTAAGCTGTTCGCGTCTGGCAAGGGCGGCAATATCGCAAGTACCGCTGCACAGTTCCTTCCACCAGCGCTGTGCCTTAACCAGAAGGCGGATCAATACGGGATCGGGCAATGACGATGATGCCGTCATGCCGTCATCCTGTACAAGACGCACCACCATTCCGGTTCTGCGTAGCCGAGCTGGCACGTTGTGCCTGATAGTATGCATTAACGCACTGCCATCTATCCCGAACAGATCTGCCAGCGCTGCGGCCCTGATTTCGATGGCGATGTGATCGGGGTGTACGACAATCCGTGTAACGAGGGCCCGCATCTGCGCATTGCCCCATTCCAGCATCTGCTTTTGCCGCATCATGCTGTGGCCTGCGATACGGGCATAGACATCTGGGGTCACAGGCAAGCAGCACCGTTCCATAAGTATAGCCGGATCATCGATCAGGCTGGTGAGTTCTCTTATGACCACCTGTTCGATTTCCCTTGCGGGTAAGCGGATCGAAGTGGGGGATTGCGCATGATCCGCGCCGTTGGGCGCTCGTTGCGCATAATAGCGATAACGCTGCCGGCCTTTGTTTGTGTGCACCGCGATCAGGGGCGTGCCTGTCTCATCGAAGAGCAGGCCCGCCAGCAGGCTGGCACGCGCCTGTCGGTTCTGGCGCACACCTCTCACATTATCAGAAAGCTGCTGCTGCACCTTTTCCCATGTCTCCCTCTCGATAATCGCGGGATGATTACCGGGATAGCGCGTGCCTTTGTGCGCGATATCCCCAGCATAGATGGGATTGCGCAGGATTGCGTAGAGCTGTCCCCGGGTAAACGCACATCCCCCATAGCGACGTCCCTTCCCCGTGACCCTTTGCGGGGTGTGAAGCCTGTCTCGTGCGAGTGTATCGGCAACCAGCCGCACATTGGTGAGCTTCAGATAGCGGGCGAAGATATCGCGCACCAGTGCAGCATGGTCTTCCTCAATGGCAAGGCTGCGTCCATCTGGCCGGTAACCCAGCGGCGGGATTCCACCCATCCACATGCCCCGTGCCTTCGAGGCTGCTATCTTGTCCCGGATACGTTCGGCGGTCACTTCCCGCTCGAACTGGGCAAAGGACAACAGCATGTTGAGCGTCAGCCGTCCCATACTGGTGGTGGTGTTGAAGGACTGGGTAACAGACACAAAGCTCGTGCCCGCGGCATCGAAGGCTTCGACCAGCTTGGCAAAGTCGAGCAGGGAGCGCGTCAGCCGGTCGACCTTGTAGACCACGATGATATCGATCCGTCCTGCCGCAACATGGGCCAGCAGCCGCTGCAAGGCGGGCCGCTCCAGCGTTCCACCCGACAGGCCGCCATCATCATAGTCCTCCGGTATCAGTTGCCAGCCTTCGCTGGCCTGACTGAGAATATATGCGGCGCAGGCTTCACGCTGGGCATCAAGCGAGTTGAACCCCTGCTCCAGTCCCTCCTCGCTCGATTTGCGGGTATAGATCGCACACCGCACCGCTTTCATGCTGCGACCTTCTTCTGCTTGAGGCCAAAGAAGGCTGGGCCTGACCAGCGCGTGCCCGTAATCGCGCGGGCCACTTCACTTAGGGAACGCCATTCCTTCCCCTGCCATGAAATGACGCCATCCTCACCTATCGTGACCTGATGAACCGTTCCATTCCATTCACGAACAAGACGCATGCCAGGCCGCGCTGGCCGTGTGGTTGTCTTGTCCATAGCAAGCTGATCCAGGCGTTGCCTGGTTATGCGAGAGATGCCTCCTGATACACTTGCCTGCAGCTCCCATGCGAGCGCCAGACGCAGCAGACCGGCACTGACACGCGGCAACGGTTTTCCTGTGTGTCTGCCCCATGCCGCTTTCAACTCCCCGAAGGACAGGTCTTCGAGCAAGGCTACATCGTACGGCGCGGCCTTCCCCTTCCCCGTCACGCCGACTTCTCTAGGCGATAGCAGGTGTCGGGGCCAATTTTGCCGCGCACAATGACATGGCCCTTCCTGCGCAGACCCGTGAGCGCAGCGCGGATTGTGTGGGGTTGCCAGCCGGTAGCCGTCATCAATTGCGCCGATGTCGCGCCTTGCTCTGATTCAAGCAGCGTCAGGATCAGTGTCAGTTTGGTCGCTGGCTTGGGTGTTGAAGGCGCTGGCATCCCTGCATCCGGGGGCGACGCTGATACTTTGGGCAGGACAGATGGAACTGTCTGGTGCGCCTTATCACCCTGCCTGCGGGCTGACGGGGTCGCCGCCTCTTTCATGTCCGCACGCATGCGGGCCATACGTCGCACACGGCGTTTCTGACCGCTGGCCGGTTCAGCTTTATCTCTGACGGTAGGGTTCTTGTCTTTCTGCAGTCTTGTCACAGGTGGTCTCCATTAAGGGAGCCGCCTTATGCTGCTCCCACCACCTGCAGCCCCGCCAGTCCGAGCCGGTCAGGGTCACGAACCGCCGTTACAATCACCGCGATCCGTGAACATCACCATGCTCACTTTCCGCACCAAGTCGAATGGTTTGTGCGGGCACATCATTCAGCTTTGAACAATCAAACCTATTATTCAAATCTCGCGCTAGTTTCCCGGCACGACAGGCAAGGCAGTCGCATTTTGATGAAGTGAAACCGGGGGAATTAAAAATCCCATCCATGCGGAGATTATTGGCGTCATTCTCCGCAAAAAATGCGGAGAATGTGGTTGCCTTTTGCGGAGAATATATGTCATAATTTCCGCAAGAGGTGCGGAAATTATGACATATATCCATGAGCGGCCCGAGTGGCCGATTTTTGAATGGCAGGCTGACGGATTGACCGCGCCGCTCGCGAATGTCCGCCATCGACAGGGCCGATTGATTGGCCGCATGGAAGGTCTGGGCTTCTCGCTCCGTAAGGAAGCCGTCCTCCATACCCTCACCGAAGACGTTCTGAAATCCAGCGAAATTGAAGGCGAGCAACTGGACAAGGAACAGGTGCGATCCTCTATCGCGCGCCGCCTTGGCATGGACATCGCCGGATTGATACCAGCCGAGCGCAATGTTGAGGGCGTCGTCGAGATGATGCTCGACGCCACGCAGAATTATAGCGAACCGCTAACAGAGGAACGGCTCTTTGCTTGGCACGCCTCTCTCTTCCCGACAGGCCGAAGCGGCATGACCAAGATCATCGTCGGCGGATGGCGCGATGACGCCTCAGGCACAATGCAGGTCGTATCAGGCCCCATCGGACGCGAGCGGGTTCATTATGAAGCCCCCGCTGCGCCCCGACTCCCCGCAGAAATGGCGGCGCTCCTTTATTGGATGGAGCATGAAACCGGGATCGATCCCGTCATCAAGGCGGGCCTTGCCCATCTATGGTTTGTTACCATCCACCCGTTCGAAGACGGAAACGGACGGATAGCCCGCGCGATTGCCGACCTCTATCTGGCCCGTTCCGAGCAAAGCCAGCAAAGATTCTACAGCATGTCATCCCAGATCAGGGCCGAGCGCAACCGCTACTATGACATGCTGGAGGCCACACAAAAGGGTGGCCTCGACGTGACAGAATGGCTGCGATGGTTTCTGGACTGCCTTGAGCGCGCCATTGTCCGGGCCGAGGAAACGCTCGCCTCAGTCATGGAAAAAGCGCGACTGTGGGATGCCATCAAAGGGCACCCCATCAGCGAAAGGCAGCGTCTT
The DNA here is from genome assembly GCF_003860345.1 of Caenibius tardaugens NBRC 16725. Lineage (GTDB taxonomy): Bacteria > Pseudomonadota > Alphaproteobacteria > Sphingomonadales > Sphingomonadaceae > Caenibius > Caenibius tardaugens. The sequence continues at coordinate 839,953 of NZ_CP034179.1, forward strand.
GTCATCAACAGATTGCTGGACGGCTTTGAGGGTAAGCTCACATCTTCCAAGTGGGCAAAGCTGGCGAAATGCTCGCAGGACACCGCCGCCCGCGACATCGACGACCTTGTGAAACGCGGCATCCTTGTCCGCAGCGAAGCCGGAGGAAGAAGCACCAGCTACACGTTGGTAATGCCCGTTGGGGACGCCGAAGCCCCATAAGGCAGGAAGCGAAAAGCTCAGTTCAAAAGCAAGAAAGAACGGGCTTACCCCTTGCAGCGCAGGGGCCATCCACAGATGACACCTCCCTACTGAAACCAGCGCCGGTACTGTCAGAGGGTGATGTCAAAAGGATGGCCCCGTCCTCCCCGCGCCGTTAACCTAGGCGGATGAGCAAGACGCCAAATCCGTTCCGGTACTTTCACTCATCGCCTGAGGTCATCCGCCTCGTGGTGATGATGTACGTCAGGTTTCCCCTGTCGCTGCGGAATGTCGAAGATCTGCTTTTCGAGAGAGGGATCGATCTTTGCCATGAGACCGTGCGCCTTTGGTGGAATAGATTTGGTCCCCTCTTTGCAGCCGACATCCGCCGCCAGCGTGTGCAACGAATGCGTGGTTTTCGGCACTGGCGTTGGCACCTTGACGAGATGTACGTCCGGCTGAACGGCGAGATGGTTTATTTGTGGCGCGCCGTTGATCATGAGGGCGAAGTTCTCGAAAGCTACGTCACGAAGAAACGGGATAAAGCTGCGGCTTTGCGCTTTATGAAGAAAGCACTGAAGCGTCACGGCCAGGCTGACAAGATCGTCACCGACGGCCTTCGTTCCTATCCTGCTGCGATGAAGGATCTGGGCAATCTCGAGCGCCGCGAGATGGGCCGCTACCTCAACAATCGCGCTGAAAACTCGCACCTGCCCTTCCGACGAAGAGAACGTGCCATGCAGCGATTTCGGCAAATGAAATCACTGCAGAAATTCGCCACCGTTCACGCTTCTCTCACCAATCATTTCAACTCGGAACGTCACCTCGTCGACAGACAGACATTCAAACTTCGCCGCTCGGCAGCTCTCGCCGAGTGGCAATCGCTTATGGGATGAGTCTCAGCTCGGGCCTGGGCCCACTTTGCCAAACGGAGAGCAGTTCGCAACCGACTGACAGCTGGGCACCTCCAAAAACCCTGGCCAATTGGCGTGAGATTTGATTCACTGTGGCTAACGGGAGGCGTCGATGCGTCAGGCTGGATTGTTTGGGTTATCGGATCATTTGAAGCGGCTTTCAGCCGATGGCGATCCGCTGGAGGTTTTGGCCCAGGTAGTGGATTTCGAGACGTTTCGCCCAACGTTGATTGCGGCGCTGGCGTATGGCGACGGGGCGAAGGGCGGCCGTCCGCCGTATGATCCGGTGGCAATGCTCAAGGTGCTGGTGCTGGCGGCGCAGAACAATGTTAGCGATGCGCGCATGGAATACCTGATCCGCGACCGCCTCAGCTGGCTGCGCTTCCTCGGTTTCGACCTTGGTGCGGCGACACCGGATGCCAACACGATCCGCCTGTTTCGCGAGAAGCTGACCGAGGCGGGAGCGCTCGATACGCTGTTCATGGATTTCGACCGCCAACTCAAGGATCGGGGCTACCTCGCTATGGGCGGTCAGATTGTCGATGCAACACTGGTGGCCGCGCCCAAGCAGCGCAACACCGAGCCGGAAAAGGCGGCGATCAAGGATGGCAAGACTGCCGCCGAGATCTGGCCCGATGACCCCGCCCGTGCAGCGCAAAAGGACACGGATGCGCGCTGGACGCTCAAGTTTGCCAAGGGCCGCCCAGCGGCGGACGGCCAAGGGGGCTTCAGGCCGCAGATCGACATCGCCATCCCCAGCTTCGGCTACAAAAGTAGCATCGCGATCTGCCGAGCCTTCGGCTTCATCCGCAAGGGCAAGGTCACCGATGGAGCCCGCTTCGATGGCCGGATGCTCCGGGACGTGGTGACTTGCGACAACACCGCATCGGACGTCTGGGCCGATACAGCCTACCGCAGCCAGGCCAACGAGAAGTGGCTCAAAGCGCAGGGCCGGGTCAGTCGTATCCATCGCAAGAAGCCCAGGGGCAAACCCATGCCGGATCACATCCGGCGCGGGAATGCTACAAAGTCAAAGGTCCGCGCCCGGGTCGAGCACGTGTTCGCGCAGCAGAAAGCCAAGATGGCGCTGTTCATTCGCACCATCGGCATCAAGCGCGCCGAGGCCAAGATCACACTGGCCAATCTGGCTTACAACATGAACCGTCTGATCTTCCACGAACGACGGGCAGCGATTGGGTAGCTGTGCCTGGAGATCAGGAAAATCGGATGAAAAACGCAATATGCGCGCCACGATGGCAAGCATTTACGCCATCGCCAGCACCGCCTGCGGAAAATCGCTCAGGTCGCCGGGTTGATGGAGGTGCCCAGCTCCCATTGCCTCGAGTGGCTGCGCCTGGGCGATGCCGCCCCCTCGCCAAAGACTGGGAGCAATCCGTCGAAAGCTCAACTGCATGGGCGACCATCGCCAGCATACGAATGATCACCCGCAGAACTGCAAGGTATTGTTACGCATAATAAGCTTATGAATCGGGCTCTCAGTCGCAATGGCCGAGTGGCAATTGCTCATGGGATGATGCCAAGCGTGGGTAGGGCGCATTATTTCAAACGGAGAGAGTTTCTCAACCGTTTGACACCTCCTTACAGGCCGGCTCTGTTTTCGATTACTCAGGTGGATAGAGCGAGGCGGTGAGAACGCCAATACATTGTAGCAGTGTATCGCTAGTTACTCGGCTCGTTTCCAGCATGTGATGATCTTGAAAATCCTCCACAGACATAGACCGTAGTACATGAAAAAAGAGCAGTGTTGCATTCGTAAAGCGCCGTAACACAAGCTCTACAGGCAAGTGCGATAGGCGCGCTAGAATCTGTTCCATAAGTTGATTTAGGGCCGGGTATGTGGTTGGGGGGGCTGCAAAATGTGGGGCCATGAACAGGACGTCCCCTGAAAGAGGATATTTATAGGGAATGTATTCGCACATGAATGCTGGATATGTTGCGCCTTTCCCCTCTTTCCTTGCCAGTGTAAGATTGGGAATCGCGTAATATTTTAAAAGTGTATAGAGATTGCATTCATTTAGTGGGGTGGGGCTTGATAAGATGATATCGCTCCTTAGTTCGTCAAGTTGCCCCATTCTCAGCTGAACTATGGATTGTAGTAATCCATCCATATTTCCAAAATGATATTGAACGGATGAGTTGTTTCTTAAATTCGCTGTTTTCGCAATTTCCCTCGCTGACAGGCCCCCTATGCCGGACTTGCCAACCATCTCTTCGGTGGCGAGCATTAGTCGTAACTTGGTTTCTTCCGAATTTTTATAGAGCCGATTTCGCCTTGATGCGCTTGATCTGGCCGCGCTTTTGTTCAAATCGGACTTGAGGTTTTGTTGGGTCATTTAGGGCCTGGCACCAGATTTGAAGCACGGATTTTAGTTTAGTCGTATGCGGGGCTGATGGGCAAGGGTTAAAAAATAAGCATGTCGCTTGTATTGCGCCTAATTTTTGAAACGGCTTTCCGAATCGCAATTTCCCATAGAGATTTTGTTCGTAAAAAACATATATATTTCAATTATATAAGTTAATTTTGGATGAATCTTGTGTGTGGCTGTGGTATCTTTAATTAAAATTAAGGCATGTGGAATAAATTGTATTGACTCCTGTGCAAATACGCGAGATTTTCGGCTGAGCGCGAGTATGGGGGCGTTTTGTATGCCCAATTCAGTTCGCGCGTCTGTCGATTAGATTCCAATGAGGGGGGAAGGTATGCGAATTAAGTCACATATTTGTTTGTCGTTGTACGTTGGTGGCGCGCTTGGAGCCATCGTTCCAGGAGCGGTAAGTGCGCAAGGCGTGGGTTCGGTGGAGGATCCATCATTAAGCGGTTTGAGTGAAATTGTTGTCACGGCGCAGCGCCGCGAGGAGCGATCGCAAGACGTACCGATCGCGATCACAGCCATTTCGCCTGATGGGCTACGTGAGCGCAGTGTTACAGATCTTCAGGGGTTGCAAAGTCAGGTTCCCTCGCTGGTTATTCAGCCTAATGGTCAGGCATCTCGCGATGTGATGTCGCCATCTATCCGTGGGCAGGGCGCTTCGTTTCAGGGGGCTCCCGGTGTCGTTGTTTACATGAACGAAGTGCCGCTGCCGACAGCGTTCACGCTTTCTTCGCAAGGTGGTCCCGGCAACTTTGTTGACCTTCAGAGTGTTCAGGTGCTTTCGGGTGCGCAAGGCACCCTGTTTGGTCGCAATACCACGGGCGGCGCAGTCCTGCTAACCGCTGCCAAGCCGAGCGATCGTCTGGAAGGGCACCTTTCGGGTGCATACGGCAACTACAACATGACCGAGTTCGAGGGCGTGTTGAATGTTCCTATAACTGACACTCTGAAAGTGCGTGTGGTCGGGGCTTCGCGTGACCGTGACGGATACACCGAGGATATCCAGTGGAACAAGGATCGCGATAACCAGCACTGGCGCATGGGTCGTATCGGCATGCAGTTCGATCCGACCTCGAGCATTAGCAACTACACTATGGCCTACTATGGCTATTCGAAAACCAACGGCACCGGCATTGTGCCGATCAGCTTCAACTACAACCGGCTTTATGGCTTTACCGCTGCCGGTTATGGCAATTTCTGCGGTACTTACGTCAGTCCTGACGTCAACTGCACTGATCTCAAGAAATTGATCTCGGATCAGGAAGATCGCGGTATTCGCAAAGTTGCCCATGGTATGGATGACTTTTCCAAGGTGGAAACTTGGGGGATTAGCAACAGCACGGATGTGGCCATTACTGACGGGCTGAAGCTGCGTAATATCATCAGCTATGCCTCGCTCAAATCATTCTACGCGTCCGATCAGGACGGTTCTATTGCCAACATCAACAATACCGGTGTGACATCGTTGAGTCGTACCGCACCGAAGGATTACTACAAACAGTTCACCGAAGAGCTGCAGCTTCAAGGTGAGGCGCTGGACAGTAAGTTGACCTATGTCTTGGGCGGTTTCTATTCGAAGCAGAAGCCCGGGGGAGGATGAAAGACTATTTCACCAGTGTGTGCGGCAAGCCGGGTGAGGCAGGTGCCCTGGCATGCGCCGGTTTCCGCGAAACGGCCGTGACTAATGAATCTAAAGCCCTGTTCGCCCAGGCAACGCTCGATTTTGGTGCGATTAGCCCCGTACTTGACCGTTTGCGCCTGACCGCGGGCTATCGCTATACTTGGGACAAGATCGACGGCAGTACCATCAGCTATACCCCTGCGATTTATTCCGGAACGGGTGCAGATAACGTGCGCTGTCTGTTTGATGGAGGCACAGTCAGTCGCGGGAATGTAGGCAACCTTGTATCTTCAGGGGCTGATCGAGGGTGCCGTTATGAAGGTCATCTGAAGAGCAAGGCGCCGAACTGGACTATTGGGCTGGACTATAGGCCGATCGATAACCTCCTAATTTATGCCAAGGTTACTCGAGGTTATAAGGCTGGCGGCTTCAATGCTTTCGCCGTTAACTCGATCTATGCTCAGTTCGGCCCCGAATTCGTCACCGATTGGGAGGCTGGTTTCAAGTCTGATTTCAAGATTGTCGGACGTCCGGTGCGTCTGAACGTCAATGGCTTCAATATGGATTACAGCAAGATCCAGCGCGGCCTTGCTGACTTCAACCCTACCACGAACCAGCAGGGCGCGGCCACGCTCAGTACGGCTGCGGCCCGTATTAGCGGTGTAGAAGTGGAGGCTATGTTCAAGCCGTTCGACGTTCTTGAAATCGGCGGAAATTACAGTTATACTGATGCGAAATACAAATCATTCACCTATCAATCAGCCACTGCTGTCTGGGATTGCCATTCGACTGCGGCAAATGGTTATCTTAAGACCATGAATCCGGACTTGACCTGCATTCCGCTGCAGTACATGGCACCGAATATCTTCTCTATATATGGTCGTCTGGCGCTACCAACCTCAGAAGATGTTGGCGATATCAGTCTGTTTGTCAGCTATGCGTGGTCCGACAAGCGCCATCAATCTGGCCCGGCATTGGAAAAGTTTGTGGATGGAAGTGCAACTTGGGAACCGGGCAGTGATCTCGCGGCCTATGGTTTGCTCAGTGCTTCTCTTGACTGGAAGAAGGCTCTTGGCACAGATCTGGATGTGAGCTTGTTCGGCACAAATCTGCTGAACAAGAAGTACGCCATTTCTAACAGCGGCGTTTACAACGCAATCGGCAACCAAACACAGATTTTTGGTGAGCCGCGCATGTATGGCATCCGCCTGCGTTACAGCTTCGGAAATTAAAGGCTCCAGGTTGAAGGCATCGGGAGGTTTCTTAATTCAAGAATCCTCCCATTTTCCTGATACGCAGCTGAACGTAAGATAAAAAAGGTGCTGTTTTCTCATGGTTATTAGAGTCGTAGGTACGGCATCATTGCTTTTCTTTGGGGGCCTGGCTCATTCCGTAATGGCAGAGCCCTTGCCCACCAGTGCACCCGATATAATTTTGCCTACGGCGGATGCACCGTTTACGGGCAAGATCGGGCTTATATACAAAGACTCTGTTCCGGCATTTTCGGATCCTGTAAAAGCACCGCAAGGGGCCCCAAACGTACTGTTGGTTATGACCGATGATGTGGGTTTCGGTGCCGCATCAACGTTCGGCGGTCCAATCCCAACACCGAATTTAGATCGCTTGGCGGCCCATGGCATCAAGTATAATCGCTTTCATACCACAGCTGTATGTTCTGCAACACGTGCAGCTTTGCTGACTGGGCGTAACGCGCATGCGGTCGGTGCTGGTTCGGTGCCAGATCTGGCCACTGGTTTTCCTGGCTACTCCAACACCTTGTCCAAAAGCGCGGCCACAATCGCCGAAATATTGCGATTGAATGGGTATAACACCGCGATGTTCGGCAAACACCATAATGTTCAGCCCGGTGCTGGTTCAGTGGCAGGCCCGTTTGATCAGTGGCCGACGGGATTGGGCTTTGAGTATTTCTACGGCTTCATACGGGCGGAAACCGACCAATTCTCACCCGTATTATACCGTGGCACCGACAGAGTAGACTCACCTGCGGGTCAAGTTCTCGATCAAATGCTGGTCAATGATGCCATACGCTGGGTGCACAATCAGGACGCAGCTGCACCAAACAAGCCGTTCTTTCTATATCTAGCGCCGGGCACAGCCCATGGACCGCATCAAGCTCCCAAAGAGTGGATAGATAAGTTTGCCGGGCAATTTGACCAAGGATGGGATAAAGTCCGCAAGCAAACCATTGCGCGCCAGAAAATGGCCCAAATTGTCCCATCTACGTCAGTGTTGACAGCGAGACCTCCCGAAATTCCTGCGTGGGCCTCTCTGACGTCTGATGAAAAACGCGTATCCGCCCGTATGATGGAAGTCTATGCAGCGATGTTGTCCTACCAGGATGCGCAATTCGGGCGTTTGGTGGATGAACTTCAGCGAATGGGGAAACTGGAGAACACTCTGGTCATCTTTATAGAGGGGGATAATGGCGGGTCGGCGGAAGGTGGCCTGAAGGGCAGTTCGGACTGGATTGGCACGTTTGCCAATGGTGGTAATGAATCGACTTCTGAAGTCCTGGCCCATCTTGATGAATTAGGTGGGCCAAACAGCTACGGGATCTATCCTGTTGGATGGGCATGGGCCACGAATGCGCCGTTTAAATGGATGAAGAAAATCGCATCCCATTTGGGCGGTACGCGTAATGGACTTGTGATAGCCTGGCCAAAGCATATCCGGCGAGTGGGAGGTGTACGTTCGCAATTTCATCATGTCAGCGATATCGCTCCAACCATTCTGGAAGCGGCGGGGCTGCGCCAGCCAACAGTTGTCAACGGTGTGCGGCAGCGGCCGATGGACGGCATTAGCTTGAATTATAGCTTCAACACATCGAACGCTGAGGATCGGCGTACGACGCAATATTTCGAGATGCAGGCTAGTCGTGGCATATATCACGAAGGGTGGTTTGCCAATACGACGCCAAAAAAGCTCCCTTGGACAATGAGTAATCCGGCCGGTTCGCCCCTCGATTACAAGTGGGAGCTTTACGATCTCCGGAAGGATTTTAGCCAGGCGCATGATGTTGCCATGCGCTATCCGGATATACTGAGAGTGTTGCAAGGGCTGTTCGATGAAGAAGCAACACGCAACAAGGTCTTTCCGCTTGATGACCGCGAATCTCATGATCGAGCAGAAGAGGCCAAGGCAACGGGAGAAAAGCGCACTAATTATGTATATTGGGGTGGAGATGTTAGCGTCACTGACGATGTTGCTCCACCGATCCGTGCACGGTCGTTTAGTATCGTCGCCGATATCGATGTGCCGTTAACCGGTGGCTCGGGTGTCCTCGTCGCGCAGGGCGGCCGGTTTGCAGGATGGAGCTTTTATTTAAAGCAAGGCCGGCCTGTGGCTCATCAAAGTTTTATGCGTCATGCGGGCCAGCAATTCGAGATCGTAGGGGACACTATTGTGCCGCCGGGAGCAGCCCGTGTCAGGTATGATTTTGATTATGATGGTGGTGGAATTGGTCGCGGGGGCAAGCTCTGCATCTCAGTGAACGATCGTCCTGCTGGGTGTGGGCGGATGGAGCGAACACTAACAGTTACCGCTGGTCTAGGTGAAACATTCGACATTGGCCAAGACACTGGCGATCCTGTGGCGGACTACGTTGGCATGAATGCTTTCAACGGCAAAATTCGTAAGGTTGAGATAATTGTGAAACGGCGCTGACGGTACGTGGCGGCTAAGTATTGATAAATAAATAGGAAGGATGGGGTATGGGACGGGCAGTTGCGTTATCGGCTCTTGTAGTATGCGCAATTTCAAGCATTTGGCAGGTTCCTAACGCTGTCGGACAAATCGTGACGGAAGATCGGCGAACGCTTCCTCTTCCTGTTGGCCGCTTCGGAGGCAAAATCGCGCCAAGCGCGGCGGCATCGACACCATCTTTTCCCGAACGCATAAATGCCCCGACTGAAGCACCAAACGTTGTCTTGATCATGACCGATGACGTGGGCTTTGGAGTGGCCAGCACGTTTGGCGGTCCGGTGCCAACGCCCAATCTCGATCGCCTTGCGGCAAAAGGGTTGGTTTACAACCGGTTCCACACAACTGCCTTGTGTTCCCCAAGTCGGGCAGCATTGTTGACTGGGCGCAATCAACACGCGGTCGGTACAGGGGTAGTAACTGATTTGGCGACGGGATATCCCGGCTATACCTCTATCATTCCTAAAAGCGCCGCTACAATTGCCGAAGTGCTACGGCAGAACGGATACAGCACTTCTATGTTTGGTAAGCACCACAATGTGCCGATGTGGGAGGAAACCGCGGCAGGACCGTTCGACCATTGGCCAACGGGTCTTGGTTTTGAATATTTCTATGGTTTTATCGGCGGCGCAACCAACCAGTGGCACCCAAATCTCGTGCGTGGCACAAGTCGAGTGGTTGTGTCTGATACGGGTAGCGGCGATGCGGTTCTCGATAGGTTTCTGGCCGACGATGCCATTAACTGGTTACATGAACAGAAAGCGGCTGCACCCGATAAGCCATTTTTTATGTACTATGCGCCGGGCACCGCGCATTCACCTCACCAGGCCCCCAAGGAATGGATTGAAAGATTTACGGGGGAATTTGATCAAGGCTGGGATGTCCTGCATGCTGAGACGGTTGCGCGCCAAAAGACTGAAAAATTAATCCCTGCGTCAACTGAAGTTACCTCTCGACCCGAAGGTATCCCTGCATGGGCTGACTTGTCGTCCGAGAGGAAACAAGTCGCGGCACGCATGATGGAAGTTTATGCTGGCATGATTGCCTTTCAGGACGCGCAGATAGGCCGCGTATTGGACGAGATCTCGCGGATGGGACTGGAGGATAATACCCTCGTCATCTTCATTGAAGGAGATAATGGCACAAGTCCCGAAGGCGGTATCGAAGGGAGTACTAACTCGGGTGCGACGATAGTAGATCGTGGCAGCGAAGATGGGAGCTGGCGCTATTCCCAACTAGATGTCCTAGGGAGCGAGAAGACTCTCGGCCACTTTCCGGTTGGATGGACTTGGGCGCTCAACTCGCCACTGCCCTGGATGAAGGGTGTTGCATCCCACCTAGGGGGGACCCGCAATGGTTTGGTGGTGTCATGGCCTGCCGGTATCAGGCAGCGAGGAGTACGCACCCAGTTCCACTATATCACCGACATTATGCCTACCATCCTCGAGGCTGCCAGAGTTCCTGCGCCTGATATGGTCAATGGCGTGCCTCAGCAGAGAATGGACGGGATCAGTTTTGCGTACAGTTTCAAGAGTGCAAAAGTGCCGGAGCGCCGTCATACGCAATACTTTGAACTTATGGGTAATCGCGCACTATATCATGATGGGTGGTTGGCCGCGACAACGCCTCAAAGGTTACCGTGGCAAAGTACAGTGCCTCCGGGCGACCTGACCAAATGGCCTTGGGAGCTATACAATCTCGAGCAGGATTTTGCGCAGGCGAAGAATCTTGCAGATCGATATCCTCAGAAGCTCGAGAGCCTGAAGCTTTTGTGGGAGAAGCAGGCAAGGGCCAATTCTGTTTATCCGCTCGACGACAGCACGCTATCACGTTTGCGTCACAATCCTTACAAGGCAGCGCGTAACAGTTACACATATTGGGGGCCTGTGCGGATACCGGATGCATCAGCCCCGCCTCTACGGGATCGTTCGTTTACGCTCATTGCGGATGTCGAAATTCCGGCCAACGGTGGAGAAGGGGTTTTGGCTGCCTCTGGCGGACATTTTGGCGGTTGGGGCTTCTATCTAAAGGATGGCCGCCCGATTGCGGTGCACCGCGCATCGCAGCAAAAGCGCGACTATTTCGAGGTAAAAACGACAAGCCCGCTGTCTCCAGGCCGGATGAAAATTACGTATACCTTTGCGATTGATGCGGGAGCTGGTGCAAAGCGTGGGGGAGAGCTCGCCATTCGCGTTGACGGCGTGGAATTGGCAAAGGGGCGCATTGATCGTTTGGCCAGCTTTGATGAAGCACAGGAACCGTTCGAGATCGGTGATGACTCGGGTACGCAAGTGTCGGATGACTATGGTGCGAACGTTAGATTTAACGGGATCATCAAGAATGTGACCGTGGATGTACAGCGATGAAAAAAGTACCTCTTTGGACTTGTAACGGTTTTGCGCCGGTCACCTATCTCATTATGCCACCTTGGCTTCGAATGCGAGCGGACTGATGCCGCCCAGATATGAATGGCGCCTCCGGGGATTGTAGAAGCCGTTGATGTACTGGAAAATGGCCGCTTCAGCTTGCCGCCGGGTTGGCCAGCTCTGCCGCCAGATGAGTTCCGCCTTCAGGGATTTGAAGAACGTCTCGACGGAGGCATTATCGTAACAATTTCCCTTGCCGTTCATCGATGGACGCAGGCCATAGGCCTGCAGCTTTTTCTGATAGTCGTAAGAACAATATTGGCTGCCGCGATCGGAGTGGAAAAGGCAGCCCTCTGGAGGCTGGCGCAGGCGCACCGCCATATCCAGCGCCCTGATCGCCAGGTCCTTCTTCATCCTGTCGCTGACTGCCCAGCCCACGACACGCCGACTATGCAGATCGAGAATGACGGCAAGGTAGAGCCAGCCCTCCGACGTCCAGATATAGGTGATGTCGCCCGCCCATTTACGGTTGGGCGCATCGGCGGCAAAGTCGCCGTCCAGCCAGTTCGCCGCGACACCCAGGCGATGATGGCTGTCAGTCGTCACCTTGTGCCTGCGCGTGCGGACCGGCTTGATCGCGTTGATCCGCATCAGCCGTCCGACACGACGCTCGCCGACATCGAGCCCCACCTCCTTCAGCTCCATCGTCATTCTCGGACGACCATAGCTGCCAAGGCTCAGGCTATATTGCTCCCGGATATGGGCCAGCACCTTCATGTCCGTCCGCTCCCGATGGCTGATCGGACGCGAACGCCAGGAACGGTAGCCGCGCTCGCTGACCTGCAAGACACGACACATCAACTCCACCGGCCAACGGTGTCGCCAGCTGTGCACAAAGGCGAACCTCACGGCTTTTGGCTCGCGAAGAACTGAGTTGCCTTTTTTAGCACTTCCCTCTCCTCCCGCAGTACGCGGTTCTCCAGGCGAGGCCGTTCATTCTCCCGCGCAAGATCTGCCTGCGGCGCTGTCACCAGGTCAGATGGGCGATAGTGCGAAACCCATTTGTTCAGGGTCGATTTGCCGATCCCCAAATCCGACGCGACCCGATCACGTGGCAACCCGCTGGTCAGCGCAATACGCACCGCCTCCTGCTTAAACTCTTCACTATGCTTGATCATCTCGTCGGTCTCCTTGAACGAGCCTTAAACCCTCAAGTGACCGGCACAAAACCGTTACAAGTCCAATGATGATAACGATCTGAACGCGGCCGCAAGGACCGGGACAACCCGTGGAGCTGTCGGAGCCACGAGCTCGCCGGACTGAATGGGACCCGACCAGCGGACAGCATCAGGGCCAGCGGTCTATACATGCCGCACCAACAGGCTGGACAGATGACCGCACCCTGTCAGATTAAATCATCAAACCTATTTTACCCCTTGCAGCGCAGGGGCCATCCACAAATGACATCCCCAGTCGGAAATCTATTGCGCGCCCGTCAAAAAGATATTGCCCAGGCACACTTTTGCGCGCTTACAAGCCAGACGCATCGCGGTGGCGGTGGCGGCCCCGACGCCGGTCGCTGCCCCAAAAATGATCGCGCTATGCCCTTGCAACTTGCTCATGAATATTGGTTCCCGGTGGTGTCAAAAGGATGGCCCTGCCCTCCCCGCGCCGTTAACCTAGGCGGATGAGCAAGACGCGAAATCCGTTCAGATATTTTCACTCATCGCCTGAGGTGATCCGCCTCGTGGTGATGATGTACGTCAGGTTTCCGTTGTCGCTGCGCAATGTCGAAGACCTGCTTTTTGAGAGAGGGATCGATCTTTGCCATGAGACGGTCCGCCTGTGGTGGAATAGATTTGGCCCTCTCTTTGCAGCCGACATTCGCCGCCAGCGTGTGCAACGAATGCGTGGTTTTCCGCACTGGCGCTGGCACCTTGACGAGATGTACGTCCGGCTGAACGGTGAGATGGTGTATCTCTGGCGCGCCGTTGACCACGAAGGTGAAGTTCTCGAAAGCTACGTCACGAAGAAACGGGATAAAGCTGCGGCTTTGCGCTTCATGAAGAAAACACTGAAGCGTCACGGTCAGACTGACAAGATCGTTACCGACGGGCTGCGTTGTTATCCTGCTGCGATGAAGGACCTGGGCAATCTCGAGTGCCGCGAGGTGGGCCGCTACCTCAACAACAGGGTTGAAAATTCACACTTGCCCTTCCGGCGAAGAGAACGTGCCATGCAACGATTCCGGCAGATGAAATCGCTACAAAAATTCGCCGCGGTCCACGCTTCCTTTCACAACCACTTCAACTCGGAACGCCACCTCGTCGACAGACAGACATTCAAGCTTCGCCGCTCGGCAGCTCTCGCCGAGTGGCAATCGCTTATGGGATGAGTCTCAGCTCGGGCCTGGGCCCACTTTGCCAAACGGAGAGCAGTTCGCAACGGACTGACAGCACCGATCAGGTCGATAAACGCTCTGCTGCAGTCATGCGCGCTGCCAAACCGCGCAGCAGCTATGTCTATTGGGGCAAGGGCATTTCCATCCCGGGAGACCACGCCTCACGCCTGACTGGCAGTTTTGCAATCACGGCGGATATCGACAGCGGACATGCGCCCGCCAATGGCGTTTTGGCGGCGCTGGGTGGGCATTTTGCAGGCTGGAGTTTCTTCCTTAGGGATGGCTATCCGATTGTCGTGATGGCTGGATCGACGCAGGCCAGCCGGATTTACCGGGTGGCGGGCGGCGAAGCCGTCCCGTCGGGCGCATCCAATGTTCGCTATGCATTCGTGTCTGATGGTGGCCCGGGCAAGGGGGGGACGATGACGATCAGTATCAACGATCGTGTGGTCGGCAGCGGGCGGATCGAACAGCCGATTGTGATGACAACGGAATTGAGCGACACTTTCGACGTCGGTTTTGATTCCAGCACGCCCGTGACCGATGAGTACACGTTGCAAGGCCGCTTTACCGGAGATATCCGCAAGTTGGAAGTTCTGCCGGGTTCATAGGCAATGCCAAGATGGATGCACTTGCCGGCAAGGTGCGGCAGTGCGAGACAAGGGGGCTCTCAAAAGGATGGTCCCATCCTCCCCGCGCCGTTGGTGCATGTGGATGAATAAGACGCCAAAACGGTGGTGCCAAAGCAAACGCACCGGCTGACAGAATGAGGCGTTGCGGGGTAAGGCGTTCATCACTTCAACCGTTCGATCCACCTGTCATTGGTGCGGCATTTTCATTGGTTGTACGCGTGCGGATCGTTCCGGTGGCTGCGGGGGATACCCTGCGCGCACAAATGTACGGTTCCGCAGTTGTCTACGCTTTGGATCGCGATTTTGATCGCTGATTTGAACAGGAAGGGCTAGCCGAAAGGTTGCCCCCTCACCGTATCCCCCGCACCCGAGCCTTAATCCGCATCGACTTCGCATTCGCAAGATCGGTCAGCGGGTTTGAAAGTCCACCCAGCCATGTTGCAACTTAGTTACAGGCCGCTAATACACGACCCGTCGTGGCGTTGCGCTGCTTGAGGGAGTACCGCTCCGTCGCGACAACCATTGTAGCGCAACCACTCAAACTTACATTAATCTAAGTTGCGGTGGTGTGCGCCGCCGGTGGTGTCAAAAGGATGGCCCCGCCCTCCCCGCGCCGTTAACCTAGGCGGATGAGCAAGACGCCAAATCCGTTCCGGTACTTTCACTCATCGCCTGAGGTCATCCGCCTCGTGGTGATGATGTACGTCAGGTTTCCCCTGTCGCTGCGGAATGTCGAAGATCTGCTTTTCGAGAGAGGGATCGATCTTTGCCATGAGACCGTGCGCCTTTGGTGGAATAGATTTGGTCCCCTCTTTGCAGCCGACATCCGCCGCCAGCGTGTGCAACGAATGCGTGGTTTTCGGCACTGGCGTTGGCACCTTGACGAGATGTACGTCCGGCTGAACGGCGAGATGGTTTATTTGTGGCGCGCCGTTGATCATGAGGGCGAAGTTCTCGAAAGCTACGTCACGAAGAAACGGGATAAAGCTGCGGCTTTGCGCTTTATGAAGAAAGCACTGAAGCGTCACGGCCAGGCTGACAAGATCGTCACCGACGGCCTTCGTTCCTATCCTGCTGCGATGAAGGATCTGGGCAATCTCGAGCGCCGCGAGATGGGCCGCTACCTCAACAATCGCGCTGAAAACTCGCACCTGCCCTTCCGACGAAGAGAACGTGCCATGCAGCGATTTCGGCAAATGAAATCACTGCAGAAATTCGCCACCGTTCACGCTTCTCTCACCAATCATTTCAACTCGGAACGTCACCTCGTCGACAGACAGACATTCAAACTTCGCCGCTCGGCAGCTCTCGCCGAGTGGCAATCGCTTATGGGATGAGTCTCAGCTCGGGCCTGGGCCCACTTTGCCAAACGGAGAGCAGTTCGCAACCGACTGATGAGGTGGATGGCCCCTGTGTCCGACCGATGTGAGTCGTATTGTGGGCTGTTGTTGAAGCACCCCATGCAAAGGACCATCCACCATGGAGATTACCACTATCGGCCTTGATCTGGCGAAGTCTGTTTTCCAACTGCATGCTGTTGATGCCAATGGCGATGTTGTCTGGCGTAAGAAGTTACGCCGGACAGCGCTTCTGGGCGCTTTGGCGAAGATCCCGCCCTGCCTTGTGGGCATCGAAGCTTGCGCCACGTCTCATTACTGGGCCCGTGAGATTTCTGCCCTGGGACATCAGGTGCGGCTTATGCCGCCTGCTTATGTGAAGGCCTATCTACGGCGCCAGAAGAATGATGCGGCAGATGCAGAGGCGATCTGTGAAGCGGTGCAGCGTCCCATGATGCGGTTCGTCCCGGTAAAAAGTGCCGAGCGTCAGGCTGTCCTCGTGCTGCATCGTTCACGCGAACTCCTGGTTCGTCAACGTACCATGCTGATCAATGCCATTCGCGGTCACTGCGCAGAGTTTGGGCTGATTGCAGCCCAAGGTGTGCGCAATGTGAGTGAGCTGATGAAACGGGTCAGGCTAGCCGATCAGGCGGTTTTACCCGAGATGGCAAAAAACGCCATGATCCTGCTGGCGGAGCAACTGGAAACTCTGGATATGCAGATACAGAGGCTCAACCGTCGTTTGCTTGTCTGGCATCGTCAGGATCAGGCCAGTCAGAGGCTGGCGACTATTCCGGGGATCGGGGTTATCAGCGCTACCGCTCTGGCTGCCTCTGTAACCGATCCTGCCCAGTTTCGGTCCGGCCGGGAGTTCTCTGCCTCACTCGGTCTGGTTCCGCGCCAGAACTCATCTGGCGGTAAAGATCGATTGGGACGGATCTCGAAGATGGGGGACCGTTATCTGCGAAAGTTGCTTGTTGTTGGTGCGACATCCGTGGTTCGCAGGGCAAGGACTGCTGATAGTGCCGCGAGCAATTGGGTTTGCGGCCTGCTCGAACGCAAGCCCACCCGGCTTGTTACCGTGGCCATGGCCAACAAGACTGCCCGAATTGTCTGGGCCGTTCTGGCGCGCGGCGAAGTCTATCAGGCAAAGGCTTTGGCCTGAGAATAATAGCGGTGCCGATTATTATGCACCGCTTTGAACTGTGAGGGTGCCAACAGGAATGATGATAACGATCTGAACGCGGCCGCAAAGGTCAGGACAACCCGAGGTGCTGTCGGAGCCACGAGCTCGTCCGACTGAATGGGACCCGACCAGCGGACAGCATCAGGGCCAGCGGTCTATACATGCCGCACCAACAGGCCGGACAGATGACCGCACCCTGTCAGATTAAATCATCAAACCTATTTTACCCCTTGCAGCACAGGGGCCATCCACAGATGACAGCACCGCTCAGAGCACTCAGCTATCGGGCTGCATTGTCCGAGATGGTCTTCATGACGTTCAGTGTGGCCAGAAGGTCCTCTGAGGTGGTGCCTGAGAATACATCGCGCAGCATTTCCGAGACTTGTGGGACGATGATCTCCCGCACACTCTGGCCTTTTGCGGTCAAAGTTATGTTGGTGACCCGGCGGTCGTTTGTGTCGACCTTACGGGCAACCATACCTTTCTTGCGCAAACTATCTACCAGCCGGCTGGTGGCTGCGGAATCTCGATAAGTATGGTTCGCGATTTGGCCCAGCGTGAGTGAGCCAAACTGATGGAGCCGATTGATGATCGCAAATTCACGAGGTGTGATGGAGATGCCGTTTTGGTCGATAGTGGCGGCCAAGCGGCGTGCCAAGACGTCAGCGGCTTGGCTGATCGCGAAGCCGATGACGTTGTCGTAGTCTTCAAATGAAAAGACATCTCGGGGCTGGGGCCGTCTGGTCGAGGTCACAGGGGGGTAGCTCCATTTTCGATAGCATGGCGTCATGGCGCGCGGCGTGACGGATGGCAATCATCTTGATGTTTTTCATGAGGCCCGATGGCGCAGGCGTGAAGATGCCATCGATATCCCGGTTGCCGATCCATGCGCTCGTCGGACGAGGTGCGCTACATCGATGATGAAGGTGTCAGGCATGTTGCCTCCGCCAAAGGTGGGCTCGGCCAGTCGTCCGCCATGATATGCCCCAACCGATTTCGGGTTCATTGTCTATTGCAAATATATGCTTATGGCAATATTTGAATTTAACAATGAATTTGAATTCCCATCAAACGCATCTCGCCTGACTCTAGGAGGCTAAAGTGAAGGCTCATATCGTTCATGCGCACCCTGAAGGGGGATCGTTTACCGCCGCGATGCGAGACGTCGTGGTGGAGGGGCTCGGGGCACATGGTTATGAGGTGAGCGTTTCTGATCTTTATGCGATGAACTTCAATCCCTTGATCTCAAAGAAGGATTTCATGCATCCGGTTGAAGTGCCAGTGGCCTTTACAAAAGAGCAGCGGCGCGGTTGGAAGGATCGCACGCTGAGCGATGATATCATGGAGGAGGTTGAGCGTGTGCTTGCAGCCGATCTGTTGGTTCTGACCTTTCCCATCTACTGGTTCAGCATGCCGGCCATGATGAAGGGATGGGTTGATCGGGTGCTGCTTGCAGGCCCCTTTTATAGTGGGCGCGATATGTATGACCGGGGCGGAATGGCGGGAAAGAAGGCCTTGGTTGTCGCCAGCCTGGGGGGGCGTGAACACATGTTTGGCCTGGATTCGCTGCATGGCCCAATGGCCGACGGTATGTTGCGGCACATTTTTCAGGGGACCCTGGGCGTGGTTGGCTACGATGTGGTCGCGCCCTTCTTGGCTTATCATGCGCCCTATGTTGATGAGGAAGCGCGTGCGGTCATGCTGGTGCAGTTGCGCGAGCATGTGGCGGATTTAGATCGCTTGCCGATTTTGCCGATGCCTTCCCTTTCCGGGTTCGACAACCGTTTTCGACCCCTTGCGGCCTCTTCTTCAAGCGATCAGGATTCCTCGTTCACCTGAATAATTGACGATACAAAATATTGTATATATCATTTAATTTGTCGAATCGATCTGGATCGTAGGGTGATTGCGCATGGCTGGGGGGAGTAAGTCTGATCTTGTGGGAGGCCCTTTTCGCCTTGATGGCCGGATCGCTCTGGTAACCGGAGGCACTCGCGGCACTGGCCGGGCCATCGCAAGGGATTTTGCGGCGGCTGGTGCGAGCGTGTTCTTGACGGGGCGAGACGGGGGTGAAGCGCAGCGAGTTGCCCGCGAAATTGCTGGTGAAGTTGGCGGCAATCTCGTCGGATTGGCATATGATGCAGCGGACGGCGAGGGCTATCGCTGTTTGGTCGCCGCGATGGCGGAGCAGACGGTGCGGCTCGACATTCTGGTAAACAATGCGGCGATTCTGAAACCCCATTTTGTCAGCCGGGTGGAACCGGACGAGTTTGACCTATTGTTCAGAGTGAACACGCGCTCCGCCTTTTTCTTGACGCGTGCCTTGCAATCTTTGCTCAAGGAAAGTGGCCGGGCATCGGTGGTGTTCCTGGGGGCGGCGGGAGCCCATCGCCCGGTTGAGGGAATCGGGGTCTATTGTGCCACCAAGGCGGCGGTGCGCAATTTCAGCATGACACTCGCGCGTGAATGGGCGGGCGATGGCATTCGCGTAAACATGTTGACGCCCGGTTCGATCGCAACCGAGTTCATTTTGCCCAAGGATGAGGCGCGGCGGGAAAAATTCGTCGCTGATATGGCTTCGCAGAATCTGCTGGGCCGTCTGGCTGATCCGCTTGAGATTGCACGTTGTGTTCGCTTTCTTGCCAGCGACGCTTCCTCCTTTGTGACTGCGTCCGACCTTATCGTTGATGGCGGGTTCCTGTCATGACCGCGGTGCGCCTAGTTCCGCACAAGGCACTGCGGACGCCCTTTTGCGAGATGGCGGGGATTGACTACCCGGTTGTACAGACAGGGATGGGGTGGGTCGCCGATGCGCGGTTGACGGCGGCCACGTCTAGCGCTGGTGGGCTGGGCATCGTTGGTGCCTCTACCATGAATCTTACAGAAATGACGGCTGCGATCGACCAGGTTTTGTCGCTGACCGATCTGCCTTTTGGCGTCAATCTCAGGTCGGATGCGCCGGATGTTTACGAGCGGGCCAAGGTGATGATCGATCGCGGTGTGAAGGTGGCGAGTTTCGCGCTGGCACCGACCGAGAAGCTGATAAAGTCGTTCAAGGATGCGGGCTTGCTCTGCGTGCCTTCGATTGGGGCCAGGCGCCATGCCGAAAAAGTGGTTGGCTGGGGTGCGGATGCGGTGATCGTCCAGGGTAGCGAAGCTGGCGGGCATACCGGCGGTGTAGCCACATCCATTCTGATCCCCCAAGTTATCGAGGCTATCAATGTACCGGTCATTGCAGCCGGTGGCTTTCGCGATGGACGTGGCTTGGTCGCGGCGCTTGCTTATGGCGCGCAAGGAGTGGCCATGGGGACTCGCTTCCTCGTCACCAAGGAGTCGCCTGTCCCTGATCAGGTGAAGCAGGTTTATCTCGAAGCCCGGCCCGAGGATACCGTTCTGACCGATCGCATTGATGGTCACAGCCATCGGGTTCTGCGCACACCCTTTATTGACCGCATGATTGCCGGCGGTGGGGGAGTTCGAGATTTGCTCCTCGCCATGTCCAGCGCGGTGAATCTCAAGCGGACGACCGGCATGTCGCTGATCGATATGGTGCGTCAGGCCCTCGCCGCACGGCGGCAGCATAATTACAATCTACGCCAGGCGGTGATGGCGGCAAACACCCCTATGTTGCTTCGCAAGACGATGGTTGATGGCGAGGTCGAGCATGGCATCATTTCCGGTGGACAGGTCAGTGGGCTCATTACCGATGCCCCTTCCGTGGAAGAGCTTATCCTCTCCGTTATTCGGGAAGCCAATATGACGCTTGAAAGCCTCCAGGCATGACGATCGCTCCGCCATCTCGCCCCGAACCGCGTGGTTTGCTGAAAGGGAAAACCGTCATTGTGACAGCGGCGGCGGGTAGCGGCATCGGGTATTCGACCGCTGAAACTTGCGCTGATGAGGGGGCTCAGGTCCTCATTTCCGATATGCATGAGGGGCGCCTGCATCAGTATGCCGACCGCCTCGCTGAACGGATTGGACAGCCCGTGTTGCGCAAGCTGTGCAATGTCACTGACGAAGCCCAGGTGCGGAATCTCGTAGCGTATGCGCAAGCGGAGATGGGGCGCATCGATATCATGGTCAACAACGCCGGATTGGGCGGTAGCTATCGCTTGGTCGATATGACCGATGAGCAGTGGTCACGTATTCTGGACGTTAATCTTACCGGCACCTTCCGTTGCATGCGTGCGGTGTTGCCCGTCATGATGGCACAGAAGGGCGGTGTCGTTATTAACCTGGGCAGCATTGTTGCCTGGCGCGCCGAGGCGTTGCAGACGGCTTATGCCGCAACGAAGGCGGGTATCCTGGCAATGACCCGCTGCGCGGCGATGGAAGTCGCCCGCGATAACGTGCGTATCAACGCAGTGGTGCCGAGCTTGGCGCTCCATCCGAACCTTGTGAAGGTGACCGATCCGGATTTCCTCGCTGACCTGATCGAACGCAACGAAGCTTTCGGCCGTGCCGCGGAAACCTGGGAAATCGCCAATGGGATCGCCATGCTGGCATCCGATTATTCCAGCTACATGACAGGCGAAGCCCTGTCGGTGAGTTGCCGCCACCCCTGACCTTGAAGGAACCGAGATGAGTGTGACCCTGAACGTAACCGAAGGCATCGCTGTTGTGACCATGTGCAATCCGCCGGTGAACGCGATCACGGTTAGCGATACCTGGTCTGTCGATCGGCACTTTCAGGAATTGGGTCAGCGCGAGGATGTGAAGGTCATTATCCTGACGAGCGAGGGGCGCGGCTTCAATGCGGGTATCGACATCAAGGAGATGCAAGGCAGCAAGGGAGACCGCGCTAAGGAGATGGAGTTCGTGGTCGGTTCGGGTGAGGCTTGCTACGAGGCGTTCAATCGCATCTACCTGACACCACAACCGGTAATTGCGGCGGTCAACGGGCATTGCATGGGGCTGGGTGTGGGCCTGGTTGCAAGCTGCGATCTCATCGTCGCTTCGAAAAATGCCAAGTTTGGTCTGCCCGAGGTCGACAATGGAGCGCTGGGGTGTGCGTCCCATCTCGCCAAGCTTGTCGCGCCGATGAAGCTGCGCGAGATGTCGCTGACCTGCCGTCCGGCAACGGCTGCCGAGCTGCACGCCTGGGGATCGATCGCTTATCTCACCGAGCCTGAGGAATTGCTGGCAAAGGCGATGGAGATCGCCCGTAACATCGCTGCCAAGCAGCAGCACGTTGTGCGCTTTGCCAAGTCGGCGCTCAATCATCTCGACGTCTTTGAAATGCATGGCAACTATCGCATGGAGCAGGGGTACACGTACCAGCTCAATGTGATGGGTGAAGGCAGCAAGGCGCGCGATGCCTTCGTTGAAGGCACCCGGATCATCACCCGATGAGCGCGGAAGCCTTGAGCCTGCAAGGACAGGTCGCCCTCATTACCGGTGCCGCGCGGGGTATTGGCGCTGCCTCTGCCAGATTGGCTGCAGAACGGGGTGCCAGGGTGGTTATCGCTGACCGGCGTATGGACGAAGGGGAGGTCCTCGCCGCAGAATTGAATGCGCAGCGCCCCGGATGTGCGATCGCGATCACGCTGGACATTGGCAACGAGGAAGACTGGCAGAAAGGTGTCGCTCAGGCGGAGGCTGCGTTCGGAAAGCTCGACATCCTGGTGAACAATGCTGGCATCATTCGAGTTCAGCCGCTGCGAGAAATGACCTCCGAGACATTCCGCAAGGTGATCGACGTCAATTTGGTAGGGACCTTTCTTGGC
This sequence comes from Caenibius tardaugens NBRC 16725, assembly GCF_003860345.1. Lineage (GTDB taxonomy): Bacteria > Pseudomonadota > Alphaproteobacteria > Sphingomonadales > Sphingomonadaceae > Caenibius > Caenibius tardaugens. Next base: position 862,429 of record NZ_CP034179.1, read on the forward strand.
GTAAAATATGGTCAGGAAGCGATGGTGCGCGCAGGTGGCGGCTCCATCGTCAATTTGTCCTCGGTACAGGGTCTGGAAGGGCGAGAAGGCTTTACAGCCTATGCATCGTCCAAGTTCGGAGTGCGTGGCCTTACCAAATCGGCTGCGCTTGAGCTCGGCCCGCTGGGCATCCGGGTGAATGCCGTAATCCCAGGGCCGACCAAGACCAAGATGACCGAGCGGCCAGGTTGGACGGCTGAGGATTATGACCGTGCCTACAAAGGTTATCCCTTGGGGCGCATGGCTGATCCCTCCGAGGTCGCTGAAATGATCTTGTTTCTCGCATCCAATGCAGCGTCCTTCATCACCGGCGGCGACTTCGCTGTCGACGGGGGCGTCACCACCGGGAAGCCACGCTTGCTTGGTTGAAAATGCGTTATGGGGCGAGCGGCTGTTTGCAGTTGGACGCGCTGGATCACCCTGAAGTCATGTCGTTTCACCTGCCAAAAGGGGCAGGATATTTCACCGATCATCCTGGAGGATAAGCGCCTTATGCCAATTCATGCGGATAGCAGGTTTCCAACAGTGATCGCTGATCGCGTGGCGGAGATCACGATCGCCGCCAACAAGGCGAATGCCCTGTCGATTGAGGCCGTATTGGTTCTTGCCGAGCATATCGAACGGCTTGGCAGGTCGACGGAAATTGGTGCGATTGTGCTACGCAACGAGGGCAATAGTTTCTGTGCTGGGGCGGACATCAAGGAGATCGGGGGTGACCCGTCCTTGATTGGTGCATCGAACCGGGCTTGGCTGCGGCTTGCGCGGGCATGCCATCATTGCGAATTGCCGGTCGTTGCGGCCGTGGATGGCCATTGCATCGGGGGCGGTATCGTGCTCGCGGCGTCTTGCGATGTTATCTTTCTGTCAGAAACCAGCAGCTTTTCCCTTCCGCAAATCAAGAAAGGTGGGTGGGGTGCGGGCACCTTCCTGATGAGGCTGCTGGGCCCGCTGAGAATCCGTGCGGTGATGTTTACGGGCCGTACGCTAAGCGCGGCCGAGATCGCGGCTGGCGGACAGATCGAGGCTGTCCTCCCTCGCGCTGATCTTCGCGATGCCGCCTTTGCACTCGCGCGTGAGATTGCAGAGTTCCCAGTTGAGGCCATTCGCGTTGGCAAGGCTTCGCTCAACGGGATTGAGCTCATGGATCTTGAATCCAGTTATCGGCTTGAACATGCTGCAACGACAGAGCTGTTCGTGACCAGAGCGGCGGCCGACCTCAGAAAATAATTGATTTTGAGGAATCTGTCAGGATGGTGGTGTCAGCAGGATGATCCTGCGCTCGCCGCGCGGTTTACCTAAGCGAATGAGCAAAGCGCCCAATCCATTTCGGTACTTTCACTCATTGCCCCAGGTAATCCGTCTCGTGGTGATGATGTAGATCGGCTTTTCTCTGTCGCTACAGAACATCGAATAGCTGTTGTTCGAGCGCGGCGTGGACATTTGCTATGAGATCGTGCGGCTGTGGTGGAGCCGATTTGGCCGGTTCTTCGCAGCAAACATTCGATGTCAGCGCGTTTCGCGAATGGGGGCTTCCGTCACGGGAAATGGCATCTCGACGAGAGTGTGCTGCGAGGCTCCTGCATTTGATGTGGGTGCCGAGCTGCACGAAAGATGAGGGTAGGCCCCTCGAAGCTGACCGTCAGGGGCAGGCTTCAAACCACTGCAAGCTGCGATGGTAAAGAGCCGTGGTGGTGAGCGTTGGCGCTGATCTTGAGCGAAGTGAGATCGGTGCCGGATTCGCTTTCCGTCAGCGCCCTCGCCCCCGCCCACTCACCACGAGTGAGGCCTAGAGGAACAGGGTGAAGAACGCGTTGGCGGTGGACACATCTCGCCCAGGTAGAGCTGAAGGATGAAGAACAGCCCTGCCCACCATGTGTCGGATCACCCGAAAGCGCGGCCAGCCGCCCGCGACGAATTCGCGATAGGCATTGGCAACGCCTTCAGGAGTGCGGACTACGCCATCCAGCGGGCGGCTACCGTCCTCGCCCACCGCGCCTGTTGTGCCTGGAAATATTTCCAGGCACTTTGGTAACGAATGAACTCAGTCGACTCGGTCCTATGATTCTCATTCAATATTCGAATGTGAGTTCAAGACCATAGGTTCGCGGATCGCCAAAAAAGACAGCCGGCAGAACACCATTGAAATGAGCGGTGTAATATTTCTTGTCGGTGAGGTTCTTGCCAAAAGCCGACAGTCGCCATGATCCGAAACCGATGGGGATATCGGATAGCGTCAGCCGTGCATTGAGCAAGCCGTAGTGGCCAATGATATACCGAGCGTCGCTTGTCGAAGTGAACTTTTTGCTCTGCATGAAATAGTCGACATATGCGGTCAGCGAGCCGATTGGCGTTTCCGGAAACTCATATTGCAAGTTCGTCGTCAGCGTATGACGGGGTGCCTCCACAAAGGAAAAGCGATCTGCGATATTGTTTCCCGTTATGGGATCGACGATCCTGTCATATCCCGCATCGAGATAAGCATAATTGACGCCGAACGTCAGGCTACGCACCGGGCGCGCGGTGATGTCGAGCTCAATCCCCTTGATCGTCGCCTTGCCTGCATTGAACGTGTCGGTGATGCCAGGGTTTACAGGATCGGTCTGCAAGTTTACCTGAATACCCTTATACTTGCTGACAAACCCGGCGATATTGAGGCGCAACCGGTTATCGAGCCAACTGGACTTCAGACCCAATTCGAATGAGTCGAGCGTCTCGGGATCAAACCCTTGCTCGAACCGCGCGATCGAACTTGCGCGGACGCTATAGCCACCGGACTTATAGCCGCGCGCCCATTTGGCGTAGACATTGACGTCATCGGTCACGTCATAGCCAACAATGAGGCCGGGGCTGACGTTCGAGAAACTTCTGTCGCCCGTCCCCGTCGGCCCGACGGTCGGCACGCCTATGGCCGGTACGAAGGTCTGCTGCAGCGTGGCGCGACGTTCGTCACGCGACCAGCGCAGGCTGGGCGTCACATACAGACCGTCGAGAAACGCCGGACGGAACGTCATCTGACCATAAACGGCATAGGCCTTGTTATCGATCGTCACGGTCCGATTCAGACGAGGCCGGCTCACAAGACGCGTCAGATCGAAGCTGCTCGCGCTTTCGTCGAAATAATATGCACCAAACACATATTCCAGCCGCCCATCCATCGCCTTACCGACGGCCTGAACTTCCTGAGTCCATTGCTTCTGTTTCTGGTCGAAATCGACCGCGAGCAATGGAAACGGCCCATTCGCGCCGGTGAGATAATCCTGATTCAGGACATTTTCGAGTTCGCGGTACCCTGTGATCGATTTGAGCGTCAGACCGTCGGTCACATCCCAGCTGGCGGTCAGATTATGGCCCTGCGCAACCACATCGTTGCGCCTCAGGTTGTTCACAAACGGCGAACCGGCGATCGGGCGCTCGGCCATTGCCGGATAGAAAGGCGACTGAACGATATAGCTTGGCGTATCGTTCATGTCGGATCGGTCATAGGTGTAGCGCAGATCGATCGCGTCGGTGGGCGCCCACCGGACGGCGGCGCGATAGGCGCTGCGTCGTTGATCGCCCCAGCGCTTGATGCCGGTGCCCGGGTTTTTGACAAATCCGTCCTTCTGCGCGTGCAGATAGCCGAGTTCGATCGCGAGCGTGTCGCCAACCGGAATATTTACCCGGGTGCGCGCGCGGAACTGGTCATAATTGCCGTAAGTGAGCGACTGTTTGACCCCGAACCTGCCCAGATCCGGCGCGCGCGTGATATAGTTGATGGCGCCGCCCGTTGCATTGCGACCGTAGAGCGAGCCTTGCGGACCGCGCAGGACCTCGATGCGCTCAAGCTCGGCGACTTCCATCGACAAACCCTGGCTTCGCGCGATGTAAACGCCGTCGAGATAGATCGCGACTGATGGATCCTGCGTGATCTGATCGTCATTATTGCCAACGCCGCGTATGAACACGCGAGCGGTTGTCGCGCTGCCTGGATGGGGAGTGACCTGCAGGCTGGGCACCACCGAACGCAAGTCCGTGATATCATTGATGCCTTTGGCTTCCAAGGCGGCCGACGTCAGGGCTGCCATGGAAATCGGCGTGTCCTGAAGCGATTCAGCCCGCTTCTGCGCAGTAACGACAATTTCCTCGACCCCGCCAGCATACGCGGCGACCTCTTGCGCGTATGCAGATTGAACGGCAATCGCGCTGCAAGTAACAGCCAACAAAGATAGACGTATCTTACCCATTTTATCCCCCTTCAATTCAGATACATGAATGCTGAAAACGACTTAATGATACGCTGCCTATGATGGAGGATCGACCGAAGCTGATCACCTCGATCAATCCACCAATTTCCAAATAGTTATGGCATAGACACTAATGCCCGCCTACAGCGCCGGCTCCTCGATAGGTGTTGAGGCGATCGTAATCTGGCGGATCTTGCCAGACAATGGATTGGGCCCATCATAATCGGGTGAAACAATACTGTCGCTATCGGAGCCGATATCCATCGTTTCGCTAGAAGAGAAAAAGCTGACCGGTAGCGGACCCGCAATATCACCCGACGCGATCTCACTGCCGTTAGCGTCGATGCGTATGCGAGCCCCTTCCGACGCTCGTTCAAATTTGAGGGTCAATTGAACCGAACCGGCGGGCAAAGACGCCTTGGCCGCGATGCGCTTCACGGTAGAATTGATATTGGCGATGGCGAATATCGGTCTACCGTCCAGCAGGTAGAAGGACATGCCGCCCTGATCGCCACCAACCGCCATGACGACGCCATTGGCACGTGTCGGAAGCTCGAGATTCGCGGTCAGGCTAAATGCCGGCCCATTAACCGGTGGGGCCAACGCCATCGGGATACGCGGCACAGCGCCCTTATAGGTCCAGACCCGATCGCTTGTGGATAGCGCCGCTTTCGCCTGTGCTGCCTGGCTTATGTTGGTCAAAGGATAGACGTTGTTCGCACGAGCCAGCTGATCGAATAGCGTCAGCATCGACTTCAACCGCGCGGGCTCAGCCGCTGCCAAATTCTTCTGCTCGTTGATGTCCTGATCGACGTGATAAAGTTCCCAGCCCTTATCGGTGATGGGCGATGAGTTCAGGAAGTTCCACGTTTTGAGGCTATAAGGAATGACTGCCTTCCAGCCCTGCGCCCAGACCGCGCGATTGCCGAACATCTCATAATATTGCGACTGTTTATTGGTGGGCGCCCGCGCATCGCCAAAGCTGTAGACCATGCTCGCGCCATCGAACGACATCTGCTTCTCGCCATGCACGATGGCCGCCGGAGCGACCTTGACACTGTCGAGAATAGTCGGCGTGAGATCGGTGACGTGGTGGTATTGCGTTCGAATCTCGCCCTTTGCCGCGATGCCTTTCGGCCATGACACGATCAGCGGTACGCGCGTTCCGCCCTCATACGCCGTCTGCTTATAATAGCGAAAGGGTGTATTGCCGGCGACGGCCCACCCCATTGGGTAATGCGGATAGGTTTGCGGGCCGCCCCAGGCTTCATAATATTTAAGATTCTCAGACAACGTCGGTTTGCGGCTGCTCATCAAAAAATGCTCGTCGTACAGTCCGTCCAATCCGCCCTCGGCGCTGGCGCCGTTATCCGCAGTGACCACGATAAGCGTATTGTCGAACTCTCCGCGCTCCTTCAGCGCCGCAAGGATTCGTCCAAATTCCGCGTCGGCATGACTAAGTTGAGCAGCGAAGGCCTCCATCGCTCTCGCATAGCTGCGTTTCTGATCGGCGCTCAGGCTATTCCACGCAGGCATGCTTTCGGGGCGAGGCGGCAGGGTCGTGCCCTGCGGTACGATCCCGAGCGCCTTCTGGCGGCGCAAAACCTCCTCACGCGCCTTGTCCCAACCCATATCGAAGCGTCCGCGATATCGCTTCAGATAGGCTTCAGGGGCATGGTGTGGCGCATGTGTCGCGCCCGTCGCCCAATACAGCAAGAAAGGCCGCTTATGGGCGGCGGCATCGCGCGCATTGATCCAATTGATTGCATGCTCGGCCAGATCGGCGGTCAAATGATATTCGGGATCATGCGTCAATGGCGCTGGCTGATGATCCGACCATAGCACCGGTGCAAAATTATTGGTGTCCGGCCACAGGAAGCCGTAAAAACGATCAAATCCCTGCCCGCTCGGCCAATAGGTGAAAGGCCCCGCCGCCGACGCGTCTTCCGAAGGCAGATGATCCCATTTGCCGAGCGCATAAGTGATATAACCCGCAGACCGCAGATTATCGGCGATCGTTCCAGCCGCGCGCGGTATGCGTGCATCGTAACCCGGGAAACCTGTGGCAAGCGCCACATGGCCGCCGGAATGAATGCGATGCGGATTGCGGCCAGTAAGGAAGGCGGCGCGGCTCGCCGAACAGATAGGCGTGGTATGGTAATTGGAATAGCGCAGCCCCTGACGGGCCAGCTGGTCGAGATTGGGCGTGTCGATCAGTCCACCATAACTGCCGAGCTGACCAAATCCGAGGTCATCAATCATCCATATCAATACATTGGGAGAACCCGCGGGAGCGTTCCTCTCGGCTGGCCATGCCGGGACCGACTCGTCGTAAGTCTTGCCAATCCGACCAGTGAACGCCGGCTCCCGCGCCATGACCGGAAATGCAAGCAAATGGATGTTCGCGACCGCAAGGGCTGCCATGGCCAGCGACCTGGTTACCGCGCCATATCCGTGAGCCATACATCCTCTTCCTTTATAATTTCTTCGCAGACAACTTTCGAATTTCAATTCCGCAAGGCATAATAAAAAATATTGTGAGTCTGACCCGCAACAAATAAGTAACGAGGCAGACCGACTCCGGCTCTTATGCTATACTCCATTAACCGATAGCGAGCTTGCACCCGCAAAAAGGGACCGGTCGACGCTGCGCCATCAACGCCAAACAAAAAATTTCAAGGCGGGCCATTAGCCTGAGGCCCCCTGAATGCCACCATCCACTATCCACCAGCCCCATTGAGCACATACGTTAGCGATCGACAAAATATATTGTCAACGACAATATGTGTTGTCAACAACAATTTGCTAGCGCACCTGCGTCACTAGGTTTCGTGGTGGTGTCAAAAGGATGGCCCCACCCTTGACCGGCCCCCACCGAGTGGTCCGTGTTATTTGTTAGTGTAAAACGGTGGTGTCAAAAGGATGGCCCCACCCTCCCCTTGCCGTTAACCTGAGCGGATGAGCAAGACGCCAAATCCGTTCAAATATTTTCACTCATCGCCTGAGGTGATCCGCCTCGTAGTGATGATGTACGTCAGGTTTCCCCTGTCGCTGCGGAATGTCGAAGACCTGCTTTTCGAGAGGGGAATCGATCTTTGCCATGAGACGGTACGGCTGTGGTGGAATCGTTTCGGGCCGTTGTTCGCTGCGGACATTCGCCGCCAGCGTGTGCAACGAATGCGTGGTTTTCGGCACTGGCGCTGGCATTTGGACGAGATGTATGTCCGACTGAACGGCGAGATGGTTTATTTGTGGCGGGCAGTTGATCATGAGGGCGAAGTTCTCGAAAGCTACGTCACGAAGAAACGCGACAAATCTGCCGCTTTACGCTTCATGAAGAAAGCACTGAAGCGTCACGGCCAGGCTGACAAGATCGTCACCGACGGCCTTCGCTCCTATCCTGCTGCGATGAAGGATCTGGGCAATGTCGAGCGTCGTGAGATGGGGCGCTATCTAAACAATCGCGCTGAAAATTCACATCTACCATTCCGGCGACGAGAACGTGCCATGCAACGCTTTCGGAAGATAAAATCGCTACAGAAATTCGCCTCCGTTCACGCTTCTCTCACCAACCATTTCAACTCCGAACGTCACCTCGTCGACAGACAGACATTCAAGCTTCGCCGCTCGGCCGGGTGGTGTCAAAAGGATGGCCCCACCCTTCCCACTCCGTTACTCTGAATGGATGAGCAAGACGCGCAATCCGTTCAAATATTTTCACTCATCGCCTGAGGTGATCCGCCTCGTGGTGATGATGTACGTCAGGTTTCCGTTGTCGCTGCGCAATGTCGAGGACCTGCTTTCCGAGAGAGGGATCGATCTTTGCCATGAGACCGTGCGGCTGTGGTGGAACCGCTTTGGCCCGCTGTTCGCTGCGGACATTCGCCGCCAGCGTGTGCAACGAATGCGTGGGTTCCGGCACTGGCGATGGCACCTTGACGAGATGTACGTCCGATTGAATGGCGAGATGGTTTATTTATGGCGCGCCGTTGATCACGAGGGCGAAGTTCTCGAAAGCTACGTCACGAAGAAACGGGACAAATCTGCAGCTTTCCGCTTCATGAAGAAGGCGCTGAAGCGTCATGGGCAAGCTGACAAGATCGTCACCGATGGGCTGCGTTCCTATCCTGCTGCGATGAAGGATCTAGGTAATCTCGAGCGCCGCGAGATCGGGCGCTATCTCAACAATCGCGCTGAAAATTCACACTTGCCCTTCCGGCGAAGAGAACGTGCCATGCAGCGATTTCGACAGATGAAATCACTACAAAAATTCGCCGCGGTCCACGCCTCTCTCACCAACCATTTCAACTCGGAACGTCACCTCGTCGACAGACAGACATTCAAACTTCGCCGCTCGGCCGCCATGGCAGAGTGGCAATCGCTTATGGGATGAGTCTCTGCTCGGGCCTGGGCCCACTTTGCGAAACGGAGAGCAGTTCGCAAGGGACTGACAGCACCCCTGAGAAGCATCAAAATCTCATCATCATGCCCGGAGGCTCGCGCGACTGAAATGTGCTGCTTAATCTTCCGAAAGTCAGTTATAGATTTGAATCCAGACAGCCTATTTTGATATTTATTCAAAAATGCTCCTATCATCTTGTCTAAATCGAACCAATCAGCCTTCGAAACCAATCTGTCGGTAAGAATTGGATAGAGCTCAATAAAAAAATCAGCCTTTATACGGTCCTCAGGATCGGCGTAAAGCATCATCTCTTGATAATTTCTGTCGTACCATAGAAGTTTCTTACATCGCGTAACTACGGCTGCATCCAATCCGGTCAGTTCAGACAACGCGTTATCACTGCGTTCCTGCAGCTCCTCCATCAGCACTTCGAGTTTGAGCGCGGTAGGCATCAAATCCCAGTCCTTACGGAGCTTATGAATTTGGAACATCGTGACGATGTTCTCAGCCAACGTTGGCTCGGCGACCTCGTTAATCGGGATCAGATCAAGCTTGAGGCGTTGAGCACAAATCCAACGGCGTTGACCATCGAGGATCGTGAAATGCGACGAGCCTTTTGCTCGAAACACTGTCAAGGGAACGAGCACACCAACCCGACGGATAGAGTCCGCGAGTGTCTGAAGTGGTAGCTCATCGAAAAGATACCGCGGATTATGCGGATTCGGCTTCAATGAACTTGGCGGCACCTGCCGTAGTGTAGGATGTGGAATCGGCGTTAGACCCAAGTCCTCACTCACCGGAATACCCTCTGGCTGCTAGGTTGATCATCCGCAGTTCCCCCTATTCACGTGCGTTCGATGCGCGTCGATAGCAAGAGTTTGCCGGTAGGTCGATCACGTATCAATCGCCAGAGGCAACCAGGCGGCAGTTGGTCCGCAGTTCCGCCTAAAGGCTACCCGGATTGGAGCTATTTTCGAGGGGTATAAGCGGCTCAGCCAACGGCCTCCTCTAGCAGGCTAGATTTGGTCGCAGAATAGCTGGGACGGGGCGAAGCCTGAATCCAGTGCCTGCGAAGAATGTCTGTTTATCCGCTACGGCGACCTGAAAGCGGTCTTTCCGGATCGTCCAACGCAGCTGCCATTCCACTTCTTAAAATACACAACTTCCTTGGCGATCGGTTTGCTGCTTAGTGGTAAATTGCACCCCGTTCTAACCGCGATCAGCCCTCCTTCAATTCAGCATCTTTGTTCAATTTCTGGATAAGCTTACGACGCTTGGAGGTTTGCGGCTGAGCTGGCTTAACAGCACCTGCGCTGCTGTTGTTTTTCGCAGCAGACGTGCGCCCGGCTTTGCGGCCTGTTGCATCGTTGCCCCGTCCGGTTGGTATCCGCCCCAGACCATTCTGTTTCGCAATAGCCCCACGTTGTGCAGCATAGTTGGGCGCAACCAGCGCATGATCTGCGGGCAAGCCCCAACGCGCCCGGTATTCCTCCGATGTGAGCCCGTGCTCCGCTCCAAGATGGCGTTTAAGCATCTTCATCTTCCTGCCGCATTCAAGGCAAGCCACATGATCAGGCCTGATGGATGCGCGGATCGACACAGCAGGCTCCAGCGGCACTTGCTGTACAACCGGCTCTGCCCCCAGACCGGACAGCGCATCGAACACGCGCGTGATCAACGCAGATACCTGATCGATGGGAACATCATTATTGCTCACATGTGCTGCAACAATATCGGACGTCAGCGTGATCAGCTCTTCCCGATCATGCATGCTCTGTGTCATCGAAATCACCTTTCATAACAAATGATCGCATTGGCCATCAGATGGCCGTGATTGCGATCCTCTTGTCCCGTATGGAAAATACGCGCGCAAATCTTCGTGCGCGCTGCTCATTTCATTGGAATGGTGCCATAAGAGCAGGAAGTTTATCCCGCAAGTCCCCGAGCTCGTGCGGACCTGTTTCGCGACGGATCGCGATATCTCGATGCCTGATCCGACTAATCATCGGCACGCTCCGCTTCCACCTCGCCTGCCAATGTTTACCCCGGCAGATATTTTGCTTCCTGCTCCCGCCAGTCTGATGGAACAGCACCTGTCGCCAGCAGTGCCTTGCTATCGACACCTGCGCGCAATCTCCCCTCTGTAATGGCATCGACAATACCGGGGGCAAGAAATGCAAGGCGCACCACCCGCGTGATATAGGAGGGGCTAAGCTGTTCGCGTCTGGCAAGGGCGGCAATATCGCAAGTACCGCTGCACAGTTCCTTCCACCAGCGCTGTGCCTTAACCAGAAGGCGGATCAATACGGGATCGGGCAATGACGATGATGCCGTCATGCCGTCATCCTGTACAAGACGCACCACCATTCCGGTTCTGCGTAGCCGAGCTGGCACGTTGTGCCTGATAGTATGCATTAACGCACTGCCATCTATCCCGAACAGATCTGCCAGCGCTGCGGCCCTGATTTCGATGGCGATGTGATCGGGGTGTACGACAATCCGTGTAACGAGGGCCCGCATCTGCGCATTGCCCCATTCCAGCATCTGCTTTTGCCGCATCATGCTGTGGCCTGCGATACGGGCATAGACATCTGGGGTCACAGGCAAGCAGCACCGTTCCATAAGTGTAGCCGGATCATCGATCAGGCTGGTGAGTTCTCTTATGACCACCTGTTCGATTTCCCTTGCGGGTAAGCGGATCGAAGTGGGGGATTGCGCATGATCCGCGCCGTTGGGCGCTCGTTGCGCATAATAGCGATAACGCTGCCGGCCTTTGTTTGTGTGCACCGCGATCAGGGGCGTGCCTGTCTCATCGAAGAGCAGGCCCGCCAGCAGGCTGGCACGCGCCTGTCGGTTCTGGCGCACACCTCTCACATTATCAGAAAGCTGCTGCTGCACCTTTTCCCATGTCTCCCTCTCGATAATCGCGGGATGATTACCGGGATAGCGCGTGCCTTTGTGCGCGATATCCCCAGCATAGATGGGATTGCGCAGGATTGCGTAGAGCTGTCCCCGGGTAAACGCACATCCCCCATAGCGACGTCCCTTCCCCGTGACCCTTTGCGGGGTGTGAAGCCTGTCTCGTGCGAGTGTATCGGCAACCAGCCGCACATTGGTGAGCTTCAGATAGCGGGCGAAGATATCGCGCACCAGTGCAGCATGGTCTTCCTCAATGGCAAGGCTGCGTCCATCTGGCCGGTAACCTAGCGGCGGGATCCCGCCCATCCACATGCCCCGTGCCTTCGAGGCTGCTATCTTGTCCCGGATACGTTCGGCGGTCACTTCCCGCTCGAACTGGGCAAAGGACAACAGCATGTTGAGCGTCAGCCGTCCCATACTGGTGGTGGTGTTGAAGGACTGGGTAACAGACACAAAGCTCGTGCCCGCGGCATCGAAGGCTTCGACCAGCTTGGCAAAGTCGAGCAGGGAGCGCGTCAACCGGTCGACCTTGTAGACCACGATGATATCGATCCGTCCTGCCGCAATATGGGCCAGCAGCCGCTGCAAGGCGGGCCGCTCCAGCGTTCCACCCGACAGGCCACCATCATCATAGTCCTCCGGTATCAGTTGCCAGCCTTCGCTGACCTGGCTGAGAATATATGCGGCGCAGGCTTCACGCTGGGCATCAAGCGAGTTGAACCCCTGTTCCAGTCCCTCCTCGCTCGATTTGCGGGTATAGATCGCACAACGCACCGCTTTCATGCTGCGACCTTCTTTTGCTTGAGGCCAAAGAAGGCTGGGCCTGACCAGCGCGTGCCCGTAATCGCCCTGGCCACTTCACTTAGGGAACGCCATTCCTTCCCCTGCCATGAAATGACGCCATCCTCACCTATCGTGACCTGATGAACCGTTCCATTCCATTCACGAACAAGACGCATGCCAGGCCGCGCCGGCCGTGTGGTTGTCTTGTCCATAGCAAGCTGATCAAGGCGTTGCCTGGTTGCGCGAGAGATGCCTCCTGAGACACTTGCCTGCAGCTCCCATGCGAGCGCCAGACGCAGCAGACCGGCACTGACACGCGGCAACGGTTTTCCTGTGTGTCTGCCCCATGCCGCTTTCAACTCCCCGAAGGACAGGTCTTCCAGCAAGGCTACATCGTACGGCGCGGCCTTCCCCTTCCCCGTCACGCCGACTTCTCCAGGCGATAGCAGGTGTCGGGGCCGGTTTTACCGCGCACAATGACATGGCCTCGCTTGCGCAGGCCAGTGAGCGCAGCGCGGATTGTGTGGGGTTGCCAGCCGGTAGCCGTCATCAATTGCGCCGATGTCGCGCCTTGCTCTGATTCAAGCAGCGTCAGGATCAGTGTCAGTTTGGTCGCTGGCTTGGGTGTTGAAGGCGCTGGCATCCCTGCATCCGGGGGCGACGCTGATACTTTGGGCAGGACAGATGGAACTGTCTGGTGCGCCTTATCACCCTGCCTGCGGGCTGACGGGGTCGCCACCTCTTTCATGTCCGCAGGCGTGCGGGCCATGCGTCGCACACGGCGTTTCTGACCGCTGGCCGGTTCAGCTTGATCCCTGACGGTAGGGTTCTTGTCTTTCTGCAGTCTTGTCACAGGTGGTCTCCATCAAGGAAGCCGCCTTATGCTGCTCCCACCACCTGCAGCCCCGCCAGTCCGAGCCGGTCAGGGTCACGAACCGCCGTTACAATCACCGCGATCCGTGAACACCACCATGCTCACTTTCAACACCAAGTCGAATGGTTTGTGCGGGAGAGTCACTGATTGCAAGTTCGGGCACCAACCCCAAGCGGCTCAACCTTCACAACAAGCCTGCGAGTTGCCCAATCGTGGCCTATTCATGCAAATTCCCGCAATAAAGTTCATCAACCTCTGGTGTTTCAGAAACGATGAATTGTACAAATACCTGACTCCATACCGATGGTTCGAATTATCTCCGTTCCGAATTGTGTCCCATGGTCCCGCTCATGGCAACGGCTCGACGCCGGGCAGCACATACCTGCCGTTCAGCACATCCTCGCCTGGCTGATAAATACGAAATGTCAGAAACACTGGCCCGTCATTGATCGGTAGCCAGTTCACATCCCGTTCGGCAGGCGCCTCACGCTGAATGCGGATTTCCATCGCACCGTCTGCCCTATATTTGAGATCCGACATCCGATCGCTAACCATATAACGCCGTAGTGGGTTAGGAATGAGATCCACTGTCCGCAGATCGTATGCATTGAGCGCCCAAAATGCGTCGTTCGGAGGCAACTGACCTGCCTTGAACACGAGCCGATAACGCCGGGTCCCGACCAATGGATCGCCATTCACATCAGTGAGAGTCGATGGATAAACGGACTCAGCCGCAGCATTTCCCAAAATGCCGTTGGCTTCCACCACTGCGCGGTTGAGATAGTTGAAACCAAAAGGCCCCTGTGCCTGGGGGTTCAGCAGAGGACTCCAGCTCTTGTACATCGGCCGGGCCAGCGCCGCGCGGACAAGGATCGCGTGACCATCCGCAACTGCGCGCTCCAGCCCGCGCCGGGCCCCCTCCGATAGCTGAGAAGGATCGAACACCGCTTTCGGCCCGAAACCCGCCTGATTGAATTGCGCCATCAGTGCTTCCTCACCAGGAAGCCGGGGGTTGTTGCGAAGAAACGCATTGATGAACTTGAACGCTGAGATCGCTGCAAGGTCCGCCTGCAAAGGCAGGTCAAGCGTCGTGGGATCTGTCACGGCTCCCTCGATGCGGAACTGGCGCATCAAAGCTTTCGCGCGCGGGAGATCCTTCGGACCATCCACGAAAACCCGCCCGAGAAAATAGCCCCAATGCGTATTGAGGCGTATGACGCGAACACCTGACGGCACGTCACCCGCCCAATTAGGGCCCGTGACGAGGATTTTCTGCGCCTTCGTGCCGGTAGTCCTTCGACCAGTGTGCTGAACTTCGGAATAGAGGTCCGCGAAAGTCAGAGCGTAATATCGCCCCTGCGTATCCGGCGCATCCAGGGTTACCGGCCCGTTCGAAAGATCCAGCCAGCCGGAAAAGTAGATCGTGCTGGTATTCGGTCCCCTGCCGGCGAACATCCCGCCCGGCTCGGCGAGCTTGTCCTCAAAGTAGAATGCGTTAAACGGCGCGTAGACACCTTTGGGATCGAGCCCCATAGTCGTCTGTTCCCGCATCATCCGCATGTAGTCGAGCGCAGGATAGCCGTAGATATAGCCTTGCAACCCGGCTGCATAAGCGAGCGCCTCATCCCTCTGGGCCGTGATTTCCGACGGATTCGGGCGCGCTGCGCTTTGCGCCACCGCCGGCACCCCGCTCAACAGCAAGGTCGCCCCGAGTGCAGAAAACAATGCCAATCTCGATTTCTTCAACTGCCCCTCCCCCAAGCTTTGCCGCAATTTCGCTCCTCGAATTCCTGAGCAAACGAAGTACGCCTCAATATATTTGCACCCAAGTTCAGATAGAGGCCAATGTCAACGCAAGCACTCTGACTGAGGCATCAACAGGAACACAATCTCCGCTTCACGCAGCTTGCCGATGATCTCTGTGAATAGCCCCTAGTTTCTAGACGCTTTCTGCTTTCAAAATCTGTCGCCGTTCGAACTGGGCGGGTGACAGCATACCGTTCCTGACCAACTTGCGTACCGGGTTGTAGAACATCTCGATGTAATCGAACACGTCCTGCCGGGCTTGCTCGCGTGTTTTGTAGGTACGGCGCCGGATGCGCTCACGCTTGAGCGAGGAGAAGAAGCTCTCCGCCACCGCGTTGTCATGGCAGTTGCCGCGTCGGCTCATCGAATGCTCAAGATTGTGAGCTCGGATGAAGGCCGCCCAGTCCATGCTTGTAAACTGTGAGCCCTGATCCGAATGGATCAATACCCGGGCCAACTCCCGCTTCAACTGGCGGATCTCGGCATCCTTGCTGGCATCGCCGGATACCACCTTCGCCAGTTGCCGCTTCCAAGCATACAGAGAATGCTGACTAACGCCGAGCCGCACGGAAACCTCTGCTACCGGATACCCTCGCTCGGTGATCTGCGCCACCGCATCACGCTTGAACTCATCGCTGAAATTGGGCTTCCCCATCGTCGTCTCCTGTCCTCAAAATTAGGATAGAAGGCGTCCAGAAATCTAGGGGCTATTCACCCTTCCTGTGAATTGAACGTGCTATGCAACGATTTCGCCTGATGAAATCGCTACAGAAATTGGCCACGATCCAAGCTTCCCTTCACAACCACCTCTACTCGGAACGCCACCTCGCCGACAGGCAAACATTCAACCTTCGCCGCTCGGCTACCCTCACCAAGTGGCGCTCGCTTTCGACATGAGCTTAAACTCTATTTCAGGCCGACTGTGCCAAATGGAGAGCAGGTCACAACCAACTGATACTTCCCGTGCCCATCATAAAAAAGGCGGCGCCAATGCAGCGCCGCCTAATGGACCGACTCACTTGAGGGAGCGATTCTGTCCGCCATTTAAATATATATATCGCACTCAATTATGCAAGTAAAATTCTAAATTATTAATATCAAATAGTTATATGAATATTTGTAAGTGAGCAATTCAAAATAAACCGCAGGTCTGGCTTATTTGCCCGAACCCGGACCGTAAGTGATTTCCACCCGGCGGTTCTGCAGTTCGCGCACGCCGTCGGCAGTGGGAACACGCGGGTTGGCTTCACCGAACGCCTGGCTGGTGATCCGCTCGTCCGGAATACCCTTCGACGTCAGGTAACCACGCACCGAGGTGTTGCGGCGGGCCGAGAGGCCATCGTTATACTGCGTTGAACCCGAACGGTCGGTGTAACCGGCCAGCATGATCGGCACCACATCGCAGTTGCCATAAGCCGTTACCGCACTGTCGAGGATGGTCGACGCTTCGGGTGTAATATCCGACTTATCCCAGTCGAAGAACACGATGTACGGGCCCTTGTTGCACACCACCTGCGGCGGCGGGGGAGGCGGCGGCGGAGGCGGCGGCGGCGGGGGAGGAGGCGGCGGGGCTGCCGGTTCTGCACCACCGAAGAGGTAGCTCAGCGTCAGACCGCCGCTATGCTCTTCCACATCGCTCGAGAAGCGGCCCTGATAGCCGAGGTGCGCATTGAAGTTCGGGCTGAACTGTGCAGCCAGACCCACTTCCACAACCCCTGCATCAGATGAGAAGTCTTCCGAGATGACGCGGAAATCCGTGCCCGCCGGTGCATCGGCAAACGCGGCATGGAAATGCGCCGTGTCATTGCCGAAGTTATGCTGCCATCCACCGCGGATGTAAGGCGCGATATTGCCCATTTGCGCCTGCAGTTCGATCCCCAGTTCGCCAGCGAAGAATTCGTCGCTGCCAGCAATTGTCAGGTTCGCACCCGGCAGGCCCGCTTCGGTGAAGCGCTTGAGCTTGGCATGGGCATAGTCAAGCGAGGCATAGGGCGTGAGCGTGGCGTTCTCGCTCAATGCGAAACGCACACCCGCTTCGGCACCGGCTGCCCAGACATTCACGTCCGGATCACCCGTAATCGCCCCACCAAACGGCTTACCGCCGTTGAAGCCCGGGGTTTGCCCGAAACCAACGGTACGGCTGGAGTCGCCGTCCAGATCAGAGTAGCTGATCGCACCCTTCACATAGAACTTGCCCGCATCGTAGTTGGCGTAAATGCCACCCTGCCAACCGCTGGAATCGATCCGTCCATCGTACAGATCGAAATCCATGTTGTTTTCGAGGTAGGCACCAGCCACGCCGAGCACGAAGTTCGGGCTCACCGCGAAGTCGACACCGGCTGCGATGTAGTATTGTTCCGCGGTGAAACCGCTCGCTTCCACATCGCCATCGGTATCCACCCGGCCATAGTTGCCCGTCAGCCAGATGCGGGGGCCACCATTCTCCGTACGGCACAGCTCGTTGGTGATCGAGCCCTTGCCGCATTCCGCCATGTCATAGATCAGCCCGTTGAAGCGGGCGCCCGCCATGGTGGAAGACCGCAGGTAACCGGCGTAGAGATCGGCGGAAAGCTGATCGAGCGCGAGCGCGTATTCGGCAGGGTCCGCAATCGTGAACAGCGAGGACAGCATCCCGGCATAAGGCCCGGTCAGTGTCGGGGCATACGTGCCTTCGATGCCATCACCAACCGCAGTCTGGTTGATATTCAGGCCCGCCACATCGCCAAAGCCAATGCGCGTGACATCCAGATCGATCGTCCCGTCATTGTCGGAATAATCGTCCTTCGCGCCAAGCAGCACGGATTGGGTACGGACCTGGGCGAACTTGCCGGTCAGACCTTCCTCACCCGTCAGGGATACCACGACATCTTCGTAATGGTAGGCGTTCGAATAGAGGCCATTGGCCGAAGCCTGACGCACTTCGAGGATTGCCTCATTGCCTTTGCCATCGGGATCAAGGTTGACCGTGTTGGCGAAGACCTGCGGATAGTCACCCAGGACAACCGCAGCCGGTGAAGTTCCCGGCAGATGCAGGGCCAAGACGCCCTTGCCCTCGATCGTGAAGCTATCGACATTGACCTTCGACGGCCCGGCATAATCCTTCGCGGTTACGAAGTTGTATCGGTCATCCAGCATGAAGAACAGGCCATCGGACTTGATCGTGAACGAACCGTCCGGCGTGCCAAGATCGATAACGGCGGGTTCGAGTTCTCCGGGAAGTGGTTCTTCGTTGTCGCCCCGGTTCGTAATGGTGTTGATCGCGCCATCGAACCAGGTTTCCCCCTTCGATACGACAATCGCATCGCCATCCTTGATTTCGATATTGCCGTAAACGTACCCGAACTGCGGATCCTTCAGCGCGACATTGGGATAGACGCCCGAATAGGTCGAACCATCGCCCATGAGGTTGATCAGCGCCGGCGTGCTTGCATTATCGGTATCGATTGCCGTGCCCCAGACGTAGGTCGCCCCGAGATCCGTGCTCTGCCGCGCGATAATGGAACCCGCAGCATTGGTCAGCGTAAACTGATCGTCGCCAGCGCCGCCGAAGAGAACGACACCGGTTGCTCGCGCGTTGCCTTCAGGGTCAGTTACGGCATCTGCCTGGATTACGCCCGAGTTGGTCAACGCCAGACTGTTGGTCGAACCAGCGCTGATATAGACGGCAGTCGCCTCTGCCGATCCGCCATCAGCAGGATCACTGCCTGTTGCATTGGCCTTTGCAACTGCCTTGATTGTCCCACTGTTAATTATCGTTCCAGTAACGGCCGAACCAGCGGACACGTCGAGCCCATAGGCATTGGCTTCCGCATAGACCTTCGCTGTCGCATCGGCAGACACGTTCAGGCTACCCGAATTGGTGATATTGACCACACCGGTCGCACCGGTCGGCCGAATGTATATACCTGACGCCGTCGCGGTTGCTTGATCCGTGGTTGCGCCATTGGCAACGGCGGTTGCAAGGACGTTGAATTTGCCTGCGTTGGTAACGGTGAACACAGCGCCCGGCTGGGGGCTGCTCTGGTACAAGCCCCATGCACCGGCATAGGCATCCACCTCATCGGCTGTGCCCGTGGCAACTGCATTGATATTCACAACGCCCGTCGAGGTGTTTGTGAAAGTCAGGGCATTGCCATCCGCGCCATCTGCATATTGAGAAATCGCCTGCGATACCGAGGCAGTTGCCGAGGCATCGCTATCACCGATCGCGCCGGCATCAGCCCCAAAATTGAGAGTGCCCGAATTGGTCAGGCTGACAGACGCGGTGCCTTCATCTGCAAGGGCGTACTGATAAATTGCGGTTTCCATCACCGCCGAGGCTTCCGCATCGTCAGCCGCCGCGTCGGCCACAACCGTCACATTCACTGTGCCGCTGTTATCGAAGACAATGGACGCATCCCCGCCGCCGTAGGTGTATGCGTATTGCGTAATGCCGGATGAAACCGACGCGGACGCATCTGCTTCGGTCCCGCCCATCGCATTGGCAGCGACAGCGATATTCAGCGTGCCGTTGTTATCGATGAGGACATTCGCATTGGCCCCTTCATCGCCTTGAGCATATTGATAAATTGCGTAATCGACCGTTGCAGAAGCAAAGGCATCTTCACCCACAGCACCAGCATCGGCCAAAATGGAGATAGTGCCATCATTGGTTATCGTGAGATCCGCAGACCGATTGGCCAAATCAGCATAGGCATGTTGTGACACCGCAGATTCCACATAAGCATAAGCCGTTGCGTCGTTGGCATCGGTGGCATCAGCAACTGCCTTGATATTGATTACCCCGGTTGAACTGTTGGTCAAAACAACCTTGGCAGAGCCATCCGATGCATCGGCCGACTGAGAGATTGCCTGATAGTTATAAGCATAACCATAAGCGCCGGTTGCAGCCGCATCATCCGTGATCGCCTTGGCAACAGCGGTGAGATCGATTGTCCCGCTATTTTCGATTGTAAGACTTGCCAGGCCGCCATCTTCACTATCAGCGCTTTGCTGAATAACATTGTAAACGGTCGCATAAGCGTTTGCTTCAGTCGCGCCTAATGCATTTGCCGAGGCCAGAATACTGAGGCTACCGTTGTTGTCCAACAAGGCATTTGCAGCCGCGCCCTCATCACCTTCAACCGTTTGGTATACGGCGCTGCTGACATATGCCTTGGCGTAAACATCATCGCCATTGGCAATCGCCTCACCCGAGATGACCATCGCACCGTCGTTGGTGAGCTTGGCATCGGCTATATTGCCGGCGCCGTCGGCAGAGGCTGATTGAGAAATTGCGTAATAATTATAGGCATATGCCGTGGCTTCGGCGCCCGTTGCATTGGCCGTAGCGAGCAGATTGACCACACCACTCGAACCATTGACCAATGCGACGCTGGCGGAACCAGCATCGGCCGTCGCCTGCTGTTCTACAGCCGTATACAGGTACGCATAGGCATAAGCGTCGGTGCCAGCGGCATCCGCATCGACAGAAACATCGTAGGCACCGCTATTCTCGAAAGTTACCGACGCATTGCCACCGCTGCTATCCGCTTCTGCGCTTTGAGAAATTCCATAATAAAGATAAGCTGTCGCATCCGCAGCACCGGAACCGGCGGCGATGGCTTCCGCAGAAAGGGTCAGCGATCCATTATTGACAATGGACGCAGTAGCATCGGCCCCATCATATCCTTGCACTGTTTGATAGATCGGTTCGTATACATAGGCATAAGCTTCCGCACTGCCTTCCCCGGCATCCGCATTAGCAGTGGCCTTGATATTGATCGCGCCATTATTGGTTATGCTGGCCAGCGCCCCATGTTCAGGGTCGTAGGCAGTTGCACTTTGGTAGATCGCGTAGCTATTATAGGCATCCGCATCAGCGGTATTACCAATGGCCCCGGCCGATGCGTTAATATCGAGCACAGCCTCAGCATCGATGGCCGTGCCGCTTGCGCCATTAACGAGTGATACGGTGGCATCCCCTTCGCCGGAATAAGCATCCTGATAGATGCCGCCATCCGACTCTACGTAAGCTTCAGCCGATCCTTCGTCGGAATTTGCCGTGGCAACCGTCGACAATGTAAAGGACCCAGTGCTGCCCAGATTAACTGAAGCTGCCCCTTCTCCGCTATTATCTGCAGATTGGTAGACACCGGTTTCCATATAGGCATAAGCACTGGCCGGATCCGCATCCACAGCCTCCGCCGAAGCACTTACGGAAATCGCCGCCGTACCCGAATTGGTCAGCGAAACCGAAGCGCCCCCGTCACCTTCGGCAGACTGATAAATGCCATAACTATCCACTCTGGCATCTGCGTCAGCAGATGTGCCTGCCGCAACCGCATCGACAACGACACCGAGAGAACCGGTGTTTTCCAATGATACGGTGGCCACGCCTCCGGTATTGGCCGCCTGCGCAGATTGAGCAACGCCGGTTTCCATCTGTGCAGAAGCTTCGGCACCACCGTTATCGGTCGCAACAGCCTGAATCGTGACATCACCGATGTTGGTGATCAAAAGATCAGCAACACCGCCAACAGCAGTGGCCGTGCCGACCTGCTGGATTTCACCTTCCGCAACAGTATCCACGTTGACTGGTGTCGCATCGTCGATCCCGAATACGGGCCCTCCAGCGATGTCTGACAGTTCAAGTTCCAGATCAACACTGGGCGCGGGGGGGGTTGTATCGAGAACCCCCGGAACCGGGGCCGCGATGGCAGGCGCAAAAGGCACGGCCCCCAGCGCAATACCTGAAACACCGACCGTCAAAAACCGACGCATGTTACGATTCATTGGAATAGCCCCCTAATTACTTTAGGCCCAAATAATTGAATCTATACAAAAATTATCTGCATATATCTCAAAGCACGAAATATAAGCGCCAGACATCCTCATGGAAATGAAAAATTACGTCAATAGCCAATTGCAACATATACAATTTTATATCATAAATCATTAGCACCTAGATATATTGATTTGAGTGCTGCGATTCAATTCAAGACCAGGCGGGGTGGCGTCAAAGGGATGGCCCCACCCGCGCCGTTAGCTTAGGCGGCGTGGACGAATTTGAGCCAGTATCTGGCGGTGGCGATATGAACCATGCTCATGAAGCTGTCGGCGAGTTGATCGTAGCGTGTGGCAATGGCACGATTGATTTTCAAACGGCCGAACAAGCGCTCGATGCCGTTGCGTTGCTTGTAGAGCGTCCGGTCATGGTCGATTTTCACCCGCCGGTTTGAACGCCCCGGAATGACAGCCTGAATGTTACGGCTCGCGAGGTCTGCGCGGATGGCATCGGCATCGTAGCCGTTGCCTACCAAGAGCGACTTTGGAGCCCGTTCGGGCAACGCGATCAGCGTGTCATAAGCCTTGCAATCCGCTGCTTCGCCAACTGTCAGGTGGAACGAGACCGGTCGCCCTCGTGCAACAGCCAGACAGGGAAGCTTACTGGTGAACCCGCCCCGCAAGAGCGGTCAAGAGCGCGTCGATGATTCCCCCTTTCCGCCCGCTGCCGAAACGTGGACGCGAACCGTGATGCTGTCGATGCTGTAGTGACCGCTCTCCACCATAATCTCGGCCAGCGTGACCGAGAAGGCCTCCCAGACCCCAGCCTCGCTCCAACGACGGAACCGTCGGTAGATGGTATTCCAATTGCCGTATTTAGGCGGAACACCACGCCAAGGTGTTCCGCAGCGAAGCCGCCAAAGTATGCCGTTAATGATGGAGCGGTTCTGCTCGGGACGTCGGCCACACCCTCTGTCCTTGGCGTAAATTGGGAGTAAGCCCCTCAAAACACGCCATTCCGGTTCGCTCAGAGCACCCCAGCTCAAGCCTGCCTCCAAAAGCTAAGCTTGAATCAACCCACGCGCGCGGTGTCAACCAATTCGTCCACGCCTCCCAGCCTCGCTTCGGCGGGGCTTTTTATATTAGCCAGATCGGCGGCAGGATAAAAATTCAACACCTCTTGCGAGTCAATCTCAAAATATTAATCTTTGCTCGTCACGGCGTTGAGCTGCTAAGGGGGCACGCCTCCGTCGTGGCATCCATTCATCCATTGTAGTGCGACCATTCAAACTTACATTGCTGTAGGTTGCGGTAGTGTGCGCTGGCCCCCTCACGTGCGCTGCCGCAGCCACGGGCATGAATTCCCCTAATCCCGGCGTCGAGGCCCAACTGTGGAGGCTCTCATTTTTCCACTTTATTTCAGATCATTGCGGGGTTAACAGGGTGTGCTTCGGCGGCGAGGGCACGATTCCTCAGTGGAGGTCGTCGAAGCAACTTTCCTCCTAGCGTGCTATTGTGCTACGGTCCTCTCGCTGCGGCGACACGAGGGACTCCACTCCCATGGGCATAGTTGCCGCAGCAACTCCTCCACATATGAAAACCCCGCCAGAGCGGGGTGGAACAAAGCGGGGGGATTTCCCCAGACGGTACTGTCAGAGCAACATGGCAGCGGACGCGCGGGGATGGTAACTCCAGTGAATGCCTCGCAAATCCCGCGCTCTTCCGCCCAGCCCGTTCCGACGGTTCAATTCATCACCCGAGGTAATCCGCCTCGTGGTGATGATGTATGTGAGGTTTCCGCTATCGCTGCGGAATGTCGAAGACCTCCTGTTCGAACGCGGTATCGATCTTTGTCATGAAACCGTGCGGTTCTGGTGGAACCGGTTTGGCCGGTGGTGTCAAAAGGATGGCCCCACCCTCCCCGCGCCGTTAACCTGAGCGGATGAGCAAGACACCAAATCCGTTCCGGTACTTTCACTCATCGCCTGAGGTGATCCGCCTCGTGGTGATGATGTACGTCCGGTTTCCCCTGTCGCTGCGGAATGTCGAAGACCTGCTTTTCGAGAGAGGGATCGATCTTTGTCATGAGACCGTGCGCCTTTGGTGGAATAGATTTGGTCCTCTCTTTGCAGCCGACATCCGCCGCCAGCGTGTGCAACGAATGCGTGGTTTTCGGCACTGGCGCTGGCACCTTGACGAGATGTACGTCCGATTGAACGGCGAGATGGTTTATTTGTGGCGCGCAGTTGATCATGAGGGCGAAGTTCTCGAAAGCTACGTGACCAAGAAACGGGACAAATCTGCAGCTTTGCGCTTCATGAAGAAGGCGCTGAAGCGTCATGGTCAAGCTGACAAGATCGTCACTGATGGGCTGCGTTCTTATCCCGCTGCGATGAAAGGACTGGGTAATCTCGAGCGCCGCGAGATGGGGCACTATCTCAACAATCGGGCCGAAAATTCACATCTACCCCTCCGGCGACGAGAACGCGCCATGCAACGTTTTCGGCAAATGAAATCGCTACAAAAATTCGCCGCGGTCCACGCTTCACTCACCAACCACTTCAACTCGGAACGTCACCTCGTCGACAGACAGACATTCAAACTTCGCCGCTCGGCAGCTCTCGCCGAGTGGCAATCGCTTATGGCATGAACCTTAACTCAGGTTTGGGCTCACTTTGCTAAACGGAGAGCAGTTCGCAACGGACTGACACCACCTATAACTTCATTCATGAGCGCTGTGTCCCCCGTCAGTGTCCGTCGTCAGAACATTTGACGCATTTTGCGACGTAAATTATCGGAGAGCGGGCCTCGTCTGGGGTTTGATATTAAGCGGCGAGCTTGCGGTGCAGCAAGCGCCGATGTTCGATGGCCTGTCGTTTGATCCTTTCGCGCTGTTTGATGATGGCCGGTGCCCTGCCGAAGTAGGCATCAGCGGGCGTCACGTTGCCGAGGCTCTCATGGTATCGGCGGTGATTATAATGGTCGATGAAGGCCTCGATCTGGGCGTCCAGATCGCCGGGCAGGAAGTAGTTTTCGAGCAGGATGCGGTTTTTCAGGGTCTGGTGCCAGCGCTCGATCTTGCCCTGGGTCTGCGGATGCATCGGAGCACCGCGGACATGGGTCATCTTGTTGGCCTCGATATATTCGGCCAGTTCGCTGGCGATGTAGCTCGGGCCGTTGTCGCTGAGCAGTCGGGGCTTGTGCAGCACCGTGGCGCTGTCGCAGCCGGAAGCCGCCAGGGCGAGGTCCAGGGTGTCGGTCACGTCCTCGGCCCGCATGTTGGTGCACAGGTTGGGCTGCGCCCGCCTTCGGCCCCCAGGCATTGATGTAGCGCGAGAAGTCGTCAAGCACGGTCGACAGGTACCTGACACCTCCCTTTGCGGCTATAGGTCGTTACGTTCCCGGTCCTCCTCGCTGTTGGTACGATCAGGCGGCCTCGGCATTCCGCGCACGTTATATGCCGCCCTGGCGCGATCCGTATGCCGGCGCGAATTGTAGAACTGGCTATACCAGGTTCGCAGCTTGTCGTAGGGGCCGTCATGCAGGATTTGTAAAATCGTGAGCGCCGGCCTCTTGTGCGTCCAGACCTCGAAATCCTGCGAGAAGGCCAGCCGGCTCTGCTCCTGAAAGGCGTGCGCCATGGCGACATCCTCATCGGTCGCCCGCTCGTGCGGCGACTTCACGATCAACGCGTGCCAGACCCGGATCGATCCGTCGTCCACCGGCGTGTGCGCGATCAGAAAATAGCTGGGATAGCGGCCGAGCATCTCGGTCAGGAGCAAGCCGGGGCCATGATAGACGGCATCGATGCATAGTATCGTGTCGTCCGCTGTCAGACTTGTTCGGCTGACGCCTCCCTCGCGGTGGATGGCGCGATGCCCGTCGATCTCAAGCTCGAAATATCGCACGGTCTGGCCATGGATCGGCTCCTGGTGGGCGATGTCGGCCATGTTGTCGATGATCTCGACCGGGTGGCGATCGAGCACGCCGAAATCGTCGAAGCGCCAGCGTACCCACGCCGGATCGTCCCAGGCGGCGAGCACGGGAAGGTCCCAATCCGGTCCTTCATCGTCTGGATCGTGCCAGACGAAGACAGCGCCCCATTGTTCGACCACCCGCCAGCTCTTGATCCGTGCGGCGGATGGGATCTTGGCGCCCCGCGCATAGGGGATATCGATGCAGCGCCCTTCCGCGTTGAAGCGCCATGCATGATAGGGGCAGCGGATGGTGTCGCCTTCGATCTGCTTGCCGTCGCGCACGACATAGGATGTGCTGTTGCGTGCGAGGTGTGTGCCCATGTGCGGACAATAAGCGTCGATGAGGATTGGCTTCCCGCTCTCCGCACCACGATAGAGAACAAGTTCGCGGCCGAAGAAACGCACCGCCTGAGGCTTCCCGTATTCGAGCGTCGACGCATCGGCCACCATGAACCAGCCACGCGGAAAATCATGTGTGCCGAGGCGGTAGTCCCGCGATCTGGTCATCCGTTTTTCCCTTTCCATTCCCGTGTCGGGAGATTGGCGGAACAGGCCTGCGCCAGACAGCGCCGCGATGGGCAAAAAGCATGTCGTTTCCACACAGAGGCATGGCTGGCGGCGGCATTCATGCGCTGACTTGCCTCGCTCTTTGCGCGCTTTGGTCGTCCCATGCGCAGAGCCCTGCTGCCTATGATCCGCCGATCAGGTGCGATCCGTGAGGGATCGGCAGGCGGGAGCAAGCAGACGACTATGAAAGTTTATCCGGAAAGCGAAGTGCGCGCGGCGTGGGAGAATGTGCTTGCCACGCGTGAGAAGATCGGGCGCGGCGAGGCCGATTGGGGCGATGTTGCCGAGCATTTCACCGAGGACGCCGTCTATATCGATGCGGTCTGGGGACGCTACGTCGGCCGTGAGGCGATCAGGGCATTCATGCACGATTGCATGGTCGGCTTCGAGGATTGGCGCTTTCCAACGCTCTGGACGCTTGTGAAGGACAACCTAGTGGTCTGCGCGTTCTGGTCGCGCGTACCAGGCACGAAGCCGAACGGGAACTATGCCGATTGCCTGTGCTTCAGCGTCGCGATCTACGCGGGTGACGGGCAGTTTTGCTACGAGACCGATGTCTTCAACATGGCCGAACTGGGCGTGCTGGTGGAGGAGGTGGGCTGGTCGCCGCCGGCTCACAGCTTGCCCGTGCCGGAGAAACCCGACCGCAACCAGCTTCCACCCGATCGGCCCGAAATTGGGCATTGGGGCTTGGCCGTCTGACACCCAGAAGCTTTTTCAAACATTTAGGAGTATTGTATGAGTGACCAACAGATCGATCTCGGAAAGCTTGCCTATGCTGGCGCGTTGGCAGCTGCCAGGGGATGGCAGGATTTGCTGCCGGGTAAGACCATCTATCCGCGCGATGAAGTCGAAATTGCGTTCCAGGATTACGCCGAACGCGCGAACATGGATGACTGGGATCATTGGGCGGACATCTTTACCCCGGAATGCCTTTATGTGGACCATCATTTCGGCGTGTTCCACACCGCCAAGGAAGTGGCATCCTGGATGACGCCACTGATGGCGACCCAGCCGGAGATGCGCTTCATCCCCGAATGGCATGTCGTGATGGGTAATCTTGTGGTGAACTACAACTGGAACCGCTGGCCCAATCCAGAAGGCAGCGCGATCGATTATGGCGAATGGCGCAACCCGGGACCTACGGCGGATTATCGCTATCAGTTTCCCTGCGTTACGCTGAACATCTACGGCGGCAACGGGAAGTTCTGTTACGAGGAGGATCTCTATAGCCCCGCAGCTTATCTCGAGATTCGCGATACCTGGCGGCGCGATATGGGAATCGCGGATTGAAAGGGATGGGCCCGCCTGTCGTACGGGCGGGCCCATCGGGTCTTCAATACTCTATCTGGCGATAGGCCATGTCGCCCATCGCATTCGCCCAGATGCACTGACGCCGCGTGGCGAGTGCGAGCAGGCAGGCCATGAAGCGAACCGTTTCGGTATCGTTCGACATGGTGCGGGCCGAGCGGCACGCAGCTTGCATTGCGGCATCGATATCGAGGCACGAGACACCCAGCACTGCTTCGAGCGCCGCTTGCTCCTCACGTGCTAGGCGCTCGACACCGACAGCATCCAGATCCCGCAAATAGCGCGCAAGAGTCGCGATGCCCTTGGTGCGTTCGATCAGATAAGGGTCCGACAGGGCTGGCCCGATCGCGTTTTCGAGGTCGTGAACGACGAAGTCGTAAATCGGGATCGCTCCGGCCGCGCGATGGCCCGCCTCGCATTCCAGCGGCGGGGTGTCGATGCCGTGCGCCTTGGCCAACATGCAGGCCAGCGTATAGGCGACCGATTGCCGGAAGCTGAGGATGACGGCGAGATTCTGGTTGGTCGATGGATGCGACAGGCCGAGGTTGAGCCCCACGAACCAACGCGTCAGGACGAGGATGACCATCGCATCGAGCGCGCGCCGGTCGACGCTTACACCACACACAGTCTCGTAATTGCGGATATGGTCGAGCGCATAGCCGAACGGCGCACCGAGCGAGCGACACAGGATCGCCGCAACGTCTTCCAGCGGATGCCCCATGTGCACGACCTCCCAATCGAGCAGGGCGGTAACGTTGCCCTGCTCATCGAACAGGAAATTGCCCGGGCCGATATCGCCATGCACCAGGCAGGCCCGCCCATCGGGATCGGGGATGTGCTGAGCGAGCCAGCGCAGTGAAAAATCGATAAGGGGGTCCTTTGGCGTGTCCGGGCGATCGTACATTTGGGCGAGCGTGCCCAGATCGCTTTCCACCGCGGACCTGACGGTCCCGAGCGCAGCGAAGTCCGGCAGGCCAATTTCACCCGGGCGGAGCGTATGGAGTTTGGCGATCTGGTGCATAAGATCGCGCTGGATGCAGGCCTGCCGTTCGGCATCGGGCGTGACTTGATAGTGTGTCGCGCCATCGACAAACGTCATCAGCATCGCGTTGTTCGTTGCACTATAGGCAAGGATTCCGGGCACGCGCGGGCCAGCGTCACCCAGCGCGCCGATGACCCGATGCTCCCGTTCGAGCGTGAAGCCCGTGCCGGACAGCGGCCCGTCGCCATTGTCGAGGCGCAGGATGAACTTCTCTCCATCGGGCGTGCGGACAACGAAGCTCGTTCGCGATCCGCCGCCGGGAATGAGATCGAGCCTGGCATCCTTGCCCAGCGTCTCGCTCGCCCAGGCAGTGAGCGTGGCGATAGGGGGATTCGTCATCGCACCACTCCGGCCGCGATGCGGGATTGGCGCCAGAGGGGAACGCTCCAGAGATCCTGCTCCTCACCGAAGACAGGGCCGCAAGGAAGCTCCCAGCGCATCAGGTAATGATGGCTGAGCAGCTTCGGATAGGGGGTGTAGGAGAAGCGATTAAGCGGTGTGCCATGGCCCGCCAGCCTCCGTCCTGCCTCGTCCTCCAGCTCGAACGCGATATCGGACAGGCGCCCGGCGACATGCTTCACTCGCCGTGAACCGCGGACGACATCGTGACGGATGCCGTCTATGCTGAGATAGCCCTTGTATATCTCCTCGTCAGTGTCCGCCGGTCGGGAAAACGCTAGGAAGGCGACCTGTTCGCTCTCGCCATGGCAATAGCCCATCCGCACGTCGTCGCCAATCTCGCGCGGGCCCCAGGAACGATCGCGGATGCCGAAGCAATCGATGGGATAGCGATGCCCGTCGATTTCGACATAGCCACTGTAGCACCCAGGTTGATCGACATGTCCCTCGAACAAGTCCGATGTTCCGCGGCGGTCGGTAAGGTCCGGCGCCGTCGTAGCAGTGAAACGGAGTGCGACCGTGGCGCGTGGGTTCCTGAATTCCATCTCGTAGTCATATCCGGGCCGGAGCACGTACAGGCGGAAGCCGTTGTCCAATGTCAGGTCGCGCAGATCAAGGCGGCCGAGCACCGGCCGATTGACGTCATACTGGAACAGCGGCGCTTCCCAAGGGACAGCCGTGTCACCGATCCAGACGATACAGCCGCCGCCATAAATGCCCATTGCCGGGCGGAACCAGTGGTAGAGATAGACGGTCAGCGCATGTTCGGGAGCCCAGGCGCCGAACCAAACTGCTTCAGTCCAGTTCAGTGTCTCTGCGGGCCAGAGATGGAAGCTGTCGATCGAATCCCCGGTCACGAACATCTGGTGCACCTTGCTTGAATCCTTAACAGACGTCGACGCCATCGCCAGCGAAGCGCGGTCGGATTCCCTCGCATTCGGTTCCATGCTCGGTCTCAGCGCCGTCGACAGGCTTGGAAGTAGAGAAAGGCAGCTCCAAACGCCGCGACAATAAGTAGCAAAAAGCGTCGCAAGGCGGAGGCTGTTAGCGCCGCCGTTTCCGTACGAGCGAAGGTCCGATTGTACGGAGCGGGGACGTGCCTTCAACAGGTCCGTTCAATGAATTGCCTGATTTGCCTCGCCATCATCAGGACGGCCACGTCGAAATCGACATCCCATCCATGGACCGCCAGACGATAGTTAAACTCGTCGAGCTGCATCAGCAGCAGGGAGGCCATGACGCGTGCTTCCCGGCCCGCAGTACTATCCTGCATGGCCAGCGCAAAGGCCGCAATCCCTTTTGCCAGCACTTCGATCACGCCGACATGCATGCGTTCAATGGCGTCGAATCCGTTCGCCTCGATCGCAACCGCTTCCTTCATCACGGTAAAGAGCGCGCGATGGCGCCCATAGACCGCGATGCGGTGGCG
Organism: Caenibius tardaugens NBRC 16725; assembly: GCF_003860345.1. GTDB lineage: Bacteria > Pseudomonadota > Alphaproteobacteria > Sphingomonadales > Sphingomonadaceae > Caenibius > Caenibius tardaugens. The sequence continues at coordinate 892,965 of NZ_CP034179.1, forward strand.
CAGCCAGTCGGCTATCTCCTTCTCGCTTGGATGGCCGAGGCGTGCCAACTCCTCCCACAGTGCCCAGACCTCGGGCATCACCTGTTCGCACAGCGCGCTCGCGATCGACCACTTACTGTCGAAGTGACGATAGAAGGAAGTGCGCCCCACGCAGGCATTCGCGATGATCTCCTCGACCGAGGCCGCCGCATAGGAAGTGGTGGAAAAGACGTTTTCCGCCGCCTTGAGGAGGCGTTCGCGCGTGGCCTGCTTCTGTTCGCGCTGCAGCCGTGTCGGCCCGGCGGACCGCGCGTGGGTCCGTCGTGCCGATGAAATCGCGTCGCAGGCGGCGGTGTTCATGACCGCTGCTTGCCACAAATACGCAGGCCTGTCTCCTCCCACGCTTGATAGCGAAAAATAATGGTGGTACACAGTGTTCCACTGATAGCGCAGTTTTAAAAATGGGCGGCCAAACCCGCATCGCGGATGGATCGCGACAGGGGAGGAACGACGCGATGGGCAAGCTCAAGCATGTTTCGCGGTTGCGATGCGAGGAGGTGCCGGTCGACCTCCTGATTGCGCTGCTCGGGTGCGTCGCAAAAGTCGGCGGCGATGCGGATAACGTCATGCGCGATGCGGGCATGACCTGCTCATTCCGCGACTTGAAGTGTCGCCGGGGCTGCACGATTGAGGAGTTCACGCGAGCCAATCGCTTGTGCAACGAATATCTGCGTGGACACATCTTCGCCACCACCGCTTGCCCGACACTGACCGAGCAGCAATTCGACCTGCTCGCCAAATGTCTCGTCGCCTGCTTCGATCTGGAGGAGGTCCTGCGCACGATGGCCACGTTCTTCGCGATGTTCGAAGGAAGGATCGGTGAAGTGCATTTCGAGGTGTGCGACGAGCGGGTTCACCTCCACATCAACCCGCCGCGCCGGGAGAAGAACGAGGCAGGCTTCCTGGTCGATATCTACGGATACGCGATCCTGCAGATATTTCTCGGCTGGTTGCTGGATGAGCAGGGAATTTTCGATGAGGTCGAACTCATCTATCCCCAGCCGACAGACGACAATGTCCATCTCGGACTGTTCGATTGCCCCATCGGCTTCAATCGGCCGAGCAACCGATTCAGCTTCAAAAGCAGTTTTCTCGCACAACCGATTGTCCGCGATCAGGCAAATCTCACGAAGTTGCTTGCGGATTTTCCGTTCAACCTCATGCTCGACGAGGAACAGCGCAAGCTGAGCGACCGCGTCTATACCGCGATGATGAACAGCTACATGCGAAGCCGCACATTGCCGGCCATCGACGACGTGGCGAAACTGTTCCGAACCTCGACCTGGACCCTGCGTCGACGTTTGGCCGAGGAAGGAACGGCCTATTCCGCGATCAAGAAGAAGTGCCAGCTCAACCTCGCGACCGAATTTCTTAAGCGGTCCGAAATGACCATCGACGAGATCGCGGATATTGCCAATTTCAGCGATGCCAACGCTTTTCGCCGGGCTTTCCATCAGTGGACCGGGTGCTCGCCGACGGCCTACCGCAAGGAACTCCTCGCGGTTTAGTCGCTGTTCTTGCAATCGGCAACGATTGCCTGGATCGTTTCACTCAGATCGCCCCGGCGATAACCCAACAGCCCCCGTTCGACCGGATCGGGTTCGTACGCGATAACCGTGCCTCGTCCGGCATAGAGCATGTCGTCGGGCAGTAAGGGATGCGAGCGATCCTCGATTGTCAGGCGATCGGGATTACCCGCGGCATCGAGCAGCCGCTGAAAATATTCGAGGAAGCTCAGATTCTCGTCGCCGATCAGATACGATGCCCCTGGTTCGCCCCGCTCCAGCGCGCCCACTACTGCGTCGGCCACGGCGTGGACCGTCATGAAATTCGTGCCGCCCGCTATCGCGAACAGCGGCATATCAGGAAATTGGCCCAGCGCGTAGCGGGCGTGGGTCGGGGCGCCGAGCACATCAACTCCCGAGAGCGCTCCGACCACGAAAGGCGGATTGACGCTGCACACGGCAAAATCCCGACTAACCAACGCGCACGCGCCTTCCTCCGTCAGAGAACGGGATCGGACATAGGCGCTCGACCGGGTCGTTTGCGGTGCGACCTGGGGATAGAAAGTGCCGATGTGCACCGCCCGCCTCACCCCTGCCGCGCGAGCTTGGGTGAAGAACGCGGGCACGCCTCGCGTGTTCACCCGCTCGAGATGCTCGGCCGCGTCCGTGCCCTGGGGAACATGGCGGAAATCGTTTCCGGCTGCGAAGATCAGGCCGTCGAAACCGGCCAGTCGATCGGACGTGAACTCGCCGGTGGCATAGTCTCCGATCAGTAGGGGCAAATGACCGATCGCTGGTGCTTCGGGCGGCTTGCGGGCGGCAATCGTCACCGCGTGACCTTTAGCCTCGAGCGCGAGCGCAACATGTGCGCCGATTAGCCCTGTGCCGCCGACCACCAATGTTTTCATGCCCGCGCTCCTTCTTGCTTGCCGGTTCCGCTCACCACTGAATGCCGACACTAACCCCATAAGTGCGCGGTTCGTTGTAGTTGGCGATGTTCAGCCCGCCGAACTGCGCCCCGAAATCGATGCCGTTCACCTTCCTGTGCGTATTGGTGAGATTGCGCGTCCAAGCCCCGATCCATGCCTTCGCCTTGCCAAGCGCAATGTCCTCGTAGCGCAACTGGAAATCGAGGAGCGTGAGCGATTGCGCCTTTGCCGATGAGGACGGTGGCACCAGCGGGAAATCCGCCGTTGGCGTCTTGGCATAGGAGTAGAGGAAATAGCTCGACGTATGGCGCGCATCGAAAATCAGGTGCAGATTATCGCCGCCAGACCCTTCGAACGCACGTAAGTCCACATTCAGCGCCGCCTGATATTGGGGCGCATGGGGAATCGTGCGGTTGTCGCCCACATCCACCACGGCCCCCAATGCGTTCGTGTCGCGATAGCTACTGTAGGAGGCGTGGAGATAGGCGAAGTTGCCGGAAATCCGTAGCGCGGGCGTGGGCCGCAACGACATCTCCACCTCGACGCCATTCATGTTGGCCGACCCGGCGTTCTGGAGCAGGCTCGCGAGTGAGGATGTCGCTGTGAACACCGAAAGCTGCATGTTCCGGTGATGATTGTGGAAGGCCGCGACGTTCAGATTGATCCGCTTGCCCCACAAGGTCATTTTTAGCCCGGCTTCGAACGAGTTGATCGTCTCGGGCCGGAAAGGAGTGGTCGTCGCGATATTGGATGTAGCCTCACCATTGAAGCCGCCGCTGCGGTAGCCTTGTGCGAACTTGATATAGGCACTCAGCCGGTCGTTCGGCTTGTAGGCCAGCACGACCGTCGGATTGAGCGCGGAGAAATCCTTCGAGACGCCGTCCGACTTGCGAACGTCGACGAAGATCGTATCGGGCAGTAGGATCGAACTGCGCACGATGGTTTTGCGCTCTTTCGTGTAGCGCAGCCCCGCGGTCAGGACGATCTGGTCGGTAATATTGTAATCCGCCTGCCCATAGACCGCATAGGCCTTGGTCGTGCCGCCCCAGCTCGTATCGTAGTTGACCGATCCGAAGAAGAAGGATTGGGGGCTGCGAGTGAAGCCCTTGTCCCAGAAATAATACAGACCCGCGACATAGTTCAGCTTGTCGCCCATATTGCCTGTCGCCTGAAACTCCTGGCTAAACGATTTGTACTTGGTATCCAAACCACCGCTCGCCAGCCAGAGTGGCGTTCCGTCGAGCTCGATAACCGCACCGTCGTAATCCATCTTGCGATAGCCGGTAATCGACTTGAGCGTCACCGCGCCAGCGTTCCATGTAACTGCCAGCCCATGCCCGTTGATCTCAATCCGGTCGAGATGGGTGTAATCGCTCGACAGAGTTTTCGAATACTTGGGTTGAACATAGAGGTAGGCCGGGATGCAGACACTGGGGCCGAAGGTGCAGTTGGCCCCCAGGAAGCCGTCGGGATCGACGCTGTGGAGTTGGCTTGCATCGGCCCGGCCGCGGGTGCGGCTATAATCGTAGGTATAATCGACGGTCAGATCGGTGCTGGGCGCAAAGCGAACCTGGGCGAGCAGACTCTGCCGGTTGCGCGTGCCAGCCTGGCCCGATTGCGCGCCGCCGCCCTGGGGATGGCTGACCACCGAATTGTTATAGAGGAAGCCGAGCGGATAGCCGCCGACGGAAGCGGGGTCGGGCATGAGGCGGACATTGCCGTCGCGCTTGAGCGTCATGCCCGACAGCTTAACGAACAGATGATCGCTCAGCGGGAGGTTGATCAAGCCCCTAACGGTATAGGCGTCATAATTGCCGATGCTGGTTTCGGCGGACGCGCGAAGCTGGCCGTCCGGTTTGCGCGTGACGAAGCTGATTGCGCCCGCGAGGGTGTTGCGCCCATAGAGCGTGCCTTGCGGACCGCGCAGCACCTCGACGCGTTCGAGATCGTTGATGTCGAAGATCGATCCCTGCGCCTTGCCGATATAGACGCCGTCCAGATACACGCCGACCGAAGGGTCGAGAGTGATCGAACCGTTCTGCTGAACCGATCCGCGGATCGACAATTGCGCATTGTTCGGTTGCGTGGCAGTCGAACTGACCAGCAGACCAGGGGCCAGCGCGCTCAGATTGTCGATGGTGGTGATCGAGCGATCCTGCAGGAATTGCCCCTGGAGGGCCGTGACAGCGATGGGTACGTCGATGAGGTTCTCTTCGCGGCGCTGCGCTGTGACTATGATCTCATCATTCGTTCTGGCAGATGCGGATTGCTGGGCAAGTGCAGCTGTAGGAAATATTGACAAGCTTGCGACGCCGAAAAGGATGAGTTGACGCGAATTCAGTCCACCAAGCGAGCTACGACGCCGATCGTTCATACTGTCCCCAATCCCGGATCGATATCATCTTGCTCGAGCTGAGAGAGCGTTCTCTGAACAGCGCACCCGCGCCCGGCTATGCTTGGGGTGTAGCGGTCGTCACGCTCTGCTCGCCATGACATAATCACGCAGAAAGCGTCGCAGACGGGAGTGGCGGGCGCGGACAAAGGGACTGTTCTGGTTGGTGATCCGACGGGAAAGGGTAGTGTCAAAGCAAACGCACGGTGATGTCAAAAGGATGGCCCCGCCCTCCCCGCGCCGTTAACCTAGACGGATGAGCAAGACGCCAAATCCGTTCCGGTACTTTCACTCATCGCCTGAGGTGATCCGCCTCGTGGTGATGATGTACGTCAGGTTTCCCCTGTCGCTGCGGAATGTCGAAGATCTGCTTTTCGAGAGAGGGATCGATCTTTGTCATGAGACCGTGCGCCTCTGGTGGAATAGATTTGGCCCTCTTTTTGCAGCCGACATTCGCCGCCAGCGTGTGCAACGAATGCGTGGTTTTCGGCACTGGCGTTGGCAACTTGACGAGATGTACGTCCGGCTGAACGGCGAGATGGTGTATTTGTGGCGCGCCGTTGATCACGAAGGCGAAGTTCTCGAAAGCTACGTGACCAAGAAACGGGATAAAGCTGCGGCTTTGCACTTCATGAAGAAGGCGCTTAAGCGTCACGGCCAGGCTGACAAGATCGTCACTGATGGGCTGCGTTCTTATCCCGCTGCGATGAAAGGACTGGGCAATCTCGAGCGTCACGAGATGGGGCGCTATCTCAACAATCGGGCCGAAAATTCACATCTACCCTTCCGGCGACGAGAACGCGCTATGCAGCGCTTTCGGCAGATGAAATCGCTACAAAAATTCGCCGCGGTCCACGCCTCTCTCACCAACCACTTCAACTCGGAACGTCACCTCGTCGACAGACAGACATTCAAACTTCGCCGCTCGGCAGCTCTCGCCGAGTGGCAATCGCTTATGGGATGAGTCTCAGCTCAGGCCTGGGCCTACTTCGCCAAACGGAGAGCAGTTCGCAACCGACTGACCGCACCGCAAAACCTTGTGGCCTGAAGCAGTTCTCCAATTACCCCCAATGCGCCCAGTGGAGAGCGGTTCGCATAAGACTGATGAGGTGGATGGCCCCTGTGTCCGACCGATGTGAGTCGTATTGTGGGCTGTTGTTGAAGCACCCCATGCAAAGGACCATCCACCATGGAGATTACCACTATCGGCCTTGATCTGGCGAAGTCTGTTTTCCAACTGCATGCTGTTGATGCCAATGGCGATGTTGTCTGGCGTAAGAAGTTACGCCGGACAGCGCTTCTGGGCGCTTTGGCGAAGATCCCGCCCTGCCTTGTGGGCATCGAAGCTTGCGCCACGTCTCATTACTGGGCCCGTGAGATTTCTGCCCTGGGACATCAGGTGCGGCTTATGCCGCCTGCTTATGTGAAGGCCTATCTACGGCGCCAGAAGAATGATGCGGCAGATGCAGAGGCGATCTGTGAAGCGGTGCAGCGTCCCATGATGCGGTTCGTCCCGGTAAAAAGTGCCGAGCGTCAGGCTGTCCTCGTGCTGCATCGTTCACGCGAACTCCTGGTTCGTCAACGTACCATGCTGATCAATGCCATTCGCGGTCACTGCGCAGAGTTTGGGCTGATTGCAGCCCAAGGTGTGCGCAATGTGAGTGAGCTGATGAAACGGGTCAGGCTAGCCGATCAGGCGGTTTTACCCGAGATGGCAAAAAACGCCATGATCCTGCTGGCGGAGCAACTGGAAACTCTGGATATGCAGATACAGAGGCTCAACCGTCGTTTGCTTGTCTGGCATCGTCAGGATCAGGCCAGTCAGAGGCTGGCGACTATTCCGGGGATCGGGGTTATCAGCGCTACCGCTCTGGCTGCCTCTGTAACCGATCCTGCCCAGTTTCGGTCCGGCCGGGAGTTCTCTGCCTCACTCGGTCTGGTTCCGCGCCAGAACTCATCTGGCGGTAAAGATCGATTGGGACGGATCTCGAAGATGGGGGACCGTTATCTGCGAAAGTTGCTTGTTGTTGGTGCGACATCCGTGGTTCGCAGGGCAAGGACTGCTGATAGTGCCGCGAGCAATTGGGTTTGCGGCCTGCTCGAACGCAAGCCCACCCGGCTTGTTACCGTGGCCATGGCCAACAAGACTGCCCGAATTGTCTGGGCCGTTCTGGCGCGCGGCGAAGTCTATCAGGCAAAGGCTTTGGCCTGAGAATAATAGCGGTGCCGATTATTATGCACCGCTTTGAACTGTGAGGGTGCCAACAGGAATGATGATAACGATCTGAACGCGGCCGCAAAGGTCAGGACAACCCGAGGTGCTGTCGGAGCCACGAGCTCGTCCGACTGAATGGGACCCGACCAGCGGACAGCATCAGGGCCAGCGGTCTATACATGCCGCACCAACAGGCCGGACAGATGACCGCACCCTGTCAGATTAAATCATCAAACCTATTTTACCCCTTGCAGCACAGGGGCCATCCACAGATGACAGCACCGACAGCACCCATCGCTGAAATTGGGCTTCCCCATCGTCGTCTCCTGTCCTCAAAATTAGGATAGAAGGCGTCCAGAAATCTAGGGGCTATTCACAGGCCTCATGACAGCTCCACCACGCGGAGCACTTCCACAATCGGGAAGAGGCGCGCTACGGCGCGAAAGGCGGCGGCCGTTGCTGTTGAACGGCGCGTGAAGCAGCGGGGGCCGGAAGCGGAGAACCCGCCCCCGGCCCCCGCCGACGATTACATGTGCATACCGCCGTCGATGCGCAGTTCGGTGCCAGTGATGAACTTACCATCATCCGATGCGAACATGGCGATCGCGCTGGCGACATTTTCCGGCCCGGCAAAGCCGCCGCCCAGAAGCGCGGGCGACATCTTGGCGAACAGCATCAAATCGGCATCGGCGGGCAGGCCCGGATCATTGGTCATGCCGGACTGGATGCTGCCCGGGCAGACGGAAACGGCCCGCAGGCCCTGCTTGGCGTATTCCAGCGCGATGGCGTGCGTGAACGCCTGGATGCCGCCCTTGGTGGCTGCGTAAGCGGCCATGTAGGGATGGGCGAAGCTGGCCGAGGTGGAGCTGAAGTTGACCACCGCGCCACGGCCGGAACGGAGCAGTTCGGGCAGGCATTCGCGCGTGACCAGGAAGGTTCCGGTCAGGTTGATCGCCAGCATCCTGTTCCAGAATTCCAGCGTGGTCTTGTGCGTGTGTTCGGACCGCAGAATCCCGGCCGCGTTGACCAGCACGTCCAGCGAACCGGCCGCCTTGATGGCATCGCCGACGGTCTTCCGGACGGAATCTTCGTCTGAAATGTCCACGAAGAAGGTCGTCAGGCGGTCGGCATGGCCGGCATGTTCCGCCTGCGAACGGGTTACTTCCAGCCCCGCTTCCGAAATGTCGCCGGCCAGAACGGTGCCGCCTTCGGAAAGGATGCGAGCGACGGTTGCCTGGCCGATGCCGGAACCGGCGCCGGTGATGAGAACGATGCGATTTTTGAATCTTTTCATGGGTGAATCCACTACAATAGCGATCCCGCCGCACAGCGGCGAACGTGGATCGATGAATTGGGTCAGGCGGCCGGTATTCTACACGGCACGAGGATGCATTGAGCAGAGCTCCAGCGGTTCAAGCATGTCCCTTTGCGTTGTGAGAAAATTGCCGACAACTCTCGATTTATCATCAGCTGCGTCGCTGGCTTATATTTGCGAATTTGTTCGAACCTCCTTGGTGCTCCATGCGAGGGAATCCTGATTATGGCTTTGGAGACCAATGGGCTTCCAGGAAGCGTTCGATCTCGTCAGAAACTTCATCATCTTCGGGCGCCGGTGCGGCCGGTGAACCGAATGGGCCGTGAGACATACCTTCCCAGATATGCAGTTCTGCAGGAATGCCCGCTCGGCGAAGCGCCCGATGCATCGCAATCGAATCAGATAGCAGTATTTCGCGTCCACCCGCCTGCAAGAAGGTCGATGGAAAACCCTTGCTGAAATCCGAGAATAGAGGCGACAGACTGGGCGATTTGAGATCGTTCCCTGCGGCGTAAAGATCGATCAGCGATGCGATGCTGCGGCTCAGGTAAAGATCAAGCCCTTCATTCACAAAATGGCTGTCTCCCGATCGGCTGAGATCGAGTGCCGGTGACAGTAGCACCAGAATCGCAGGCATAGGCAGACTCATATCTCGTGCCTGGAGCACCATTGATGTGGCAATGGTGCCGCCTGCTGATTCTCCCTGAACAACAATATCCGCGGGATTCATCGTCTTCAACAGAGTCCGATAGACACTTAGGCTATCATCTACTGGCGTTGGATAAGGAAAATCAGGTGGAGCGCGGTAATTCACCGAATATACCGTGCAGCCGCAGCGAGTTGCAATTTGCGCCGCCATGGCTTCTGCATAGCTGCCGTCAGCCAGCATCGCGAAGCCACCTCCGTGGACATGGAGAATGGCTCGTTTCAATCTATCTGTTCGAGGCTGCAATGGCGTCCCCACATATACGGGGACGCCAGCCATCTCTGTCTTCTGAACGGACGCGCGGGCATGGGCGCGGAGCGCCCGGATCATCGGCGCGAATGCCGCATCTGTAGCGGTGATTACCTGTTTCCACAGGGCCTTGTCAGCCGATGTCGCAGGAGAGCCAAATCCGGATGGTCTGTTCGCCTTAGCTACAACTCCATCTTCTACACTTTTGCGTGCAGCCGAGCTGATCAGGCCAGACACTGGAATCGTACGTGGCCCTAAAACTATTGCTCCGTCTCCCGCAGAAACGGGAGCGTCTAATACTACTGTCAACGCTCCAAGTGCCACCCGTATATGCCAAGATAAGAGTTTCATGCCCCCCCCTTAATCAAATGAATCAATAATTTAATTTTTTCGCACTGGATCTGATTTACATAATTTGGCCGGTCAGTTGCGACCAGATTCGTTTCACTGACAATTCCGCACGCCTCCTGCTCAGTATCAACCGATAGGCTGAAAGCGACGCAATCTAAGTTCGCAACCAAACTAATTCTAATGCGAGCCCGATGATTTCATTCTTCAGCACAATTTCATTGTCTTTTCATGGGATTAGTGAAATTTCTCAAATTGCGTGATTGGTGAAGACAATGCATAATCCGCAGCAACACATCTCCATCATCCGTGCGATCCGCATAATTGACTGGACAGGCCACCCTCAATTTCCGTTTCACGACATGACCGGCCCGATCGCACTGGACGACCGGGCCGGCCGTCAGGAGGGTGGGCTCCCACGACTCCCCCGCCCCCTCGAATGGCGAATATTAATAAGAGAAACCGACCCTGACACCGTAGGTACGTGGTTCCGAATAGGCCATAAAGTTCATACCGGCCTGCGGCACAGACACCACCGGAACCCGCTTGTTCTCGATGTTGTTCACGAATCCTTCGACGAAGAAGTTCTTGCTGGCCGTCTCGTACTTCAAATTAAAATCGCTGCGAAAATAATCACCGGCGCGATCCTGCAGTCCATTGGTGAAGTAGGTGTAGGATTTGGCCTGATAGTAAGTCGACGCCATCGGGGTCAACGTGCCGGCCGAACCCAGATCGAAGATGTGGGAGTATGCGACCCGGAAGGCCCATTCCGGCGATCCGGCAAGGCGATTGCCTGCAGCATCGATGATCACGGGCGTGTTGTCGCCCGGAGCGGTCAGGAACACATTAGGCGTTTCAAATTGCCGGAACTTCGCATCGAGATACGTGACAAAACCCGTAATCCGATCATTAGATGTCGGGGCGTAGGCAAATTCAAGTTCGACCCCGCGACTGCGCGATTTGCCCGCGTTGGTGAAGACGTATTTGGGCGCGCCGTTTACATTTCGTACAATGCTGACCTGCAGATCCTTATAATCCGTCCAGAAGCCGGTCAGGCTGAGATTCAGGCGATTGTCCAACAGGCGCGTGCGAAGCCCGACCTCGTAACTGATGTTCTTTTCCGGCTCGTAGAACCGTTCGCTCCCTGCCGCACTGGCATCGGTAATACCACCCGCCTTGTAGCCGGTGCTGACCGAACTGTAGAGCATCGTATCCGGCGACAGATCATATTCAGCCGCCAGCTTCCAGCTGAACTGCTTGAACGTCTTGGAAGCTGCTGGGGTCATCCGATTAAGATAGAAACTCGGAACGGCCGCCGCGATCGTCGAACAAGCCTTGAGGGCATTGAGCGGGGGTATAAGAGTTGCTTCATTGGGACGGGCACCATTATCAGTTCCCGATCCCAATGGACATAGCGATATGGTGCCAATCGCCCTGCTGATCTTATCGATATTGTAGCGGGCCCCGCCGATCAACCGCAGGTCGTCCGAGACGGAATAACCTACCTGACCAAAGATCGCACGTGTCGTATCCTTATCTCGTTCGTTACGGACACTTTCAACGAAAGGCAGGAGTGTCGGTTGAAGTCCGGCCGCCGATCCACCAAAGGGTATCAAAGTCGGAAAATCTGGCTGCCATATGCCAATCGATCCCGGTGTGGCCTTGTGCGTCGCATGTTGAAACGAATAGAAGCCGACAACCCCCCTCAGACGATCGGTTTCAACATTGATATCGACTTCATGCGACCAATCGTTTGCGCGCAGGTCTCCGTAGTCCATGACGAAAGGTAGAGCAGCATTGTTACGACTTTTGTTTTTTTCATGAAAATACCCGCCAATGTAAGTCAACGAAACCGCATCGCTCACGTCATAACGAATATTCGTCTTCAACGAGATGCTGTCGATATGGCTACGATTGCGGAAGTTATAATCTCCGCCCGGATAGAGGCTCTTGTAACCTCCCAGCTTGAAGAGAGCCATCAGGGAGTTGAAAAACGGACTCGTCAACCCGGCGATCTCTCCTCCCGGAGCGCCAGCGGCCCGATTTCTCGGAATTCCCATCTGTACGACGATCGGATTGCTGGAATCGTTGTTGCCGGGAATCCCGAGCAGGGGCGCCCCGACTATCAGGTTCGGGAAGATCGCGTTCGCATTGTTGACGTAGGATCCAACGACATTGCGCTGGCGGACATAGCTTGCATTCACATCAATAGTGAACCGATCCGTCGGCTCCCAGCGCAACGCCAGCCGCGAGGTCAGCAGATCGCGTCCATCAACCCGCTTGCCGGAAACCAAACGCTGCGTGCCATCCGATTTTTCGTACGTGCCCGACAGGCGCATGGCGAAGTTGTCACTCAAGGGAATGTTGATCGCACCGCGCGTCATCAATGCATCGTAGTTACCGTAGGATATATCGCCTTTCGCTTCGAAATCGAAGCTTGGCTTGGTGGTAATGACATTGACCACACCCGCCGTCGCATTACGGCCATACAGCGTGCCCTGCGGCCCACGAAGTACCTCAATCCGGTCGATGTCATAAACACTGGTCCGGAAGCCCTGGACATGATCCTGGTAAACACCATCGACATGATAGGCTACCGTGGAACCGGAACCTGAAAGGGCCGTCACCCCAAGCCCGCGAATGGACAGCCCCTGGCTTGCAATGGACACGTTGGGTAAGGCCTTGGTCGCATCACCTATAGAACGTGCGCCCACATCGTCCAATCCCCGCTGACCAATAGTGGAAATCGCCGCTGAAACCTTGAGCAAGGATTCCGCGCGCTTCTGCGCGGTCACGAGAATTTCAGCCAATCCGGACTCACTACCTTCACGGGAAGCTTGCGCAGCTTCGGGCTTCGCCGCCTCAGGGGTAGTTTCCAGTGGTTGTGCGATTGCCGGAACGATGCAGACAAAGCCGCCTCCGAACACCCCACATGCCAAAACAACCTTTAACTTAAGCATAAACCTCTCCCTTCCCTATCGCGGTTCATGGCGTAGAGATTATTTAGTATCGAATTTTTAAATAATATTATCTATTTACCATTTAAAAATGGGTATTTATTACGATAAAATATCAATAGGTTGATATATCTTTATTTACGGCATCGGGAATTAGCCGAGGAAGACTCATGCCCCCCATGCAGTTCAACATGCCAACAAGACGAAGTTGGCGTCCGCAGTTCACCATTCCAAGTGTCCCTGCCGCTCCTAGCCATCCAAAAGCGCCCTTGTGGGGGCCAGACATAACTAACCGTCCTCCAGCCCCGAACCCGTCACCCGAACTAGGGTAAATGTATCCGCTCATAGCATCACACCCATCGCGCCCATTGATTGCAGTAATTTCTGAAGGCTTCGAGAAAAGTTAATATTCTCGCTCATAATTAATCCCCCAACACGAATTTTCTGAAGGATTTATTCTTTTCTTAATCGAGATACTTTCCCTCATGACATCCTGGAATATTCCATACATCATCACCCCCCAAACATTCATTTGCAGATCACTCGACACTGCAACCGTTGCGCCTTGAACCTGATATGCTGATCCGTGCAATCAACTCAGTGACGACGCCTTGCTGATGCGTGCCGAACGCACGACTGCGACAGCCATCACATCCGGAGCGCACTGCATCTGCGTACAAATTTGATCGACAATGACAGCGCTTATTTTGATGCTCTCGAGCGGCCTCATTTCACTCTCCACCAATTCGGCCGGGCAATGGCTCTTGTTGACAAAGGTACTCGAAACTCAAAATGTGCGCAATATGGAATTTTTTTTCTCATATATGGTATTTTGTAAGGATTAAGAGTGTGGTACGGATAACCGAAATTACTTTGTCCTTAGTGATGGGGATTGCGAAATGAGCGTAAAGCGGGCAGAGGATGTACTTGATCTTCTGGAATATTTGGCGGCACGGGGGCGGCCGACCGGCGTGCCGGAAATCGCGCAGGACCTAGGCTGGCCAAGGTCGAGTGCCTATCGCATCATCAACACCCTGGAGCAACGCGGCTATCTGTACGAAACGAAGGCCCGTGGCGGATATTATCCGAGTCCTCGATGGATTGCTTTGGCCGATCAGTTCACGGCAGGATTCGCGTTGCCCGAGTTTGCGCAAGACCTGACCCGCACTTCGATGGAACGTTCAGGAGAGACCGTCAGCATCGTCGCGCCGGCAGGTCCTTGGGCTGTTTTCGTATTGGTGAGCGAATCGGCCGCCCCCATCCGTTATTTCGCGAAGGCAGGGCATCGGATTCCGATCCACGCTTCGGCCAGTGGCCGTGCCTTGCTTCAGCAGTACGACAAGACCGAATTACGAGCTCTGCTCTCCCGGATCACCTTTGAAACCTATGGTGCCACGACACCAACAGATGTTGATGCCGTACTCACTGCGATCGAACAGGGAAAGGAACGTCGTTATCAACTCAATGTAGAGGAATTTACTCCTGATCTTCTTGGTATCGCCGTTCCGTTACCAATAGAGGGACGGCGCTTTGCATTGGTTGTCTCCGGCCCCACCTACCGGATGCAAGCCAAGGTTGAGGAACTTGCGGAGTTGTTGCTGGAACAGGTGGTTGCCTGGCAATAGAGCTTTAAGCAAGCCGTCCAGAAAAGCGAGATTATGAATAGAGCGAGCGCCTGACGATGAGTACGATGATCGGGGTGGATCTGGCAAAGAATGTCTTCCAGATCCATGCGGCGACAATGTCGGGCGAGGTCTTGTTTCGAAAGAAGCTGACCAGGACGCAGTTCCAGCGCTTCATGGCACAGCAAGACCCATGCGTGGTGGTAATGGAGGCCTGCGGCAGCGCCCACCACTGGGCCCGTGAAATGCAAAAGTCAGGCCATGAGGCGAAGCTGATTGCTCCGCATTATGTGTCGCCATTCGTCAAGCGACACAAAAACGATGCGGCTGATGCCGAAGCGATTGTCGAGGCCGCTCAGCGCCCGGAGATGCGCTTCGTCGAACCCAAAACCATGGAGCAACAGGCTCGGGGTGTTCTCTTTCGTGCGCGCGATTTGTTGGTGCGACAGCGCACCCAGCTGATCAACTCCCTCCGCTCCCAGCTATACGAGTTCGGCTATGTGGCTCCGATAGGTCCGAGACAGTTGACGGTCATTGCCGAGATCGTGGACGATCCCAATACCGACTTGCCAGCTATCGTGCGCAGCGCCAGTCGAGATCTGCTTGACGAGATTGCAGAAAAGAACGGGCGCATCGATGCGCTGCGGGAACAAATCCAGCAGGACGCGGCACTGGCCGAGACGGCCCGGCGTCTCCAGACGATACCCGGGATCGGACCGATAACCGCAATGGCAGTTGAAGCCTTTGCTCCGCCTATGGAGTCATTCCGTCGCGGGCGGGACTTTGCGGCCTGGCTGGGTCTTGTGCCGAGACAGCACTCGTCCGGGGGAAAGCACCGCCTCGGCCGTGTGTCGAAAGCAGGACAGGCAGACATTCGAAGGCTGCTGATCACAGGCGCCATGTCCCGACTAAACTGGATGGGCAGGAAGACCATTCAAGAAGGATCGTGGCTGGCACAGCTCGCGGCACGCAAACCGCGCAAGCTCGTCGCAGTAGCCCTCGCTAACAAGATGGTCCGAACGATCTGGGCGATGATGATCAGGAAGGAAGATTATCGAGATCCGGCACAGGCTATGGCTACATGATGCGATGTCAGTCAGCCACAGTTTGAGCCGTGAAAATGGGGAGTAGTGAAAGAAGGCGATGACCTGAATGGGTAAACGATCGAATGATCGGGGCCAGGAAAACCAGCTTTTTCGATTGAGTGACTGAGCTCGAGAAGTAGATTTGGACCTGTCCCGCGGATCACCATACCGGCCAGCGGCTACACAAATGCCGCACCCAAAGGCCTAACAGAAGGGCGCACTCGATCTACAATCTCATCAGGAAAGATTCTTCTTGCACTACGGGTGGCAACCACAGAATCGGAATGGATTTGGCGTCGTGCTCATCCGCTCAGGTTAAACACGCGAGGAGGTCGAGGTCATCCTTCTGACATCGCCTAAATTTTGGCATTATAATAGAAATGATGTCCATGATAAAAAGTCTTTCAATGCTCTGAAAGCATGGATATGGCCATGTATTATCAAGGAGAGATAAGTGAATAGCAGGTATTTGGTTCACCCAGAACTCATCCCCGGCCTCGACATGATGCAGGATTTCAATCTGGATAGCACGACGGTCCATGCCGTGCGGCAGGCTACACTCGACATGATCGAAGCATATGCGGTTCCTCTGCCTGAAACAATGACCTGCACGACGCAGGCCATAGAAGGTGCTGCCGGCCAACCGATGGATATCATGATCTATCGCCCGCGCGATGTCGTGCCCCATGCAGCCTGCGTATTCCATATTCATGGCGGTGGCTATGTGATGGGCACTCCCCGGATCAGCGAGGGCGTGAACATCTCGATAGTCAACCAACTTGGCTGCATCCTCATTTCGGTGGACTACAGGATTGCGCCGGAAACGCCCCATCCGGGACCATTGGAAGACTGCTATGCGGCGCTACGCTGGGTCGATCGGGAAGCCGAGGCCTTGGGAATCGACCGTTCACGCATCGCTGTGCGTGGCGAGAGTGCCGGTGGTGGGCTTGTGGCCGCGCTGGCCTTGCTATGCCGCGACAGGGGCGGGCCATCGCTGTGTCACCAGAACCTGATCTATCCCATGCTGGATGACCGGACCGGAAGCGCCAGGCAGGTCGATCCCAATCCTTTTGCAGGAGAATTCTGCTGGACAGCGGCGTCAAATCGCTATGGATGGACCTCCCTCCTCGGACAGGAACCGGGCGGGCCGGATACACCCTACCTTGCCGCTCCCGCGCGCGCGACGGATCTTTCCGGTTTGCCTGCCGCGTTCATTGCGACGGGCGCTCTTGACCTCTTTGTCGACGAGGACATGGAATATGCCCGCCGGCTTATCCGATCTGGCGTACCTGTCGAACTGCATGTATATCCCGGAGCCTATCATGGTTTCGACATTGTCGCCGATGCAGCCAGCACGAAATCCATGCGGCAAGCTTCAATTGCAGCACTGGCGGAAGCACTGAGAGGGCGATAATATATTTATTATTTTAGATTGATAACAAATTCTCCCCGTGGCTTCCCTGAATGTCTTTGGCGATGTCTGACGTTCTGCGCGCAAATGCATATTGACCATACTGGCAGTACGGATAAATGGTGGTGTCAAAAGGATGGCCTCGCCCTCCTCGCACCGTTAGCCTGAGCGGATGAGCAAGACGCCAAATCCGTTCCGGTACTTTCACTCATCGCCTCAGGTGATCCGCCTCGTGGTGATGATGTACGTCAGGTTTCCCCTCTCGCTGCGCAATGTCGAAGACCTGCTTTTCGAGAGAGGGATCGATCTTTGTCATGAGACCGTGCGTCTTTGGTGGAATAGATTTGGCCCTCTCTTTGCTGCCGACATTCGCCGCCAGCGTGTGCAACGAATGCGTGGTTTTCGGCACTGGCGCTGGCACCTTGACGAGATGTATGTCCGTTTGAACGGTGAGATGGTTTATTTGTGGCGCACCGTTGATCACGAGGGCGAAGTACTCGAAAGCTACGTGACCAAGAAACGGGACAAATCTGCGGCTTTGCGCTTCATGAAGAAGGCGCTGAAGCGTCATGGGCAAGCTGACAAGATCGTCACCGACGGCCTTCGTTCCTATCCTGCTGCGATGAAGGATCTGGGCAATCTCGAGCGTCGTGAGATGGGGCGTTATCTCAACAATCGGGCTGAGAATTCGCACTTGGCCTTCCGACGAAGAGAACGTGCCATGCCGCGCTTTCGCCAGATGAAATCGCTACAAAATTCGCCGCAGTCCACGCTTCTCTCACCAACCACTTCAGCTCGGAACGCCACCTCATCGACAGACAGACATTCAAGCTTCGCCAGCTCGGCCGCAATGGCCGAGTGGCAATCGCTTATGGGATGAGTCTCAGCTCGGGCCTGGGCCCACTTTGCCAAACGAAGAGCAGTTCGCAACCGACTGACAGCACCCACTCAAGCTACCGGCGGCAGGCGCGAAGCTCCACCCTTTTGGCAAAACTCCGCCGCGATACCGCAGCAGACGGACTAATCCCCGTCCATTGCTTGAATGCACGGCGGAAAGCGCGATCATCAGAAAAGCCGAGACGCTGCGCAATCATAGATAGCCCCAATTTGCCATCGTGCAGCAAGCGCTCCGCCTCCTCCTTCAAGGTTAAGGCACGCAATTCCCGGTAGCTGGTATTTTGCCCTCTCAAGCGGCGGCGCAACGTCGCCTGACTGACTGTGAGAGAAGCAGCAATGTCGCCCTCACAGGGGCAGTGCCCCCCCGCTCGCACCGCAAGGTCCATAAGCGTTTTCACTTTGGTGGCGTGCCCACGATCCTGGGACGCATCGAGCATTATGTTATACGGGAAACCTTCGAGTACCGCATCGATCTCGGCAGGCCTCCGTACGATCGGAGCAGCCAACGCAGCCTGGCGATAGACAAGCGCATTTTCCTCACTTTGAAAAATCACTGTCGCTCGAAACAGTTGCTCTACTACCCTGCCCAGCCCCATGCGCGGGTAGGCCAGGGCGATCGTGTCCGGCGCAACTTCTTGGCCGCTGAGCCAGGACAAGAGCGTCACATGGAATAACAAGCCCACCACATCGTTTATAAGGCTGGCTTCGTCTTTGGTGGTGTATCGAGATGCGCATTCAAACCGGACCCGAGTATCGTCACTACGCAGTCGGCTACAGCTCTCCTCCTCGGTCAGGAGCGAGCTGAAACGACAACTCCGTTCAAGCGCGGCATAAAGGTCTGAACAGTTAATCACTGCCCTGAACATCATTTCACCCGCCAGCGGCGTGAACAGCGCGGCACCATCGCGGTCACAACATAGCCGTTCGAGCCTCTCCATATGCTGGCCGAAAAGGATCGCGAACGGCCTGCAATCGCGCAGATCTGTATTCGCAAAATCGTCTGGATCGAAACCATCAGCTTCAAGCCGCACCGAAGCACGTGCAAGCAGCACAACCAGCGCCTGGATGGAATCCTGTTGGAGCATGCCGCATACTAACGCATGGCCCCCGTCCAACAACAAAAATGATCGAAAATGTCCGCTGCGCTGCGCGCGCCCGTCCTAGCCATAGCACGCAACCTTTCTAAACTACGCCGAAACGCAGCAAGGTAGAGTGACAATGGTTTTTGTGATCGACGAACTTCTTGCAAAGCAAGGTCAGGGGCAAGTGCTATATGAAGCGTACATGGCGCGTTATGCACCCGGTGCAGAAGCACGCGGCATGGTGCTGAAGCAGCGCCTTGTGGAACCGGCCATGTGGCTGGATCAAGGCAACAATCGGCTAATTTTCATATGGGAACAGGCCCACGTTGGCGCCGTATGGGGAGCAAAGCAGCAAGCTCGTATGGACACAGCGGTGGACCATTGGTGGGAAGAAGAAGCCCCCACGTTCATTGAAAGCCGCCAACGCTACACCACAGCAGAAGCCGACACACTCGAGGCACTCACCAATGTATAATCTCCTAAAAGTGATCGGCGTAACAGACAAGGCACGCGATAATTTTGGCCCTGCACTGAGCGATGCCACGCAGGCGCTCCCAGGTATAACGAGCAGTCTTGTCGCGCCAACGCTGCCGGGCGTTTACAACGGTGGTGATTATATTTGGCGAGTGAGCTTTACCGATCAAGCCGCAGCGCAGGCAGCAATCGCCAGCGATGCCGGCCAGGCGGTAACCGCACTACTCAACACCCCCTCTACTATCACCTCCTTAGAGGGGGCTGACTTCGAAACGGGACATGCCGGCGGGGATCGTGATGCGGCATCAGGCTTATATCGGGTGGCCCTGTTCTGCGCCAATCGCAACCCCACGCCGGAACGGCTCCGTGCTTTCTCTCGCGATACCCAGATCATGCCTAATCATGTGCGTAGTATCGTTCGGTGGGAACTATCGCAGTCTGATCTAAGCACGGGGGGGCTGCCCTGGACGCACATCTGGGAGCAGGAATACGCCGACCGCACAGGCCTTGAAGGCCCCTATATGATGCATCCGGTTCACTGGGCCCACGTTGAACGCTGGTTCGATACCGAATACCCAGATTATCTGGTGGATCGCCATCTCGTGCACACTTTCTGTGCATTGGATCAGGCCATACTCAACCGCTGAATTTCACGAAACAATGAAGGGCGTTTCGGGCAGCCACACCGGGGCAGCAAGAAACGCGCCAATCACAACGGGAAGGAAAACGCATATCATGCGCGCAATGGTATTGAACGAATTTGGCGGACCGGATGTCCTTCATATGGCAGACATTGATCGCCCCAGAGCAGCACCGGGCAATGTTATTATTCAAGTCGCCTATGCCAGCGTCAATCCGGCTGATTGGAAATCACGCGAGGGCTGGCTTTCTCAGTATTTTCAGTACCAGTTCCCATTTGTGGTCGGGTTCGATGCAGCAGGCATCGTTGCTGAAGTCGGCGAAGGGGTCACCACCCTTGCCGTGGGGGACCGGGTGGTCACCGCTTCCAACCAAGGTCTTGGTGAACGCGGAACCTACGCCGAATATGTAGCGTCGGCGGAAGAACGTTGTGTCAAATTGCCCGATACCGTGTCGCTGCGCGATGCCGCCGCGATGCCCACTGCTGCGATCACCGCTTATGAAGCGGTCCATGACGTCGGCGCTGTGAGCACTGGGGCGCGTGTTCTCATCAACGGTGGGGCAGGCGGCACCGGCAGTTATGCAATCCAGCTCGCTCATCAGGCGGGTGCCCGGGTGGCGGCGACTTGCAGCCCCGGAAACGCTGACTACGTCAAAAGTCTGGGAGCTGAATTGGCTATCAATTATCGCGAAGGCAATGTCGCGGACGCAGTGCATGCCTGGGCGCCGGAAGGTGTCGATCTGGTGGTGGACACCGTCGGTCAGGGCACACTGGTTGATGCGGTCGAATTCACCAGGCGTGGCGGGGTCATCACGCCCATCGCCACGCTGATCGCGGATGAAATTCATGTCGATCCTGCTCGGGCAGATACGTTGGGCGTTCGCGTCGTGCCAACAATGGCCAGCTACCTAAATCAGCCCCGTCAGCTACGAGCACTCGTTGCCGCGCTCGTAGGCGGCAAGATCACAGCTCCCGCAATTACTGTAATGCCCCTTGCGCAGGCTGGCGACGCGCATCGCCAAGTGCAAGATGGTCATGTTCGCGGCAAGATCGTTCTGGATGTAAACGCTGCCCTCGATCAATAACGGATGTCGCCTCCTGACGGACAAAGGCCTATATGGCGGTCCGTCAGGAGGAAAGGTGGTGTCCCCGCCCTCCTCGCGCGTTTAACCTGAGCGGATGAGCAAGGCGCCAAATTCGTTCAGCGAATGCGTGGTTTTCGGCACTGGCTGGCATTTGAACGAGATGTATGTCCGACCGAACGGCGAGATGGTTTATTTGTGGCGTGCCGTTGATCATGAGGGCGAAGTTCTCGAAAGCTACGTCACGAAGAAACGAGACAAAGCTGCGGCTTTGCGCTTTATGAAGAAGACGCTGAAGCGTCATGGGCAAGCTGACAAGATCGTCACTGACGGGCTGCGTTCCTATCCCGCTGCGATGAGGGATCTGGGCAATCTCGAGCGTTGAGAGATGGGCCGCTACCTCAACAACAGGGCTGAAAATTCTCACCTGCTCTTCCGACGAAGAGAACGTGCCATGCAGCGATTTCGACAGATGAAATCACTACAGAAATTCGCCGCGGTCCACGCTTCCCTTCACAACCACTTCAACTCAGAACGCCACCTCGTCGACAGACAGACTTTCAAACTTCGCCGCTCGGCCGCAATGGCCGAGTGGCAATCGCTTATGGGATGAGTCTCAGCTCAGGCCTGGGCCTACTTCACCAAACGGAGAGCAGTTCGCAACCGAATGACAGCACCCAATTTTCATACTAAAATCCAAGTCTCTTAAATTTATCCATATCCAGAGGCCTAACAGCCAACAAAACTCCATGCCAATTTTTAGGAAGAAGTGAATTTTTTCTATCAAAATCCGATAAATCTTGCACGTCCATTCTGAACTTATGAAGCAATTTTTCAATTTTAGCCAGTCCCTCGGCAGACAATTTAATTGTCTCATAAGTGTATATTGAATCAACACTCCCAAAGTCCATGTCCATAAATTGCCATTTCATATGCTGTTCGAAATGCCTCCTCATAGGCTCTCTCGTCCACGCCACTCGCCGATCGATTCGACTTCGAACACGCTCTCCCGGCAATCGATCGATCAATGCGAGTCGCTCCAGTTTGACAAGTTGACCTTCAATAACTTCCATCGGTATATCGAAATCATTGTGAAGATCTCGAGGAGGCCATCCATTCATTATCATGAAAAATAAGAATGATAAAAGCGTATTTCTCGATAATTCCCTCTCCTGATTTAAAGTAAGTGCACGATTAAGATCGCATGACTCACCTTCTCCTTTTTCGGCAATTTCACCAAGCGTCACATCAGCCAAATGACATAGCTCCATCAAGCGATTGAGCGTTAAGCCCCGCCCATAGAGCCACCGCTTCACGGTGACCTCACTAACGCCCAACAACTCAGCCACATCTGCATTTTTCAATCCCTTAGATCTGAATATATTTCTTAGGGCCGCGGCCAAATCATAAGATTTTTCCTGAAACGCTCCTCTAACCAAACACACCTCCAAGTATTATATTTCACAATATATTGCCCAATAAAACCTTTATCCAGAAAAATATCATAACATTTTACTTTGCAATTAGCATAATATACCTGTAATAATTATATTATTATATAGTCATTTATAATGTACCTATCATTTATATTTTTTATTTAATTATCGTAATAATAAAACCTTGACTTTGGCGTATATACCATAAGAACACCGACCATCATCCGTGCGATCCGCATAATTGACTGGACAGGCCACCCTCAATTTCCGTTTCACGACATGACCGGCCCGATCGCACTGGACGACCGGGCCGGCCGTCAGGAGGGTGGGCTCCCACGACTCCCCCGCCCCCTCGAATGGCGAATATTAATAAGAGAAACCGACCCTGACACCGTAGGTACGTGGTTCCGAATAGGCCATAAAGTTCATACCGGCCTGCGGCACAGACACCACCGGAACCCGCTTGTTCTCGATGTTGTTCACGAATCCTTCGACGAAGAAGTTCTTGCTGGCCGTCTCGTACTTCAAATTAAAATCGCTGCGAAAATAATCACCGGCGCGATCCTGCAGTCCATTGGTGAAGTAGGTGTAGGATTTGGCCTGATAGTAAGTCGACGCCATCGGGGTCAACGTGCCGGCCGAACCCAGATCGAAGATGTGGGAGTATGCGACCCGGAAGGCCCATTCCGGCGATCCGGCAAGGCGATTGCCTGCAGCATCGATGATCACGGGCGTGTTGTCGCCCGGAGCGGTCAGGAACACATTAGGCGTTTCAAATTGCCGGAACTTCGCATCGAGATACGTGACAAAACCCGTAATCCGATCATTAGATGTCGGGGCGTAGGCAAATTCAAGTTCGACCCCGCGACTGCGCGATTTGCCCGCGTTGGTGAAGACGTATTTGGGCGCGCCGTTTACATTTCGTACAATGCTGACCTGCAGATCCTTATAATCCGTCCAGAAGCCGGTCAGGCTGAGATTCAGGCGATTGTCCAACAGGCGCGTGCGAAGCCCGACCTCGTAACTGATGTTCTTTTCCGGCTCGTAGAACCGTTCGCTCCCTGCCGCACTGGCATCGGTAATACCACCCGCCTTGTAGCCGGTGCTGACCGAACTGTAGAGCATCGTATCCGGCGACAGATCATATTCAGCCGCCAGCTTCCAGCTGAACTGCTTGAACGTCTTGGAAGCTGCTGGGGTCATCCGATTAAGATAGAAACTCGGAACGGCCGCCGCGATCGTCGAACAAGCCTTGAGGGCATTGAGCGGGGGTATAAGAGTTGCTTCATTGGGACGGGCACCATTATCAGTTCCCGATCCCAATGGACATAGCGATATGGTGCCAATCGCCCTGCTGATCTTATCGATATTGTAGCGGGCCCCGCCGATCAACCGCAGGTCGTCCGAGACGGAATAACCTACCTGACCAAAGATCGCACGTGTCGTATCCTTATCTCGTTCGTTACGGACACTTTCAACGAAAGGCAGGAGTGTCGGTTGAAGTCCGGCCGCCGATCCACCAAAGGGTATCAAAGTCGGAAAATCTGGCTGCCATATGCCAATCGATCCCGGTGTGGCCTTGTGCGTCGCATGTTGAAACGAATAGAAGCCGACAACCCCCCTCAGACGATCGGTTTCAACATTGATATCGACTTCATGCGACCAATCGTTTGCGCGCAGGTCTCCGTAGTCCATGACGAAAGGTAGAGCAGCATTGTTACGACTTTTGTTTTTTTCATGAAAATACCCGCCAATGTAAGTCAACGAAACCGCATCGCTCACGTCATAACGAATATTCGTCTTCAACGAGATGCTGTCGATATGGCTACGATTGCGGAAGTTATAATCTCCGCCCGGATAGAGGCTCTTGTAACCTCCCAGCTTGAAGAGAGCCATCAGGGAGTTGAAAAACGGACTCGTCAACCCGGCGATCTCTCCTCCCGGAGCGCCAGCGGCCCGATTTCTCGGAATTCCCATCTGTACGACGATCGGATTGCTGGAATCGTTGTTGCCGGGAATCCCGAGCAGGGGCGCCCCGACTATCAGGTTCGGGAAGATCGCGTTCGCATTGTTGACGTAGGATCCAACGACATTGCGCTGGCGGACATAGCTTGCATTCACATCAATAGTGAACCGATCCGTCGGCTCCCAGCGCAACGCCAGCCGCGAGGTCAGCAGATCGCGTCCATCAACCCGCTTGCCGGAAACCAAACGCTGCGTGCCATCCGATTTTTCGTACGTGCCCGACAGGCGCATGGCGAAGTTGTCACTCAAGGGAATGTTGATCGCACCGCGCGTCATCAATGCATCGTAGTTACCGTAGGATATATCGCCTTTCGCTTCGAAATCGAAGCTTGGCTTGGTGGTAATGACATTGACCACACCCGCCGTCGCATTACGGCCATACAGCGTGCCCTGCGGCCCACGAAGTACCTCAATCCGGTCGATGTCATAAACACTGGTCCGGAAGCCCTGGACATGATCCTGGTAAACACCATCGACATGATAGGCTACCGTGGAACCGGAACCTGAAAGGGCCGTCACCCCAAGCCCGCGAATGGACAGCCCCTGGCTTGCAATGGACACGTTGGGTAAGGCCTTGGTCGCATCACCTATAGAACGTGCGCCCACATCGTCCAATCCCCGCTGACCAATAGTGGAAATCGCCGCTGAAACCTTGAGCAAGGATTCCGCGCGCTTCTGCGCGGTCACGAGAATTTCAGCCAATCCGGACTCACTACCTTCACGGGAAGCTTGCGCAGCTTCGGGCTTCGCCGCCTCAGGGGTAGTTTCCAGTGGTTGTGCGATTGCCGGAACGATGCAGACAAAGCCGCCTCCGAACACCCCACATGCCAAAACAACCTTTAACTTAAGCATAAACCTCTCCCTTCCCTATCGCGGTTCATGGCGTAGAGATTATTTAGTATCGAATTTTTAAATAATATTATCTATTTACCATTTAAAAATGGGTATTTATTACGATAAAATATCAATAGGTTGATATATCTTTATTTACGGCATCGGGAATTAGCCGAGGAAGACTCATGTCCCCCATGCAGTTCAACATGCCAACAAGACGAAGTTGGCGTCCGCAGTTCACCATTCCAAGTGTCCCTGCCGCTCCTAGCCATCCAAAAGCGCCCTTGTGGGGGCCAGACATAACTAACCGTCCTCCAGCCCCGAACCCGTCACCCGAACTAGGGTAAATGTACCCACTCATGTCCGTGCCTTCAGGCAGTAGATTGGAGGTTCCAAGCGCAATCGCACTGGGCGGCATGACAGTTGCGCCGTCCAATGTCCCGCCTCTCACCAGCATCATGAGAAACCTGTCGTAGTCCCGCGCTGACGAGACCAGCCCGCCGCCACCTGACGGATATGTCGGCCGTTTCAGGAATAATGAGTTGACGCCAGTATCGATCGATCTGGACATGCCATTGGCAGTTGCGTAGTTATCAACCAGCCGCCTTTTCTCGTGCTCAGGGACGCGAAACCACGTGCTGCGCATCCCCAAAGGATCGAAAAAAGCTTCCTTCAAGAAGATATCAAAGGGCCGCCCAGACACGACTTCAATGATCGCGCCCAGAAGGTCGAGCCCCAAAGAATACCGCCAACGCGTCCCTGGCTCCGTTTCCAGAGGTACTGTCGCCAGACGTTCTGCAAACTCGCGAAGGCTCGTAACTGCGCCGTCCATGTCAGGTTGACCATTGGCCTGAAAAACACCGTTTCTGAGACCCAATTTGACATACCTATCCGCTAACGGCCCGCCAACAGAAGGTGTTTGCGGTATCGCCGAACCAATTCCCGACGTGTGCGTCATAAGATGCCGCACTGTTATCGGGTTCCTGGCCGGTTTCGTTTCCGTGCCAGATTTGGGATCTACCAACACTTGCATCGATGAAAACGCGGAAAAAAAATCCGAAACCGGCTGATCCAGCGTCAGCTTTCCTTCTGCAATCAACAGCATGGCCGCCATGCCCGTTATCGGCTTGGTCATTGAGTAAATGCGCCACAACGTGTTCTTATCCACCCGCTCTTTACTGTCGAAGCTGAGAGAACCTTCGCTAACAAACTGGGGCTCCTCCGTCGCTTGGCCAACGCCGACAACCACGCCAGGACATACCTTTGATTTAACTATGCCTTGAGCCACCCCCCTTGTTGCGAGAAGACCACGCGATCGCGCTTCGCAATTCTTGGGCATTGCGAGTGGCATCACACCTATCGCCCCCAATGCTTGTAGTAATTTTCGACGGCTCGGAGAAAAGGCAATATTTTCGCTCATGATTATCTCCCCACCACGCATTTTCTGATGAACTTATTTATTTCTTCATCCACATCTCTTTCTTCGGGCGATCCAGGGAATCTCCCGTGCGGCATCGCCTCCCAAATATGGAGTTCCGCATCTGCATCGACCCGACGCAGAGCGCGGTGAAGCCTGACGGCATTGGAGAGAAATAGATCTCTCGTTCCAGATTGAATAAATGTGGGTGGAAATTCTCCTGAGAAATCACCAAACAAGGGAGATACAAGCGGATGTTCGAGCGCCATATCTGCAGCATACAACTTGTTTACCGTCATAAATGACGGCAAAATATCAATACCATCCAATATCTGGAAACTATCGCCGGACTCAGTAAGATCAACCTCTGGAGAGAGAAGCACCAAACCGGCAGGCAAACACGCGCCTTCAGTTTTGAGGCGCAGCATCAGTGCCAGAGCGAGATTCCCACCTGCGGAAGATCCGCCTACAATTATTTTATCTGCACCTCTTTCTTCAGCGAGAGATAAATAGACGCTGAGGCAATCATCGAGCCCGGCTGGGTATGGATATTTTGGCGGCATGCGGTAATCGATTGATACAACCTCCATCTGTACAGAATTAGCGGTCATCTCGACCATCCAATTCATGTATTCTCCTCCAAAGAATATCATCCCACCGCCATGTATATCCATATACACATAGTCATTTGGTAATTTCATTGACCTCGGCCGCGGCATAATCGCGACTGGCACGCCAGATATGTGATCCCGCTTTAAAGCACCTCCTCCCTCTACCTGCTTCGCGAATAATGAGCGGTATGCCTGATTGCGCTCCTCGATCAATTTTTGCCACGCAGCATGATCGTCAAGATCAGGGAAAATCGTCCGTTCCGGCATAGGAACGCTCAGGATTTTGCGCGCTTCAGCACTGATGGAAACTGGGGGTGGAAATTTTTGCGCCCTAAGATGCGTATCACCCGCCATAAGAACCCTCCGTATTTATTATAAATTGATTAATTTATCGATTATTACGATAAAATTGTCTTATTACTGTTAGGATCGACCTATTTTTATTTATTCATCACTCTGCACCGTATCGGCTCCGCTTTTCGCCCGAGCGGCCGATAGAGGAAATCATTCCAGCGATGTCGTTTTGCCAATGCGCGCTAAACGCATGAATGCGACAGCCGTCGCATCCGGAGCGCATTGCGCCTGCGGTCAGATTTGACCGGCAATGGCAGCACTTATCTTATCTTGATGCTCTCGAGCGGCATCCTTTCACTCTCCATCAATTCACCCAAGTATTTACTCTCGTTAGCGAATGTACTCGAAACCCGAAAAGTACGCAATATGGCATTTTTTATCCCACATACTGGATTTAATAACGAGAAGAGCTGTGATATAGATAGCTGAAATGGCATTGCTCTCGGCGATGGAGATTTCAAAATGAGTATGAAGAGAGCTGAGGATGTACTTGATCTTCTAGAATATTTAGGATATAGGGGCGTCCCAGGAATAGCGCGGGACCTGGGATGGCCGCGGTCGAGCGCCTATCGCACCATCAACACGCTAGAGCAACGCGGCTATCTGTACGAAACGAGGACCCGAGGCGGATATTATCCGAGTCCCCGATGGATTGCGTTGGCTGATCAGTTCGCGGAAGGATTCGCGTTGCCAAAATTTGCGCAAGACCTGACACGCACTTCTATGGAGCGCTCAGGAGAGACCGTCAGCATCGTTGCTCCTGCAGGGCCTTGGGCAATTTTCGTCCTGGTGAGTGAGTCGTCCGCGCCTATCCGTTATTTCACGAAGGCAGGACATCGGATTCCGATCCACGCTTCGGCCAGTGGCCGCGCCTTGCTTCAGCAATACGACAAGACCGAATTACGAGCCCTGCTCTCCCGGATTACCTTTGAAACTTATGGCATCACGACACCAACGGATGCAGATGCCGTACCGTACTCGCTGCGATCGAACAGGGAAAGAAGCGTCGCTACCATCTCAATTTAGGCCTGACCTTCTTGGTATGGCCGCTCCATTACCAATAGAAGGCGCCGTTTTTCATTGGTTGCTTCGGACCCGACGTACCGTATGAAACCAAGAATAGATGAACTAGAAAAAATTATTCTAGAGCAGATTTCTATTGCATATATATTTTAATAGTAAATATATTATTGCATAATTTTCTTATTACATGAAACTAGGGGACCATGATAAATGTTCACATATAGATGCAAAATCCGATCGCATAAGTTTGTGATACGCTGCTTAGCGATACACCTTGCATCGTCAGCGATACTCGCCCTTACGGGGTGTAACTTAAACGAAGGGTTGCCACGAAACCAACCGCTGCAAGGTGCGCGCTATGTGGCACTCGGAAGTTCGTTTGCCGCTGGGTCTGGAATCGGCGCAATCCAAGTAGGAACACCCGAACGCTGCGGGCGAAGTCAGTCAAACTACGCGACGTTGCTAGCGCAACGACTTGACCTGATTCTGGATGACCAATCGTGCGGCGGAGCGATGACATCGCACATCCTCAATCCATGGCGTGAACTACCAGCCCAAATTGATGCAGTGACAGCGGATACAAGACTCGTCACTTTGTTGGTCGGCGGCAACGATATTGGCTACGTCGGCCACCTCCTTGCCGGAACGTGCCGTGCGATGGGCATGAAAGCAGTCAATCTCGGCAAGACAACTTTACCCTGCGAGGATTTGCTTGCCCTATCAATTCCCTCCGAGACAGCATACCGCGAGTTGAGAGACAACCTACGCCGGATTGCAGACATAGTACACGTACGTGCTCCGCAAGCGAGGCTAGTGTTCGTCCAGTACATCACACTTGTGACGGACAAGAATTGCCTTGATGCTCAACTGCTCCCTACCGACCGGAAAAACGCACAAGAAATCGGCCTCAGACTCGCCAAGGTTACTGCCGAAATTGCATTAGAGAAGGGTGCAACCGTACTGGCCTCCGACGAATTATCGCACAATCACTCACCATGTGATAGAGAATCTTGGGCCATCGGCTTCCCACGTGATCCGAACGCGATCCCCGGTGCCGCTTGGCACCCCAACTTGGTAGGCCACGCCGCTATTGCTGATGCACTTGCGAAGAAGCTCTCGAAGTTGTAAGGTTGGAAAAGTGATGTAAAAAAGTGTCCGTCGTCAGAGCATTGGCACAATTAGCGCCGTAAACCAAAGCGGATGGGCAAGACGTCCAATCTATTTCGATAGTTTCATTCATCGCCTGAGGTGATCCGCCTCGTGGTGATGATGTACGTCAGGTTTCCCCTCTCGCTGCGGAATGTCGAAGATCTGCTTTTCGAGAGAGGGATCGATCTTTGCCATGAGACCGTGCGTCTTTGGTGGAATAGATTTGGTCCTCTCTTTGCAGCCGACATCCGCCGCCAGCGTGTACAACGAATGCGTGGTTTTCGGCACTGGCGTTGGCACCTTGACGAGAGGTGGTGTCAAAAGGATGGCCCCACCCTCCCCGCACCGTTAACCTGAGCGGATGAGCAAGACACCAAATCCGTTCCGGTACTTTCACTCATCGCCTCAGGTGATCCGCCTCGTGGTGATGATGTACGTCAGGTTTCCCCTCTCGCTGCGCAATGTCGAAGACCTGCTTTTCGAGAGAGGGATCGATCTTTGTCATGAGACCGTGCGTCTTTGGTGGAATAGATTTGGCCCTCTCTTTGCTGCCGACATTCGCCGCCAGCGTGTGCAACGAATGCGTGGTTTTCGGCACTGGCGCTGGCACCTTGACGAGATGTACGTCCGATTGAACGGCGAGATGGTTTATTTGTGGCGCGCCGTTGATCACGAGGGCGAAGTTCTCGAAAGCTACGTCACGAAGAAACGGGACAAATCTGCAGCTTTGCGCTTCATGAAGAAGGCATTGAAGCGTCATGGGCAAGCTGACAAGATCGTCACTGACGGCCTTCGTTCCTATCCAGCGGCAATGAGGGATCTGGGCAATCTCGAGCGCCGCGAGATGGGGCGCTACCTCAACAATCGGGCCGAAAATTCACATCTACCCTTCCGGCGACGAGAACGCGCTATGCAGCGATTTCGGCAAATGAAATCGCTACAGAAATTCGCCTTCGTTCACGCCTCTCTCACCAACCACTTCAACTCGGAACGACACCTCGTCGACAGACAAACTTTCAAACTTCGCCGCTCGGCAGCTCTAGCCGAGTGGCAATCGCTTATGGGATGAGTCTCAGCTCGGGCCTGGACCCACTTTGCGAAACGGAGAGCAGTTCGCAACGGACTGACAGCACCGGCGCAGATGGTCTTTACCGATCCGCCTTATAATGTCCCGATTGAGGGGCATGTCTCCGGCCTTGGCCGTATCCGCCACCGCGAATTTGCCATGGCCTCCGGAGAAATGACGCGTGAGGAATTTATCCGGTTCCTTGTTGATGTCATGACGCGCCTTGCCGCCTATTCGGCAGAAGGGGCCCTGCACTTCATGTGCATGGATTGGCGCCATGCGCACGAGTTGCTGATGGCAGGTGACGGCGTCTATGATGAGCTGAAGAACATCTGCGTCTGGGCCAAGACCAATGCCGGGATGGGTTCGCTCTATCGTTCGCAGCACGAACTGGTGTTCGTGTTCAAGTCTGGCACTACGGCACACATCAACAATGTCGAACTGGGCCGCCATGGCCGCAACCGGACCAATGTCTGGACCTATGCCGGGGTAAACAGTTTTGGTCAGGACCGCGGTGACCTGGCGCTCCATCCAACGGTGAAGCCTGTCGACCTTGTCGCCGATGCCATCAGGGACTGTTCGCATCGCAAAGGTATCGTGCTTGATGCCTTTGGTGGCTCGGGTACGACACTGATTGCTGCAGAACGCACCGGACGGTTCGGCCGGGCGATCGAGATCGATCCACACTACTGCGATGTTATCGTGCGTCGGATGAAACAGGTGTGCGGCATCGATGCGGTTCTGGCCGGCACCAGTCAGAGCTTCGCCGAGGTGGAAGCCGAACGGCTCGCTTCCCTCACCACGGAAGAGGTGATGGCATGAGCGACATGACAGACAACCCGGCAGACTACGAGGTTGGTTACGGCCGGCCGCCAAAGCACACACGCTTTCAGCCCGGACGTTCGGGCAATGTGAGCGGCAGGCGCAAGAAGAAGCCCGTGCACGAGACCGATGTGCTGCGCATTCTCGATGAACCGGTTGCGGTACGTGCCGGTAACCGGAAGAAGGAGATGGTCCCTCGGGAAATTGCGCTGCGTAAGTTGGTCAAATCCGCTCTTGCCGGCGATCGCAAAGCGCTGTTCCATATACTCGATACATTTGTACAGCATGGCGTGCTGACCACAGCGCCAGCTGCACAGCGCGTGCCGGGCGTCATCCATGTGGACAGCCGCAGCATGCCTTTTGACATGGGGGTCCTTCTTCATAGCCGGTTTGGCCAGCGCAAGACGTTCACGGCTGCGCAGCGGGACTGGGCCCGTAACGCCTATCTGCATAGCCGTAGCGAGACACAGGCACAGATCGATAGCGCAATCGGCTATCCCGATCTTCAGGAAGGCGGTGCAGCATGAGCGGCAAACGCAAGACGCGTGGTCGTGGTCGTCCTCCCGGTTCGGTCAACACGCGCACACTGGTTCACGATCTTGCAGGCGACACGATCATGCTGCGCGATGCAGGTGGCGTATCGCGGCAGGTGTCGATGGTTGAGGCTTTGCTCCTGGCCCTGCGCAATCTTGCCATGACGGGCGACATCGAAGCGGCAAAGCGGCTCGAGAAGTTGCATAGGATGCGTGTTCCTGAGCCAACCGATGGATCCACGCAAGGTCTGCTTCTCGTGCCCGAAGCGCTCAGTGTGGAAGAATGGGCCCGGCAGGAAGACATTCGCTGTCAGCATACCCAACCGCCAGAGATGCCCGCAGCAATAGTGCAGCCTCAGGCGAGCGCGACTGCTGCACCTGTTGTGCAGAGACCTCCTTTAACCCCTGGCGGCTCGTTGCCCAGACGGTCAGCAAGGCTGATCCGTTAGGCCAGGCTTCCATTCGCCGGTTTACCCGTACGAATGGAAGCAGAGGGGCATCCGCTCAGCTGACGTGTTCGATCAGCCAGTCGAGCAGCCCTGCGCCCAGTGCGCGCCGGGCCAGTTCAGGTCCGATCCAGACGTGCATGCCCGGCTGATCTTCAAGCACCAGGTTCCCTTTGGCCGTATGGCACGCGAAGTAGAAGCGATCCGCGCCCGATTTGCGGAACCGTTCGACATAATCATCCAGCACCTTCTGGGTGGCGCTTGATTTGATCTGCACCCATGCCGATTCCGAAGTGGTGGGATGGGTCAGGAAAAGGTCGAGATCAACCTCCCCGTCCCCTGTGGCTGACTGACGTTGCCATCCACCCCGGGCGAAGATCAGATCGACCATGATCTCGAAGTCACGCCAGTCGAGCTGGCTGATCATCCGGGCAGTGACATCCTCGAGCTGGTTCTTAAGGGCAACCGCTTCGGCCACTACGGGTTCTTCTTCTCCGCGTATCTTACGCAGGAGGTAATCATCAGGCCCCACTTTGCATAAGGTACGCTGGTAGGCGGTGACCCGTGTCAGCACCGAGCTCAACGCTTTTACGGTAAGGGGATCACCCTGAAGATTGTAGCTGTGCCAGCCATCAAGGGTTCTGCGCAGACGCATCGGGCGATCCTCCCCATCTTCGTTGCTGGCTATGGCGGGGCCTTCTACAAAGGCCCACCACAAGTGGCCACCGGCAATCGTCACCCACAGGCAGTGATCGTCCAGTTCATAGAAATCGCGCAGTTCACGCAGATCACCGCCGAGGGCACCTTGTTTGCGGCCCGAGGCCAGGATCTGGCGCCGGACTTCATCCCAGTTGCCTGCGGCACAAGGCGCATGTGCAACATTGCGATACTTGAAGGGGATCGTGCCGTTGGCAATCGCCTCCTCGGCCCAGGTTCCGCCTTGTCCCAGACGTATAAAGCGCACCGCCGAAGGCTGCTTCAGCCGTACCAGCGTCTCTTCTGCAATTCTTGTCGTCGTATCCAGCACCGTCGCACTCCTCATTGGGGCGACGGATCACTTTGGCATTGTCGTCGCGCCTATGTCCTCTCGGGGCGACGGCCAAAGCCGGATGTTGGAAACCCGCTGAAGCAACGAGCGCATACGCCTTTACCCTTGCGGGCTGGACATGCGCGCATGCCACCCGGCCGATAATCTCGACCGAGCTGCTTCAAGTGGGGTTTCCACGCCCCGCTTCCCGGCTTTCACGGGAAGCGGGGCTACATTGCTCGACAACGCCTGGGGTTCAAGTGGAATTATCGAAGGTGCGCCAAAGAACACAGATATGCTGGTGGTCTGGCCCAACGGCACAGCCGTGATCTGATCAGAAGCTGAAAACCACTTTCCTACACAGAACAAAAAATGAACATACAAACCCGGTCAAGAATCGGAGTTCCCCATGCCCATCATCGATTCCACGTTGGTGTACGCATTTGCCGCACTGATTACCGCGATTTCCTCATTGATCTGGTCACTACGGCGCAGGCCTTAGCATGTGCGTCTGCAGCGCACTGATCCGTTGCGATCATCCCGGGGAACGCTAAATGTGATCGATGCACACGCAAACCGAAATAGTCGTCAACGATCTCATGCAGCAGGGCTATCGTTACACCCGCTCCGTAGCCATGGGCGAGAACTTCGCCCCCACCTTCACCCCCGAACTTACGCCGGCAGAGATGCTGCGCCTGGGTGTTTTCTGCGGCAAGTACATGACGGACTGCAAAGCTGAATTTCCAGAAGATTGGTTTGTAGATGCCAGGCTGGCTTCTGATCGTCCGGATTGTTCACTGAACTACTTCGGGGTGCGTGCAAGTGTTCCTCTTCGCGTTTGGATCGACAAGGGCTGGATATACCCGGATGACCCGCGCGGATGGTTTCAGTGGTACTGCCGATACTATTCCGGACGAAGGCTGCCGCAGGAGGATGCCCGTCAGATTGCGCGCTGGAGAGCCTTCAAACGCCATGCCGCACAAATCGTAAAGCACTGTAATCCCGGCGATCCTTTTTGCCGCCCACGGCAGAGACAGGCCCTCCTTCAGTGGGCTTATGACAGTCGGTTGCTATAAACGGGCGGTTCCAGATAGTCGTGCCAGCCATCGACATAGAGGGCGCGTGCCGCTCGGCGGCTGATCCTCGAAACCCATCGTTGCTTCATCAGATTGGCACCGAATGTCTGCTTGCCTGACCGTCAACAGTGTCTAAGCCGTGAGCATGACTGCCTCCGATCTCGAACAGCTGCTTATCGCCCGCCTTATCCGCGAGAGAGGCGGCACTTCGCAGACATGGCAGCGGGTGCTTGGCAAGGTTATCGTGCGTGACACGGCGACGCATGCCCATTGCAATTGGGATGTCAGACTAAACGGAACCGATGCACAGTGCGCCGCGATTGAGCATCTGCTCGACAATGTGCGACTTAGACATTCAATTGTGACGCTCGATTGAACCCCCAAAACGCCGCCCACCGCCAACGTGCCGGACGTTCCAACTCCCCAACGCGCTCCTTGAAACGGACTGTATATTCATCGCACCATGCGCCGCAGCAGATGGCAGCTTTCAGTGTGGTCCACATGCGACCCGAACGGCAGGAATGTTAGGGGTTAGCGGACGCTTGATGGCTTTCGAACAACGTACCAACCACCATTCTCAAGCACTTCAGTTCGCCGGAACTCTAACTTATCCGGTGGGCCAGCCTGATGGGGCAGGTCAATCGCCCAGTTCTCGCTTTTCTCCTCTTTGGTGCACCAAAGTGGAGAAAAGCGAGAACTGCAGGCGAAATGTTGCTGCTCATTCTACCTTCCCATGATGGCGGCGCGGACGGCGTCATTGCCGATATGCAGGCATGAAAAGTCTGTCCGGCCCAGTCGGCGTGTTTCGGCAGGGGTCGCCCCGGTGGTGGCGCGGAATGCAGCAGAAAAACTGCTTTGCCGCGAAAATCCGACATTGTGTGCGATCTGTTTGATACTGAGGACGCCTTCGTTCAGCAGATCGACTGATTTGCGGATTTTTACGGCCTTGATGAAGTCGTGGGGGGTGATGCCGAAGCTTACCCGGAAGGTCTGGTGGATATGGCGTTCGCTACAGCCAAGGTAGGCTGCGATATCTGAGATCAGCAGCCGTTCCTCACTGCATTCATATATATAGTCCCTGATCCGCAGCAGATCCTGCTGCTCCATGGTATGGCTGTGCGTCCGCCGCCGCTTGGCTGCGGCACGTTTGAAATAGCGGGCCATTTCGAGAGCGATAATACCTGCGAACGAGTTCACCAGCGCATCAGAGGCAAAATCGGGCCGGATGATTTCGCTGTAAATTCGCCGTAGCCCCTGCTTGATCGTGACCCCGTGAATGTCCCTGCAGGTCTCCAGGTGGCTGATGGACCGGTCGTCATCAATCCCGGTCACCGCGCGAAAGTACTCGTGACTAAAATGGCAGGATACGCCTGCGGCCTTCCCGCGGCCTTCGGCCACGGTCCCCCAGGGGACATTGGGCGGAATATAGGAAAGGATGTCGCAAGGCTTATGGACCGGACTGATTGGCCCCATAAAGCGCCATGTCGACCGGTATGTGCCGTTGCAGGCGATCTTGGCCCCGACCACATGATGCGTGTTGTTGCCGAATTCCTCGACATAGCCGTCATCGCTTTTGTCAGCATGAATGATCTCGACCGCGCAATTCGGAAATATGTGGCGGGTTGTGGTTTTCCTGTCGTGCGTACCCGGCAAAGACATCGTTGTTCCTCCTCCCTCTGTTAAGGGTGCCGCCGATCGGTGCGCGATCTGGCGGTCGCTGTGTGTTGGGGTGAGTTCTGTCAGAGCTGCCTTGTTTTTCCAACGTGTTGTTTTGAAAAGCTGCCGAAAATCGCACGCAGGAACCATTCTGCAGGAAATCGAACACATTTGAGCCGCCTTGCGGAATTGCGAATATCACTGTCCGGGACGGACTGCTCTGCGCTCCTTTAGGCCTGCGCTCGCATTCGGGAACGGTACCCGGAGGTTCTTTTCGACCTTCTGTGCAATCCCGAAACAACAAAAATGAGGGAACGGGGAATGAACGCTACATATCGAGTGAGTGCGCTGATGGCCGCATCGTGTCTGACGGCAGTCTGTGCAAGCGGGGCCATGGCGCAGGATGCAGCGGAGGCCCCTGCGGGTTTGCAGGAAATCGTTGTCACCGCGCAAAAGCGGGCGGAAAATCTTCAGAATACCCCGCTCGCGGTTAGTGCTCTGACCGGCGAAGCGCTTGAGGCGCGGCGCATTTCGGACATCAGCAATATCGGCTCGGTCGCGCCGAACCTGACCACTAGCATTACCCCGGCATCGACGACCAACATTACCGTGCATATTCGCGGAATCGGGGAATCCGATCCAGTGCTGACGGTGGATTCCCCGGTGGGTATCTATGTCGATGGCGTGGTGATCGGGCGGACGACAGGCGCCGTGTTTGATCTGGTCGACTTGCAGCGGGTCGAGGTTTTGCGCGGACCGCAAGGCACGCTCTATGGCCGCAATACGACGGGCGGCGCCGTCAATTTCATCACCGCCAAACCTGCCGACACGTTCAAGGGTTCGCAGACCTTCGGGTATGGCAATCTTGGCTACATGCTCTCGCGGACCAGTGTCGACACGGGCGAGATCGCCAAGTCCGGGCTGAAGTTCAAACTGTCCTACGTGCACAAGCAACGCAACGGCTACGCCGATGATCTCAACCAGCCCGACAAGCGCGATCCGGGGGCCTATAACACCGACGCGTTCCGCGTCGCGGCGCGGTTCGATAACGGCGGTCCTGTGCGGGTCGACTACGCGTTCGATTATAACGACGCGAAGAGCTATGCTGTTCCGTTCCAGCTAGCTTACGTTCGGTCGGATATTGCCGGCTATTTCGCCAATTCGCAGGCTTTGGGCGGGAACCCGCTCGTCTATTCGCGGGATCGGCTCAATACCTTGCGGCTGGGGCAGGGGCTGCTGCACGACAAGGTGCGTGGTCACACGCTGACGATCGAGGCTGATCTGGCCGATAACCTGACCTTGCGTTCGCTTACCGGCATCCGCAAATGGACCAATACGGTGGCCGAGGCCGATATGGATGGCAACGATGGTCTGCGCGGTCTGACTGTCAGCCCCGCCATCATCACGCCGCCCGACTACAAGTTCGTGTCGCTCGGCGTAAATGATATTCGCCTGTTTTCCGGCGTAAACGCACGGGCGCAGAAGCAGTTTTCGCAGGAACTGAACCTGCTGGGCAAGATCGGTGACAAGATCGAATTCGTTCTGGGCGGGTTCTATTATCGCGAGAAGGCGAGCGAAAATAACCCTTCGCAGCTGGCGTTGATCATGGAATCGCCTGTGGCCATCCCGCTCGGCGGCGGTCTGACGACAAACTATTTTGCCACCGATCTCGATCCGCCATTCTATTACAAGCATACCTCCAAATCGGCGGCGGTGTTCGGGCAGGCGACTTTCCGGGCAACAGACAAGCTCAGCCTGACAGGTGGGCTGCGTTATACCGAAGACCGCAAGCATATGGACCAGATCGCCTCGATCCCGCGCGATCTGCGCAAGAAGTTCAGCCAGCTCAACTGGGCGGTGAGCGCAGATTACCGGTTTACCGACCGGGTGATGGGCTATGCGCGGGTGGCGACGGGCTACAAGGCCGGCGGGTTTAACCCGCGCTCTGTCGGCGGGAGCTTCGATCCGGAAAAGATCATCTCCTATGAGGCCGGACTCAAGACCGAACTGCTTGACCGGCGCCTGCGGTTTAATCTCACCGCGTTCCATTCGCGCTACAAGGATTTGCAGGTCAGCCAGTTCCTCGCCGGAAGCAGCGGTGCCTCAACGATCACGGTCAACGCCGGCAAGGCAACCTATACCGGGATCGAGGCTGAAGTTGTGGCCCAACCTGCAAAGGGCCTGACCTTCAACGGGTCGTTTGGCTACGTTGACCGTAAATACAAGAGCTTTGTGATCCGCGATGCGGAGACGAACGAGCTGGTCGATGTCGCGAACGAAGCGCGCTTCAGCTATTCGGCCAGCACCACCGTCAATGCCGGTGTGCAATACGACACCGAAGTAGCGGACGTGGGCAAGCTCACCGCACGGCTTGACTGGACCTATCGCGGAAAAATCTATTTCCATCCCCTCGATCGGCTGAACCCGTTCAACCGTGAGATCGCCGATGGCGGTGCGGGCCGTTTCGATGCGCGCATTGCCCTGTCGGATATCGATCTCGGGCCGACGCGCGCCACAGTCGCGCTGTGGGGCAAGAACATCACCAACAAGGATTACCTCTATGCCGGGATCGATTTCGGGTCGCTCGGTTTTGCCGGGGTCTCATACGCCGAACCGCGCACTTATGGCGTGGATGTGAAGTTCGACTTCTGAGGAGGGCACCATGACAGCCTATACAGGCAAAGTTGCGGTGATTACCGGGGCCGCCAGCGGGATTGGCAGCGGGTTGGCGCGGGCTGCGTTGGCGCGCGGGATGCGGGTGGTGCTGGCCGATATCGATGAAGCGGCTTTACAGACCTTTGCCGCCACGCTTGATGGCCCGGTGTCGTCATGTGCTGTCGATGTGCGCGATCCAGCCTCTGTCGAGGCGCTGGCCGACCATGCCTACGCCGCGTTTGGGCAGGTTGACCTGCTGTTCAACAATGCCGGTGTGCTGATCGGCGGAAAAAGCTGGGATATCCCGGCTGACAAATGGGCATGGCAATTGCAGGTCAATGTCCTGGGCGTGGTTCACGGCATTGCCAGTTTCGTCCCTCGGATGATTGCCGCAGGTCGCCCGGCCCGGGTAATCAACACCGGTTCGATGGCGAGCTTTATCGCCGCACCCTACATGGGTCCCTATTCGGCCAGCAAGTTTGCGGTTCTGGCAATCAGCGAAACGCTGGCGCTGGAACTGCAAGGCGAACAGGCCCCGGTCAGCGTATCGGTGCTGTGCCCCGGCCCGGTCCAGACGGACATCTTCCGCGAAACCGTGACCATGCAGGACGACACCACCAGCGACAGGACCGTCGGCATGATGCGGGACATTACCGTCAATCAGGGGATCACGCCTGACGAACTTGCCGCGCGTGCCTTTGCCGGGATCGACGAAGGGCAGTTCTGGATCATCCCGCAGCCCGATCCGCTCGACACGCTGTACCGCCAACGGGCCGAAGCCATGCTCGAACGCCGCAACCCCGGCATCGCCATGCCGGGCTGAAACGGGGCCGTTCCAGCGCCTACCGACCTATTTGATTGAGAGACTTATGACGCAATACCGGCCCGATACCATGAAGTTCGGCGCATTCATCGCCCCCTATCATGCGCTCAGCGAAAACCACACCATGACGCTGGAACGCGACATGCAGCTGGTCCAGTTGATGGAACAGCTGGATTTTGATGAAGCCTGGATCGGCGAACACCACTCCGCCGGGTTCGAGGCGATTGCCTCCCCCGAGGTGTTCATTGCCGCAGTGGCCGAACGGACCAAACGTATCCGCCTTGGCACCGGGGTTAGTTCCCTCAGCTATCACCACCCGCTCATTCTGGCGGACCGCATGGTCCAGCTCGACCACCAGACGCGCGGACGGATCATGTTCGGGGCCGGGCCGGGGCAATTGCCGTCCGATGCGGTCATGATGGGGATCGATCCGCGCAAGCAGCGCGATATGATGAGCGCATCGCTCAAATGCATTGTCGATCTTCTGGATGGCAAAGTGGTGACGCGCGATGAAGGCTGGTTCCAGCTGAAGGACGCACGCCTGCAGAACCTGCCCTATCAGCGCGGCGGGATGGAAGTGGCGGTGGCCTGCGCAATCACCCCCAGCGGACCTGTGACCGCAGGGCGCCTCGGGGCCGCGATGCTGTCGGTGGCGGCATCGAGCGGGGAAGGCTTTGCCACTTTGCCCGATCACTGGCGGATCTGCGAAGAGGTCGCGCGCGAAAACGGGCGGCAGGTTCACCGCGACACATGGCGTATCGTGGCGCCGATCCACATCGCTGAAACGCGCGAGCAGGCCTTTGCCGAGGTTTCGCAAGGGATTATTCCCAATGTGCTCGACTATATGCGCAGGATGGGCGCGCAGCTTCCGTGTTTCGAAGGGATCGAAACGGGCGAGGATGCGACCCGGTCGTGGTGCGAAAACGCCTGGATGACCTTCGGCACGCTGACTTGTGGCACACCGGATGATGTCGCGGACCGGATCGAGGAAATGCTCGATCAGTCGGGCGGCTTCGGCACGTTCCTGCTGCTGGCACACAATGCCGCCAGTTGGGAAGCGACGCAGAAGAGCTACGAACTGTTTTCGCGCTACGTCATGCCGCGCTTCCAGAACCGCGATCGCCGCAGCCAGTCCCTGCAATGGATCGCCGACAATCGCGGCCAACTGTTCGGCTCCGTCATGCAGGCAACGCAGCAGGCCATCGATAAACACAAAGAACGAATGGCATGAACAGAGAGGCAAACGGGCGCGTCGCTGGCAAGGTTGCCCTGGTAACCGGCGCGTCGAGCGGGCTGGGGGAAGCTATTGCCCGATTGCTGGCCGAAGAAGGTGCCCGCGTTATGGTCTGTGATATCGACGTGGAAGGCGGGCGCAGGGTTGCAGCGGCGATTGAAGCGGCCGGAGGGCGCGCGCTGTTTCATGCGATCGATGTCAGCAGTGAATGCGCGTGGGATGATGCGATGGCTGCCGTTGCCGAGCAGTTCGGCGGGCTCGACATATGCGTCAACAATGCGGGCATTGGCCCCTATGGCGACATGGATATGGACTTCGCTTTGTGGCGCAAGGTCATGGCGATCAATCTGGACGGGGTGTTTCTTGGCACGCGCGCGGCGATCCGTCTGATGGCTACCGGCGGGCGCAAGGGCTCTGTCGTGAACATCTCCTCCACCATGGCTTATGTCGCTGACTATGCAACGGCGGCCTATAGCGCGAGCAAGGGCGGAGTGCGTTCGCTCACCAAGGCGGCAGCGCTACATTGCGCGGCGAAAAAACTGCCGATCCGCGTTAACTCGGTTCATCCGGGCATGTGCCTCACCCCTATGGTGGAAACCGCGCTGGAACGTGACCCGGCGTTCAGGGACGAGCAAATCGCTCGCCATCCCATCGGGCATCTCGGCGACCCGCGCGATATTGCCTATGGCGTTCTCTACCTTGCCTCGGATGAAGCGAACTTTTCGACAGGAACGGAACTCGTGATTGACGGTGGTTATCTGGCCAAGTGACGGGGTGGCTTCGGCGTGGATCATATAGCTACCCCATCGTCCGCTGTGTTCGGGTTGCCGGAAGGCCCGCTTCGACGGAAATGTTGGGGAGAGCAGACATTCTAGCTGCCTGGCAATTCATTGCCCACGATAGTGAAGGGAACCGGCTTCTCACTCACATCAACGCCGCCATCTAGCAACAGTGCCCTGACGCTTTGATGAAGATGCGGGAGATGGTGTCGATACCATTCAGGATGCTCGGCGCACGAAGCTGTGACCGCAAAACGCCAATCTGCCCATTCTAGCCGCGCTTGCAGCTCTTTGAGCTGTTGTTTCACATCGCGAACAATCAGACGATCAGCGTGTTTGCGGTACATAGCTCCAATATCTCATGGCAAGCGAATGTCCGCAATGTTGGCGTTGTCAGAACGCCCGCTTCGGCAGAAACGTTGGGGCAAGCGGACATTCGTCGTTCTGGCAATGTTGACCAATTCTGGTCGACTATAGGCTGTGGGAGGCTGA
The DNA here is from genome assembly GCF_003860345.1 of Caenibius tardaugens NBRC 16725. Classification (GTDB taxonomy): domain Bacteria; phylum Pseudomonadota; class Alphaproteobacteria; order Sphingomonadales; family Sphingomonadaceae; genus Caenibius; species Caenibius tardaugens. The sequence goes on from NZ_CP034179.1 coordinate 935,371, forward strand.
TGTTTGACGAACCCTACGCTTCGATCGCAATCCATGACTTCCCCTGGTGACCGAAATCGAAATGGTTCGGGTGCAGCAATTCAGCCAATATCTCGGCCGATTCCACCAAACGCGGGCCCGGGCGGTTGAAGAAGTGGTGGCCGTCCGTCAGATATACCCGACCAGCCTGCACAGCCGATAATGATGTCCAGCGTGGATCTCGTGTGAGTATCGGCATCTCCTCAAGTGAGCGGCCAATCGTGAAGCCGCAGGGCATGAACACGATAACCTCAGGATCGGCTTTCGCCAGCGTATCCCAGTCGATCCACGGAGAATGCTGTCCGGGCACGGCAAACAGGCTTTCCCCTCCCGCCACATCGATCAGTTCTGGCACCCAGTTGCCCGCAGCCATGAGCGGCTCGATCCATTCAAGGGCCGCCACACGCGGACGGGCCAGATTTGCGCTACGGTTCGCCAGGCGGTCGAGGCGCTCCGCCAATTCCGCGATAACGGTTTCGCCACGCTCCTCGACATTCAGAGTCCGCGCTACCAAACGGAACGCATCCCACAATTCATCAAGCGTTTCGGGTGAGAGGCTGAGCAATTTTGGTGCGCGCCCCACCCAAGTGGCTAGCGCCTCTTCGAGATCGCGCGGAGTGACCGCGCAAATTGCGCATTGGGATTGCGTCAATATCACGTCAGGGTTGAGCCGGTGAAGCATACCGGTATCGACCGAATATACCGACAGCCCTTGCTGCAAAATGCCCTGCACGCGCTCTTCAATCTCGAGCGATGGCAAACCCTTAGCCACCTTAGTCGCGGTGCAAGGCGGCAGTTCGGCGATATAGGGGGGGAAATCGCATTCATGGGATCGCCCAACAATCTGATCGCCAAACCCCAGCGCAACTGCCACTTCGGTAGCGCTGGGGAGCAAAGATATAATGCGCGGGGTGTCCATCACGCGTGACCTCGCGCCACCGTGCGATTGAACCAGCCCGGTGTCAGCTTCCGCATGACAAGATGTAAAGGATAAAGAAGTGCAAACCACAGCCCATCGTTCAGCGCGATTTGGGCAATTACCGCGGGAGTAAAAGGACAGGTCAAACCCAAAACATTGGCAAAGGCAAAAATTCCGGCCTCATAACCTATGAAACTGATCGCTAGAGCGCAAAGCAACCGCGTTGGCGTTTGCGCCCGGTTCGCCGTTAATTTGCGGGCGATTACGAGAGCAACACCGGCGGACAGGCCGATTACTCCACCCCAGGCAAAGGTCTGGGCTGTGTGAGGAAAGCCCAGAACGATAAAACCAAGCATCTGGTTAATCAGCCATATAACCGCGACCGCCTGCCATGCGGTGCGCGGCGACATAGTGACTGCAGCAAGCACGGCAAGTGCGACGAATGGTGTGGCGCAAGCACTCGCTAACGCACCGACAAAAGCGACGAGCCCGAGCAACGTGGGCCAGGCATAGCTGATGGCAACAGCGCGCATTAGACGTGGGTGAATGGCAATAGTCATAGGGTTTCCCCTGCTTTCAGGAATGGGAAATACTGGTCACGACGACGGTCCTGCATCGCCGCGACCAGTCAAGATTGATCGTTTAGAAACGCGCGTTGACGCCAACAAAGAGGGCGCGCCCAGCTGCACGGAAACCGAATAATTCGGTGTATTTCTCGTTGAGCATATTCTCGATGCGCCCATTCAAGGTGACTGCGGGGCTCAATGCCAGCGTGGCATTGAAATTGACCGTGGTGAACGCATCCAACACGACGCGATCGGGAATGAAATTGGGATTGGTATAGGCCAGATCGATCTGGTCCCCGTTATGCCGCACCACCAATGTGGCGCTGGCCCGGTCTGCCGGGGCGTGCCAGCTGATCGCCGCGCTGCCAATGTGGCGGGGGCGACGCACTTCCTCCACCCCATTCTCTCTCGCCTTGAGCCAACTGTAGGATAGATCAATTCTCCAGGCGTCGCCGAGGCGGATTGCGGCAAAGCTTTCGATCCCCCGCTGTGTGGAATCGCTCGTCCGGTTAGCGGGCGTCGCGAAATAATCGGGCGCTGGATAGCTGGTGTAAATCTCGCCCTTTAACCGGCTCTGGAACCAAGTGACCCCGAGGAGTACAGCATCATTCGCCAGACTTTGTTCGAGGCCTACTTCCCATCCGCGCGATTTTTCCGGGCGCAGATTGGGGTTGCCGATGTAGCGTCCGTCGACATAGCCAAACAGCGCGTAAAATCCCGGATTTTTCACCCCTGAACCGGCTGCGGCGCGCAGGCGTGTGCCGGTGCCAAAACGGTAGCTGCCCTGCACGCGATATGTCGTTGCGCTATCGAACCTCTGGTTGTTGTCAAACCGTAACGAGCCTCCGACAGCGAGGCGGTCATCCACGTTGAGGTCGTAACTCCCGACAAGACCGACGCTGCTATTGCTGCGCGTGCCCGTAAAGGCATAGCCGGATGGGTCTGTGTTACGATATCGCTCGTCTTCAAGATCAACCGCGAAACCTATACGGTGTTGCACGCGAGGCGACCCAAAGCGCAGAGCCGTATCATAGGATGCTTTGATACGATTGCCCCGGTCACCATAGCTGGGTGCATCATAATCGTAACCGTCGCGATTAATGTCGGCGAACTGAGTTGAGACATTATGGGTCCAGCGCCCGTCAAGCAGTTCCACTTCGGCGCGCACCAAGCCATAAATCGCCTGGGAGCGTACAAAGGAGCCCGGTGAATCGATGCTGTAGCCGAAAGTCGGTGATCCGCTGCGATAGTCACTGTTGTTAAAATCAAGATCGCTCCAGCTGTAGCGCCCGACGGCTATCAACCTTGCATTGGGCGCAACGTCCCATCGGATCTTGAACGATGCGGCGATGGTGTCCCGACCCAGATCGCGCGTGCCACCGATGGCATCAGGAACACCGTCAGTGCTGACCAGCGATGCAGTCAAGGCGTAGTCGAGATTGCCGGACACACCAGCAATCCGCGCGCCCGCGTTGACGCTATTCCATGACCCCACCTCGGCGCGCAAACGCAGTCCCGGTGCCTCTGCCCCCGAACCGGTGATATAATGGATAACGCCGCCGATCGCGTCCGATCCGTATAATGCGCTTTGTTGTCCTCGCAGCACCTCGATCCGCGCACCGTCATCGGCAATGAGGGTGCCGAAATCAAACTCACCATGATAGGGGTCGGACACCTCAATGCCATCGACCAGCACCAGCGTATGGTCACCTTCGGCACCGCGCATACGAATCTGCGTCAGGCCGGCGATGCGGTTGACAGCTAGGCCGGGGACATCGCGCAAAATATCCGAAACATTGCGCGTCTGGCGATCGGCGAGCGTCCGGGCATCAAGCAGGGTGACCGATCCACCCACCAGGTCATAGGCGATGCCATCCCCCAAACGGTCGGCGGTAACGACGATGTTGTCCGCGCGCGCATCCTTACTGTTATCGGCGTGTTCACCCTCATTGGCGTGAGCGGCGGTGGCAAGCGCCAGCAAAGCTGAGCTGGCACAAATAGTAATACAGGTCTTCATAGCAGAAACGACTAAGCCCCTGGCACCTCAAGCGACATTGGTGGCAGGAGCGTCCGCGCGAACGGTCGACACAGGCCGACGGGCGGGTGCCAAGATGACACTCGCCGACCCATGACGATGCGGCTCCCGCCGCTCGTTCGTCGCTCAGACGAAATCGTTTCGCGCCACGGCCAGTCCCTGAGCCAAGGCATGAGCGACATGCGCCGGTCGGTCTCCTGGCTCACGGGTCATCGTTTGAAATGCACCTTCCCGGTCGATCCAATTTTTATCGTCCAGTGGCTGTGTATCCGCAAGGAACCACACGCATATCGCACTCGCCGCATACAGTTACAGGGATAGCCTCAGCTTAAAGCAAATTCATGCTTGCACTGTGTTCCCGGTACCGACGCAATCGTGTCGGGCCGCACGAGGCAACCCGACGCTGCAGCCGATAGGAGGGCCCAGTTTTCAATTCAAGTATTTTCACGCGCTTACATATTGCAACGGCTCGCTACGCTATCCGAATGTGCATCGGGTTTTCGGTTGTAGTTCCCTTATCTGGTTTAATCTCGAAACGGCCGGCGTAGGGAGTGACCGCAATGTTGGAGTTACCGGACAGGCAGCTTCCCGCGGGTCAATGCGATTACCGGCCCTTGGTTAGGCCGAAGGCCGGCATGGGACTAGATGTCAGTTCGCTCGGATAAGGTCAGGGCATCGTCCACGTCTACGCCCAGATATCTGACAGTGTTCTCAATATTGGTATGTCCAAGCAAGATTTGCACGGCGCGCAGGTTACCGGTCGCTTTGTAGATTAGCGACGCCTTGGTTCGTCGCATTGAATGTGTCCCATATTCTCTAGAATTGAGACCAACAGTTGTGACCCATTCATCCACCAGGCGAGCATATTGCCGTGTGCTCAGATGGCCCATGTAATCAATCCGGCTGGGGAACACGAAATCGACGGTCGTTCCGCCACGGCGCTGCAACCAATTGTCCAGACTCCTGCGTGCTTCGGTCATGATTTCGAATTGCACTCGCCTGCCCGTCTTTTGTTGGATCACCGTCGCGCGGTTACGGATAAGAGCTCCACTAACAACGTCACCAATCCTGAGCTTTACCAGATCACAGCCTCGTAGCTTGCTGTCGATTGCCAGATCGAAGAGTGCCCGATCACGCAGTCGATTGTGTTCATCGAGATAAAAACGGATGGCCCAGATATCTCGCGGTTTAAGGGGGCGTTTTGCCCCCACATTCTGGCCAGCATTCCATGGGCGCCGCTGGTGGACGGCAGGGTCAAGGTCTGAATGTCCCATAACACTTCTCCAATTGGCCGACATGGCCACCGGGAGAATATCGCTGTTCTTGGGACTAAGCGCTGACGCTGACATTGCTGATTTTTGAGCCGCCAATTAAGCTTAGCGAAAGTGGGCCTCCATTCGCATCGCGCAGTTGCAGCGTTGTTTCGTTGTTGTATCACGCCTATTTCTCCTTCCTGCATGAAACCCATGCAGGAGAATTCTTAATGGACCTGAAGCTCACAGATGCCCAACTGGATGCCTATCTGGCCCGGATTGGCGTCGCCCGGCCCGAGCAGGCCGATATCGCTGCGCTGAAGATGATCCATCAAAGGCATGCGCTTGGTTTCACCTGGGAAGCCATCGATTGTTTCATGGGCTGGCCCTCCAGCCTCGCGCCGCACACCACCTTCGCCAAGATGGTGGAAGGACGTAGGGGCGGCTGGTGTTATGAGATGAACGGGCTGCTAGGCGCGGCCCTGTCCGCCTGCGGCTTCACTGTGACGCGGCTCTGCGGTGGTGTCCGGCGAGCGGATATGGGCGATCTGGCACTCGGCAATCACCTGACGCTGCGGATCGACCTTGAAGAACCTTGGCTGGCCGAAGCGGGATTGGGCGATGCACTTGTCGATCCGGTTCCGCTCGTTATTGGCCCGATCGCCCAGAACGGGTATGATTTCGCGATAAAGCCAGCTGACGGCGACTGGCTGCGCTTCCATAATCATGCGTTTGGTAGCGCTCCGACCTTCGATTTTCGCCCCGACTATACCGACGAAGCCGCACTAGCCGGTTCTCAACGCTGGCTGATGGAAAACGATGCATCACCCTTCCGGGCCAATCTCGTGATCCAGCGACATTTTCCGGATCGGATCGAGAGCCTAGTGAATGCAACCTGGCGTACAATCTCGCCACGAGGTATCGTCGAGCGGCCGGTCGGCGACTTTTCCACGTTCAAATCCCTGCTCGAACATGTATTTCAGATCGATCCGCCGCGATGTGAAGCGATTTGGAGTCGTGCCAGCGTGAACTCTGACGCGTAAAATGGCCGCTGCCGCCAACATAGCAGACATTGGGCCGGTCGAAACGGCTCCCTGATACCTGCCCTTCATTCATCGGGCTGGCGTGCGGTAGCGGGCGACCTGACTTGGGACAAAGCCGCCATTACAGGAGCCGTTGGGCAACAACGGCTCTCGACATAAACGGACGTTCGAGCTTCTCGGCAAAATCGATCCATGCCTGAGTCATGGCCCAAGCTGTAAATTCGGAATTGTTTGCCCTATGTGGTGCTCAAGGAGCCATCTGCGCCGATCACGGTCGATGCGAGCGTCGAGGTCTTCGGGGAAGGATTACCTGGGTAAAAGCAGATGAAGTCACCAACTCAGCTCTCCGAGATCGAAAGCGCCATTTACCTGAAAATGACTCCCGAACTGCTGCGCTATTTCACGAGCCGCGCGGTGAAATCAGGCGAAAGCCGGAAGCTTGCCTTTGTCGAGCGTGACGGCCTGCGCTGGTACGACCAAGCCGAGCTCGACAGCTTCGACACCTACCTTCACGCCCCATGGCCTAAGAAACCCGGCGCCCAGCGGCCGCGCCTTCCTAAAAAGATCAAAGAAGCGATCATGCTCGAGGCCGCCGCTGCATGCCCCGTCTGCGGGCATGAAGCCTCGGGGGAAGCCGCACATATCGAGCCGGTGGCAAAGACGATGAGTCATCATCCCGGGGGCCTTATTTGGCTGTGCCCCAATCACCACACGGTAGTGGACAAGGTAGCGGTCGCGCACAACGTAAAGATGGAGACCGTCAAGGTCCTGAAAGAGGTATTGGTCGACCGCAAGCTCAGGGTTCTTAGTCTTGAACGCGCTGCCAGCAGCGGGTTCCTGCGGCTGATACGTCAGGTAGAAAAGCTGTCGGCAATGATCGACAACGCGGCTCTAAGCGAAGCCAAGCAAGGCTTGGAGGTCATGGCGAGCGTCGACTTTAAGGCCTTGGAGGAATCCGCCGACAAGCTCGTCGCCGACGAAACCAAGACCAAGAACGGCAAAAAGCCCGCCCCCCTACAGAAGCTGGCCTCTTCTGTGTCGAATTCCGCCAAAAAGATGAACCGGGCGACTCCGGGTGCGCTCGCCGAGTTTGCGGCGACGACAGCAAGCGCAAGAACTCGGTATCTCAAGGAGACCGGCCAGGCCGATTGTCCGGTGTGCAACGGTCGTGGCACACGCAATGGTCGTGATTGCCCGGCATGCGGCGGTGAAGGCGCGGTCGACGAAGATCGCGTGAAGTACATTGATCTGTCCGATTACGAGGATGTCGACTGTCCGCTTTGCGAGGGAAGTGCTCGCCGGAACGGTGATGATTGTCCCGAATGCAGCGGCGAAGGTAAGTTCGAGCGGCGTTACCTAGAGGCGGTTGATCTGCGACTCTACGATGATGTGAAATGCCCGCTCTGCAAGGGTAAACGCAAACGGGATGGAGAGCGTTGCGCAGCGTGTGACGGCGAAGGTGAAATGGAGCGGCGATATGCTGACCAGATCGATCTCCGCGATTACGACAACGTCGACTGCCCCCTATGCGCAGAGCGCGGTGAGGAGCGAGAATGCCCCGCTTGTGGTGGCGAGGGCGAGATGGAAAGGCAGTATGCTGACCGCATCGATCTTGCCGACTACCGCAACGTGGACTGCCGATTGTGCAAGGGATCCGGCAGGGTCGATCACGAGGATTGTCCCGCTTGTGGTGGCGAGGGCGAGATGGAAAAGCGTCAATACGACAACGTGGATTGGAGCGAGTGGGACGAGGTCAATTGTCCGAAATGCAAAGGCAGGGGCCATTTGAAACATGACGAATGCCGCTCATGCGGTGGCGTTGGCACGATGTATCGCCGGCAAACATGGTACCTCGACTGAAGTCGCAGGGAAGCCAGCCTCCAATCGCGCCGGGAGTTGCGATGCATCACGAGTTCGAAGACCTTCGACCGCGTATCGGATCGCCGGATAATGCGCTTTCGGGTTGGTAACCAAGAGGATGGCTGGATCCTGACCCCAAACTCAGTTAGCTGTTTCGGTAGGTTTCGATCGTGTTGCGTGGCGGGCCATTTTCAGTAGTCCATGTTATCATGGCGATCCATCTCATGGCCAATGCGATCAAGGAGTGCGGCGACCGCCTCTGGGCCACCAGCCAGAGCGGTTGCTTAGCGCTCTAGCCCAGCGCTGTGGAATTTTAGTTGTATTAGACAAAGCTCAGATTCTGTGGCTCACCACTGTGGAAGTGAGGGGGATGCCTAGAAATGGCCGGCAGTGACGATTCTGACTATGTGCTCCAGTCGGCCTTTTGGTTGAACGGTCAGGCGCTGGGATTCCCGGTGGATTTCGACCTCGTGCTTAAGCATCTCCGCCAGGACATGCGCGACGACTGGTATTTCGACTGCCTCCAGTACGACGACATTTTCAAACATCCAGCAGAAGCGAAGCGAATTATCGTCTCGCTCTTGCAGGAATGGAACGGTGTATATCGCGGCAATCGCAGCGTCGTCCGGAACATACCGAAGAAGGGGTACGGCGAACGCTACGGGTTGGAGACCGACTTCTTCGACCGCTTCATCTACCAAGCGATATGCAGCTTCCTCATCCCCTTTTACGACCCGCTACTCGGCCACCGGGTGCTGAGCTACCGCTACGAGGCAGCGCCGCTGAACCCGAAATACCTCTTCAAGAACAAGATCGACCGCTGGTTCACCTTCGAGGGGGTGGCGCTGACCTTCAGTAAATCAGAACGCCATCTCCTGGTCACCGACCTGAGCAATTTCTTCGAGAACGTGTCGAGAGTGCAGATCGTGGATGCACTCGAGAGAGCCGTACCCGATCTTGCGGCCACCGGCCCGCAGAAGTTGCAGATCCGCAACGCGATCGCCACGCTCGACCGGTTACTAACTCAATGGACGTTTAGCGGGGATCATGGCCTCCCTCAAAACCGCGATGCCTCCTCCTTCCTATCCAACATCCTGTTATCGTCAGTGGACAGGGAGATGACCAAGAGGGGCTATGACTATTACCGATACGTAGACGACATCCGGATCATTGCCGACTCCGAGATCCACGCTCGGCGAGCCCTACAGGATTTGATCCGGCAATTACGGACGGTCGGCCTCAACATCAACGCGAACAAGACCGAAATCCTCGCCCCGGACGCCTCGAGCGCCAAGATAGCGGAGTACTTCCCCTCGCAGGACAGCTCCACGATCGCCATCAATCAGATGTGGCAGTCCCGTAGCCGCCGCATCGTTACCAGATCGGTGACCTACATCTTCGACATACTTACACGATGCATCGCGGCCGGAGATTCGCAGACGCGTACTTTCCGCTTCGCAGTGAACAGGGTGGCAAAGATCGTCGAGTCCGGTCTCTTCGACGTGGGCGACGCACTATCGATCGAGCTGCTCGACGCCCTGTCGCGCTCGCTATCGGAGCACGCGGTCACGACCGACCAATACTGCCGGTTAATAGCCACCTTGGACCGCGATGGACGCTGCCTGCCTGCCCTAGAGGCTTTTCTGCTGGCAGATGGTGGTGCCATCCACGATTGGCAGAATTACAACATCTGGATGCTGCTTGCGGTACGGCGGCACCGGTCCGACGGCCTCGTGGCGCTGGCCGATCGTAAACTGCGCGAGGACATAAAGACTGGTGAGGCGGCGGCCATCCTCATCTGGCTCCGTTGCGTCGAAGAAAAAGCTCTGATTGAAAGGTGCGTTGGCGAGTTCGCCTCGCTGCCTTACCAGAACGCCCGCTACTTCCTCCTCGCCTCGTCAGTTCTGGCCGCAGAGGCGTTGCGCCCCCTCCATCACCAAGTGCCGATCGGCTTGAAGGGAACTGGGCTAAGGGCGAAGCATCACTGCAACGAGGACGGCCTACCGTTTGCTGTCCGCGAGAGCACGGATCTTCTGAACCTCGTAGACGAGGTCAGCGGCTATGATTGACCCAGATTTCAGACTGATGCTCTTCGTGAAAGACTTTACCGGAAGGGGGGAGGATTCGTTTTACTGGTTCTTGGATGGCCAGCTGGAGGAAACTGATGCCGAAAGCATCGTCAGGTTTGCGGGAATTTTGCTATGCCATGACTTCTGGATGATCCGCGACATTTTGTTCGACAAGACCGGGACCCTACCCGGTAAAATCGTTGACGTCGACGAGTTCCGCATCTCGACTAGCGGGGTGCCCGAGGACCGGCTCGACCGTGAAAAGCGTGATGTAACCCGACATCTCGGTCAGCATGGAGCCGACCAGGAAACTTGCGACGCTTACCAGAAGATGTTCAACAAGGGCGTCCCGTTCAACGACGACATTGCCATCAAAGCCGCGACGGCGATCGTGGCCATGTATGTCGCCCTGAGTGAACAGGCCGAAACAAACGGGGAGCTTGAGCGCTTTTTCACACTTGAAGTACCCGCATACCGGGTACTCCAGCTTTCCATGTCGGCAGGAATTTCGATTGACGCTACTGGGCTTTCGGAAAAGCGGTCACAGGCTGAGCACGACTACTTCCTGTCACTAAAGAATTATTCCGCCAAGCACGACATGCCCCTTGAGACGCCGAGCAGGCGAGCCTTAGAGGCTAAGCTAATCCGGGAGGGCTTCGAACTGGATGAAGTTTCTGTCGAGTACCTGCTTGAATTCGTGCCACACGAACGCGACTTCGGGGGCGACACCATGGCTCTGCTCGCGCTCGATACGTCGCGTGGGGTTCTTAGTTCCCTTACATTGAACAGTAGTAGCATTCGGCCAGTCGTGGACGTGTTCGGCTCGCGAACGTCGCGCGTCCAACCGCGCAGTCCCAGCCTCCAGAACATCCCAAAGCGGTACCGGTCCATCATCAGTGCGTCTGCCGGCACCCAACTCAGCTATGTCGACTTCGACCAGTTCGAGGTCGGCATAATGGCTGCCCTTTCCGGAGACGAGGAGCTGAAACGGCTCTACGCGGCAGGTGATATGTACGATCTTTTCGCGAATACTCATCTGGGTCTCTTCGACAACCGGAAAGCGGCGAAGCAATTGTTCCTTTCCTATGCATACGGGATGAGCCGGCAGGCGCTGGTCGATGCGGCTTACTCCCTGGGGGTAGATCGGCAGAAAGCAAAAGAAGCATTCCGGCTCTTCCAGCAGTACGAGGACTGGAAGAAGTCATTATGGCTGGATTTCCAGCGTTCAGGCCGCGTAGCTACTGTTCTTGGCAACCACTACCGGCGGACAGGTAGGGGGCAGCTCACTGGTAAGGAGCAACGCTCAGCTGTCAGTCAGGTGATCCAAGGGACGGCATCCCTTATATTCAAGCGCGCGCTGCTGGAGGCCGCGTCCATGAGCGACGTCAAAGTGGTTTTGCCCATGCACGACGCACTGCTGTTCGAACACCGGCTCGCGGAAACACCAGCCAAAGTTGTCGATGCCTTCGAGAGAGTTATGACCGACGTGCTCGGTTCACAGGTCGCAGGGAAGGCATCAATCAGTCCTTTTGCCGAGCGCGAGCCCCCCCTCTCAGCGCCGAAAAGTAGATAATTCTGAGGAACTCCGGTGGCAATTCTACGTGCAGAAAACGGCAGGTAACAGCATGAGCCGACATACTTGGTACCGCCCCGGGACGGCGTAAGTTGGTCGACAACTGCCATCGTAACTGCCTCCGGCGGTGTTGGAAATGCCGGACGGAGCGGTCATGCCTCCCTCTTCACAGGATCCCGAAACCTGCCGCTCATTCACCGCGACATCGAGAAGTCGGATTAGCTCGATTTGCGCTGTTTTCTGTCTGGTCGATGCGGAAAAGCCTACAGTGATCTTTCGTTCTCCGCTTGGAGGATACGTTCAGATAGAGAGGAGATGCCTATGGGTACGCCGCTCAAGCGCGATATGGACTTCATCCGCAGCCTTTTGCTTGACATCGAACGTGGCCACCGCGCGTTCAACACGTTGGGTGATGATGTTGCCGATACCTTAGGCATCGACCCAGCTGAAACTATACCAGCGGAGGAAGCTGAACGCTTAGCTTATCATCTAGGTCTGTTGGAAGATGCGGGGTTTGTTGAATTTTATAAAAACATGGGCGGCATCTGGAGCGCGAAACGCATTACCTGGAATGGCCATGAATTCCTCGACACGGTTCGCGACACGGAAGTGTGGGAAAGAGCCAAGGCGGGTGCCGAAAAAGCAGGTAATGCCAGCGTGTCGTTTCTCTGGGAGTTAGCTAAAGCTTATGGGAAGCACGTCGCCAGTGAGCGGTTAGGAATTGTCCTCACATAAGATCGCTACCGCCAACATAGCGGACGTTCGAGCACCCAAACAGCTTGCCCGAAATTTGCCGTTCGTTCAGCCAGAGCAAGCGTGGGCAACCATGCGCTCAGGCTCTTCCGGGCTTCCGACAGGACCTCGAACTGCACGGGTCTGCCTGTCTTCGGTTGGATGACGGTGGACCGGCTGCGGAGTTCACCCTCGGCGGCGTTGCTTGGCAGATTTCCGTTTGCGGACCCGTCCGGCAGGTCGCAGCGATCCGAGATAGCCCGAGGCTTGATTCAGTTCCCAATACTCATGTGTCGAAGGTTGATGGTTAAGCGACGCGCGATCACCGACCCGTTGAAGGAACCGAGATATCGGCCGGTTTTCCGGCTTCCGGCGCGTGGTGGCGCTAAAAACGAGATCGACTAGCAGTCGTCCAAGATCTGGTTTGCACAGCCTATCGCCGGTTCGCTCGGCATAGAGCCGCTCGAGCGTTGCCAGCGGCTGCCCCTTTTTAGGACCTGCGCGCATTGAAGCACGGCAGTGCGCGAGATCAGCGCGCGCGAAACAATCCTTGCCGGCAAGCCTATTCAGCGTGCCGGCAAGCTCGGTGTCGCTGAAATTCTCGAACTCGAACGAAGTGCGCCAGATCTTGATCATATCCCGCCGCGTCGCCTTGCGATCGCGCGAGTGGACCGAGTTGGCCTTGGCTAAGCCATTCTTGACGTTGCGGCTTGCGAGGCCTTCATTGTCGAGAAGTACAAAGGCCATCGTCTGGTGATGATGGAGATAATCGACCAGCCGCCACATCGCGCTAAACGGGGCTTCTCGACCGCCCGCCGCATTGTCGACTCCGCCCAGGCTCAGAATCTCGATGCCGAAACGTGAGGCGGGCGCGCTCCAGAGCCGTTCGTATAGTATGGGTAGGACGGTTTGCTCGGTCTCACCTTCGACGAAAAGCACGAGCTGAGGCTTGGCATTCACGCCGAAATCGTTGGCGACGAATTCCAGCGCTCGTAGGGGATCGTCCTCGGGATCGACGTCGGGAATACGCACAATGACATGAACGCCGACCTCACCGAGCGGCTTGAGGTCCTGCCCGAACGCTTCACGATGAAAGAGGCGGAACATCTCAGCCATTTCGCGAATGGTCAGCGCATGTAAAGCGTCGCCTTTCAGCCGCTTGCGCTTCTCGACGGCGACGAAGCGCGCCAGACTGTACCACTTGGCTATAGGGTCGACGTGGGACCAGTCGAGGTCGACCCGTTCGTAACTCCACTTCGATGCTTCTTCGTCGATCTCAAACGCGGCCAGCACGGAATCGGGTCGCCAGCTGCGCGCGTAGTCATACCAGTCCCAGTCTTGGAACTGGCTGATCGTCGTTCGCCGGCCATCGCTCTGGGTCTTGAAATAGAAGCGATTGGCGAGAACCTGGGCCAGCGCCGCTTTCGTCTGGTCGTTGTGAACTGTCTGGAACGACCGGACGGTGTCTGCGGCGAGGTCACCACATTGCGCCACCAGCGAGTGCCCCCAATCCGGATCGACCGTGCCATCGGGTAGTGCCGCTAATTCGAGATGCACGTGCAGGGTCAGCGCCGAGACGACATGTGCGAGAGGATATATTTGAAAGCGCGAATAGTAGGCCTCGTGACGCTGCGGCTCCGCATCAATCGAGCTCGCGTGCAACCAATCGCCTTGTCCGGGTGCCCAGATAAGTCCGTGCTCGCGCCAGTTCGCGGCGTAATGCGTCGTCGGGTCGAACTGGGCCATCTCGACCCGTGTTTCGCCGGCCCAGGTTTCGCCATCCTCGAGCGCCCCGAGATGGCGCAGCCCATCCGCCGTCCGCTCCAGCTTTACCGTGAGGTCGGATTTATAGATCCGCATCATCGGCCGGAAAACGCCCAGGCGCTCGAAGCGCCGCAGACGCGTGACATCGATATTGACGTTCCGCTCCTTGCAGAAGCTTGCGAACTCCGCCGCGCGCATCAGCCGGCAGACTCGAAAGGCATCATGTTCGATGAGTACGGAGAGAAGGTCGGACGGCAAGCGCATGCAATCGCTGATAGCCGTTAGAGATCGCGCTTGCGACTCTCGGTTCCGCCAATATAGCCGTCGTTTGGAGCGTCGGATCGCGCCGTCGAAACTTAGCGTTCGTTCACAGGTAATTCGTCGACACGATCGACCATCGTTGAGATATTTCGGCTTGTCTGGTTAGGAGCGCCAAAGCAGAAAACCTGACATCCGGGTATGTTTGCAGCGATGACCAAACTCGTCCCAAGCAGCTTAGGTGTATTGATCGTAGCGCCACAATAACCGCAGTCGACGCGCTGGGCGAGTTCATCGATCGACATCCAGCCTTTGAGATTGCAGGCCGGACACAGAAGCTCAGACCCAACGCGGAAGATGCGTTTCTCGACGAGGCGACGCAGCGGCTTGATTCACGAGAGCCCGGCCCGAAGGGTAAGGCTATCCTTAGACTAACCTTGCAGAATATCTCGCAATCATGTCCGATAGGTCCATGAGCGATATTTGGGCATCCATTACTAATCGGGAAATCGCCACTGTATTTTGGTTTGGCGTTTTATTGGCTTTCGTCCTCGTAGGGCGCGATACGCGGCAAGGGTTGGCGGGCGTCCTGCGGACGTTTTTCAACCCCGTCATTGTGTTGCCACTTATACTCGCGGCTCTTTACGCATCAGGCGAAATCTACCTAACAACCAAGCTCGGTTGGTGGTCGCTCGCCAATCTGAAAACGACCGTCATCTGGATCGTCACGTTTGCGTTCGTGACAATGTTCGAAGTCGTCTCGGCCAAAAATCGCAAGTGCGGGCTGGGCCGGATCACGAAAGAGATTTTCACGGTCGCGACCGTGCTGACGTTTATCACCGAGCTTCAGAGTTTCCCGCTCCTAGTCGAACTGATCGCCCTGCCTGCCGTCGCCTTCATCGTCATGGCCGCCGAAGTCGCAAAACACCGCCCCGAACACGCGTCTGACACCAAACTTTTCGGGGCGATCACCGCCATGATCGGCCTGGGCTATTTCGGGTTCAGCCTGTGGATGACGATTGCAGAATGGCAAAAGAATGCGACCTGGGCGAACGCTCTGGAATTCGCACTCCCCATCTGGCTGTCGGTCGGATTTCTACCGTTTCTCTACGGGTGGCGCATCTACATCGCCTATAGTGAGACGTTCGTGACGATCTCCATCTTCGGCCTTGACCCAAAGCTGGTTCCATTCGCTCGCTGGCTCGCCATCACGCGCATTGGCAGCGACATCGATCTGCTTGAGCGCTGGAGGTGCTCGATCCAGCATTCACGGCCAGCGGACAAGATAGAACTGCGGCATTCGCTCACAGCGCTGCTGGCGCTCAAGGCTCAGGAAAATGCACCGCCGGACGTGCCGCCACAGCAAGGTTGGTCGCCCTATCTGGCGATGAAGTTTATGACCGACATGGGGTTTGAAACCGGCCATTATCATCACAGCTTCGAAGAGGAATGGTGTGCCTCAAGCCTGATGTGCGCATTCGGAAACGGCATGCCGATGCCCAATAACATCGCGTATTATATCGAGGGTAACGCATCCGCTGCCAACATTCTCAAGCTCAAGCTGAATGTGAACGATCCAGCCTCACCGAACGAGGCAGAGAATATGTTCGTGGTCCACTGCATGTATCTACTCGAACAGGCAGTGAGCCTGAACGCGGTGGAGCGCATGAAAATGGACATCGCCACCCTCGGCGAGTTTGAAAATGAAATCCCCTACGGCTCAGTCGCCCTATCGCGCGAGGACTTCATCGGCGGTATTAAAGGCGGGTATTCGCGGAAGTTTGAATTGCGCCGGGGATTGCCAATCAACGGAAGCAGCTAGCGGGCCGCCTATGATATGAGGAACGTCACCATCGCGAGTGCCAGTCCTGGCAGCGCCAGCCAGATAGATTTTTTTAGAAGTGCGTATTTCCGGGTGCACACCCTCGCCACGTCAAAACAGTGCCGGAGCCGCGCCGCTGTCAGGTCAGAGTCCGACCGAGAGGCGATGTCGCTGACATATTCATCGCCCGACGCACGGCCCCCAACATCACCAAAGAACACCAGCCCCGCATCTCCGGGAGAGGAGCGCAGGCGAGGCGCGATCACCAAAAACGCGCATATCGCCGAAACGATCAGAAACAAGATAGCAGTGGCTGTGATTCCGAACTTTGCCGAGAGCGCGGGATGCCACAAAATCTCTCGCACGGCATCCTTGCCAAGTAAATAGGCCAGCACGCCCGATATGACGCCGAAACCCACACCGGCTTTGGCATCAGCCAATTGGATATAATGCCGGACATAGCCCTCGTGGAACGTCGCAAATTCACCATGATGCGCTTCCAGCGAAGATACCGGCACAGGTTGTATCGTTGCGGTCGCAGTCGGCGGTGCCACGATGCCCGGCGCATTCTCGATCTCAGGCGGTAACAGGATCGGAGTTTGATGTTCTTCGGTTTGTTGGCTGCTCATAGGATTGGCGCTTTCCAGCGTCCTATATAACGCCAAAAGGGGTATGGGGCTTGTGATTGCTGATAGTGCCAGCCGGTGTCTTCGGTTTCTAAATTGACCCAATTTTCTAGCCAAAGGGCCGGAAGTCCGCGCAGCATTTGATCGCCGAGCAAGATGGTGTTCGCCTTCGCAACGGAGAGCATCTTGGATGCGATGTTGGCCGTCGTGCCAACGGCTACGATCCCGTTGAAGCGGCGCGCGGCTCCGACTTTCGCAACGGTGATGAAGCCATGATCCATGCAAATGCGAAAATCGAGCGGCGGAATTCCTGCCCGTTGCAGCACCGGATTAATCAGGTCCGCCGCCGCGAACATGGTGAGAGCGCAGGACACGGCCCGCTGCTGAATGGAAATACCCGCAAGATCGTTGCGGGCAAAATAGGCCATGAGGCCATCGCCCGTGTTCTTCTCGACCACGCCGCCATGGTCCTCAATGATGTGGATCATCTCGGTGAAAAAGAGCGAGAGCACCTGCATGATGGACGCTTGCTCCTCCATCGTTTCGCAGGAGCGCTGCGAGAATTTGCAGATATCCAAAAAGAGGACTGTCGCTTCAATTCTTCGACCATCATGGATCGCGATATCATCGGGATCAGGGATGGCATACCCTGCGCCGATGCCAGTAGGACGGGTCGTGATCTTGTTGAGCGTCTTTACGATCCGGTCGATCTGCGCGCGATAATATGGTGCCGTGAGTTCATCTGAAGATGGATTGGGCATTATTTGATCCAATAGGTCTGATAGCCGGGCATGCCGACCAGAGTGCCTTCAAACGGGACTTCAGTTGCGCGTTCGAGCCATCCGACGTGAATAAGCTGATAGAGGCAGCGTCCGATCAAAAGCTCATTGGGTTTACAGGCTTCCTCGATCTTGACGGCCCGGTTGAGGGCATCGCTCACAACTTCCTGGCAGACAAAACCCGTAGTAGGCACCGACATCGTCTTGATCTTGGCTTCGCCAAAATCAGCGCCGACGCGGATACTGATAGGTTCGATCCCACATTTCTCGAGCGCGGGATTGAGCGATTGATGAAGGACGGCAAGAAGGGTCAGCCCCATATCGACCACGTTGTCAGATACGCGCGTGAAGGACGGATGATCGATGAAGGCGATAAAACCGTCGCCCTTGGTCTTAAGGATCGATCCATTAAACTGTCCGACAACCGTACCTAGCTCGCGTGTGAACAGCTCATAGGCACGGTCGAACGCGGCGGCATCGCGCCGCCTCAAGGCCGTTGCTCCGCAAATATCTACCGAAAGAAAGCCGACCAGCCGTTCTTGACCGCCCATGTCCAGTTCGCGGTGCGATGCCGCGCTTTCGGTAGGCGGCGTATATTCGCCGGAGTCCATTTCGTCGCTCAGCGCCGCATGGCGGGACTGCGCGTATTCGCTTGTTGAAGCGATGCTCGGCGAAAGCTCGTAAATCGGAACGCCAGAAAATCCGGCGACCATGTCATTGAGCGAAACCGCATGTCCGAGATATTTGTCGATATAGAGGGTGTCGCCATCTCTCTCCATATGCGTGTAGCGGCGAGGGTCAGGTAGCATCTTGACCGAGACGCGCCCCTCTTCCCCTACATCGACCGTCTCCATCACGAAGTCAGCGCGCTGGGGCATGCGCGCTAATTCCTGTTGCAGTGCCGAAAACATATGGGGAACATATCACAGCTCCACTGACACGGGAAGCATGCCGCTACCGCTCATCGACAAGAAAATCCATGTTCGTTTCGGACATAATCAACAATTGGGCCGGCTCGCCATCGTCCCGTTTATGTTCCATGCCTGACGGGGAATTGCGATGGGTACGCGAGCCGCAGTGGGCATAAATGAGACGCTATAGTCTCGTGATTCTGATTGGCCTGTTTCGTCGTTTGCCTCTACGTTGCTTGACCAAAACGATTTTAGTTCATGCTGCTTCGGTTGGGGGCCCAGACCGGGAAAGCGGTAGGTCTGCGCCCGGGAATAGAAAAATCGACCTCGAACGGCCGGGATGCGTCGGGCACGGAAGCCGCCACCGACGCATCCGGCATCCGAATGTCCGCTATTCCATCTGTGCGGCTGCAACCTGTCGTTCCGGAACGTCCCCAGTAGCCGCCATTGCGTCGATCAAATTGCGCATGGCCAAGCGGGAACTTTGACCCGCTTTCTTACCTCCAGCAGATCGCGATCAGCCCTCCTTCAATCAGCACCTTTGTTCAATTTCTGGATAAGCTTACGACGCTTGGAAGTTTGCGGCTGAGCTGGCTTAACAGCACCTGCGCTGCTGTTGTTTTTCGCAGCAGACGTGCGCCCGGCTTTGCGACCTGTTGCATCGTTGCCCCGTCCGGTTGGTATCCGCCCCAGACCATTCTGTTTCGCAATAGCCCCACGTTGTGCAGCATAGTTGGGCGCAACCAGCGCATGATCTGCGGGCAAGCCCCAACGCGCCCGGTATTCCTCCGATGTGAGCCCGTGCTCCGCTCCAAGATGGCGTTTAAGCATCTTCATCTTCCTGCCGCATTCAAGGCAAGCCACATGATCAGGCCTGATGGATGCGCGGATCGACACAGCAGGCTCCAGCGGCACTTGCTGTACAACCGGCTCTGCCCCCAGACCGGACAGCGCATCGAACACGCGCGTGATCAACGCAGATACCTGATCGATGGGAACATCATTATTGCTCACATGTGCTGCAACAATATCGGACGTCAGCGTGATCAGCTCTTCCCGATCATGCATGCTCTGTGTCATCGAAATCACCTTTCATAACAAATGATCGCATTGGCCATCAGATGGCCGTGATTGCGATCCTCTTGTCCCGTATGGAAAATACGCGCGCAAATCTTCGTGCGCGCTGCTCATTTCATTGGAATGGTGCCATAAGAGCAGGAAGTTTATCCCGCAAGTCCCCGAGCTCGTGCGGACCTGTTTCGCGACGGATCGCGATATCTCGATGCCTGATCCGACTAATCATCGGCACGCTCCGCTTCCACCTCGCCTGCCAATGTTTACCCCGGCAGATATTTTGCTTCCTGCTCCCGCCAGTCTGATGGAACAGCACCTGTCGCCAGCAGTGCCTTGCTATCGACACCTGCGCGCAATCTCCCCTCTGTAATGGCATCGACAATACCGGGGGCAAGAAATGCAAGGCGCACCACCCGCGTGATATAGGAGGGGCTAAGCTGTTCGCGTCTGGCAAGGGCGGCAATATCGCAAGTACCGCTGCACAGTTCCTTCCACCAGCGCTGTGCCTTAACCAGAAGGCGGATCAATACGGGATCGGGCAATGACGATGATGCCGTCATGCCGTCATCCTGTACAAGACGCACCACCATTCCGGTTCTGCGTAGCCGAGCTGGCACGTTGTGCCTGATAGTATGCATTAACGCACTGCCATCTATCCCGAACAGATCTGCCAGCGCTGCGGCCCTGATTTCGATGGCGATGTGATCGGGGTGTACGACAATCCGTGTAACGAGGGCCCGCATCTGCGCATTGCCCCATTCCAGCATCTGCTTTTGCCGCATCATGCTGTGGCCTGCGATACGGGCATAGACATCTGGGGTCACAGGCAAGCAGCACCGTTCCATAAGTGTAGCCGGATCATCGATCAGGCTGGTGAGTTCTCTTATGACCACCTGTTCGATTTCCCTTGCGGGTAAGCGGATCGAAGTGGGGGATTGCGCATGATCCGCGCCGTTGGGCGCTCGTTGCGCATAATAGCGATAACGCTGCCGGCCTTTGTTTGTGTGCACCGCGATCAGGGGCGTGCCTGTCTCATCGAAGAGCAGGCCCGCCAGCAGGCTGGCACGCGCCTGTCGGTTCTGGCGCACACCTCTCACATTATCAGAAAGCTGCTGCTGCACCTTTTCCCATGTCTCCCTCTCGATAATCGCGGGATGATTACCGGGATAGCGCGTGCCTTTGTGCGCGATATCCCCAGCATAGATGGGATTGCGCAGGATTGCGTAGAGCTGTCCCCGGGTAAACGCACATCCCCCATAGCGACGTCCCTTCCCCGTGACCCTTTGCGGGGTGTGAAGCCTGTCTCGTGCGAGTGTATCGGCAACCAGCCGCACATTGGTGAGCTTCAGATAGCGGGCGAAGATATCGCGCACCAGTGCAGCATGGTCTTCCTCAATGGCAAGGCTGCGTCCATCTGGCCGGTAACCTAGCGGCGGGATCCCGCCCATCCACATGCCCCGTGCCTTCGAGGCTGCTATCTTGTCCCGGATACGTTCGGCGGTCACTTCCCGCTCGAACTGGGCAAAGGACAACAGCATGTTGAGCGTCAGCCGTCCCATACTGGTGGTGGTGTTGAAGGACTGGGTAACAGACACAAAGCTCGTGCCCGCGGCATCGAAGGCTTCGACCAGCTTGGCAAAGTCGAGCAGGGAGCGCGTCAACCGGTCGACCTTGTAGACCACGATGATATCGATCCGTCCTGCCGCAATATGGGCCAGCAGCCGCTGCAAGGCGGGCCGCTCCAGCGTTCCACCCGACAGGCCACCATCATCATAGTCCTCCGGTATCAGTTGCCAGCCTTCGCTGACCTGGCTGAGAATATATGCGGCGCAGGCTTCACGCTGGGCATCAAGCGAGTTGAACCCCTGTTCCAGTCCCTCCTCGCTCGATTTGCGGGTATAGATCGCACAACGCACCGCTTTCATGCTGCGACCTTCTTTTGCTTGAGGCCAAAGAAGGCTGGGCCTGACCAGCGCGTGCCCGTAATCGCCCTGGCCACTTCACTTAGGGAACGCCATTCCTTCCCCTGCCATGAAATGACGCCATCCTCACCTATCGTGACCTGATGAACCGTTCCATTCCATTCACGAACAAGACGCATGCCAGGCCGCGCCGGCCGTGTGGTTGTCTTGTCCATAGCAAGCTGATCAAGGCGTTGCCTGGTTGCGCGAGAGATGCCTCCTGAGACACTTGCCTGCAGCTCCCATGCGAGCGCCAGACGCAGCAGACCGGCACTGACACGCGGCAACGGTTTTCCTGTGTGTCTGCCCCATGCCGCTTTCAACTCCCCGAAGGACAGGTCTTCCAGCAAGGCTACATCGTACGGCGCGGCCTTCCCCTTCCCCGTCACGCCGACTTCTCCAGGCGATAGCAGGTGTCGGGGCCGGTTTTACCGCGCACAATGACATGGCCTCGCTTGCGCAGGCCAGTGAGCGCAGCGCGGATTGTGTGGGGTTGCCAGCCGGTAGCCGTCATCAATTACGCCGATGTCGCGCCTTGCTCTGATTCAAGCAGCGTCAGGATCAGTGTCAGTTTGGTCGCTGGCTTGGGTGTTGAAGGCGCTGGCATCCCTGCATCCGGGGGCGACGCTGATACTTTGGGCAGGACAGATGGAACTGTCTGGTGCGCCTTATCACCCTGCCTGCGGGCTGACGGGGTCGCCACCTCTTTCATGTCCGCAGGCGTGCGGGCCATGCGTCGCACACGGCGTTTCTGACCGCTGGCCGGTTCAGCTTGATCCCTGACGGTAGGGTTCTTGTCTTTCTGCAGTCTTGTCACAGGTGGTCTCCATCAAGGAAGCCGCCTTATGCTGCTCCCACCACCTGCAGCCCCGCCAGTCCGAGCCGGTCAGGGTCACGAACCGCCGTTACAATCACCGCGATCCGTGAACACCACCATGCTCACTTTCAACACCAAGTCGAATGGTTTGTGCGGGCTTAACCGTACCGTATCCGCATCGCGACGATCTCGTGCATTCGTTGCCGAACCGCCGTGCGCGGATCCCGCATGCTCGGCTTTCGCTGGGTCGAGCGATGCCCCGTCATGACAAGGCATGCCCGGCGCTCGCTGTAGCCGTGTGACGACACGACATAGGCTACAACTTCCTTCATGAGCGCCGGCCGGGAAACTTTTTTGACAGAACGTCCTGCAGCACCGCCTTGTCGAGGCTCAGCTCTGCAACCAGCTTCTTCAACCGCACATTTTCCTCAACGACCTGTTTGAGTTCGCGGACCTGATCCGATTCCAGCCCGCCATATTGTCGCTTCCATCTGTAGAATGTCTGCTCGGTAATCCCGACTTGACGGACCAAATCCGCCACCGGAAGGCCCAGTTCCGCCTGCTTCAATACCGCTACGATCTGCTCGGTAGAAAACCGCTTCCGTTTCATCGACGTATCTCCTTCCAAAGGAAAATCCGCCGGAAATACTAACTCTGCAACCGGACCACTTTCACAATGTCACCTCAATGAAGGAGGAATGTCATGTCGAGGAAGCACAAGCCTGTCCAAGCAAGATTTGCACGGCGCGCAGGTTACCGGTCGCTTTGTAGATGGGTGACAGGTGTTGGTTTAAAGCGAAGCGAGTATGGCACGCACTCACTTCGCCGAACGAAGGCATCGATCATCTACAGGGCCACTGGCAACCTTCGCGCCGTTCAGATCCTGCTCGGCCATAGCAAGATCGAGAATACGGTACGCTATCTCGGGATCGACGTGGAAGACGCGCTCGCCCTCGCGGAAAATACCGAAATTTGAGTGTCGGCTCCTCGTCTATGGCGAGGGGCCATTTAGCGCAGCCACCAGCGGATCAAGGCTCCCACCAGCGCCAAGCCAAGAACGCTAGCAGACCAGATGCCGGCGAACCAACCTAGCCGGCTTAGCAACAGCCGCATCAGTGGTAGCCCTCCGTACCGACCTTGCCGCGGAACACCCAGTAGGACCATGCCGTATACGCCAGGATGACAGGCACCATAATGGCGGCCCCCACCAGCATGAACACCTGACTGCGCACCGGCGCTGCTGCCTCCCAGATCGTCACGCGCGCCGGGACGACGTCCGGCCATATCGAAACGCCCAGACCGGTCAGGCAAAGCCCGAACAGGGCGAGCGCCCAGAGAAACGGCTGCGCATCGCGCTTCTGCCTGAGGCTGCGATAGAAGAGGAATGTCACGATGAGCGTGGCGAGCGGCACTTGCGCGGTTGCCAGCACGCCGGGGAAGCTCAGCCAACGATGATAGTATTGCGTCTCGAGCCGCAGTGTCGCGAGACTGATGACGCCGATCATGATGAGCAGGCCGATCCCTAGCCGGCCGGCATAGGTCACCGCCTGTCGCTGCAGGCCGCCTGCGGTCTTCCAGTTGAGCCAGCAAGCGCCGAGCAGGGCATACCCGACAAGCAACCCGACGCCCGTCAGCAGGCTGAACGGCGACAGCCATTCCCACCAGCCCCCGGCATAGCTTCGCCCCTCGACCGTGATGCCCTGCAACAACGCGCCCAACGCAATGCCTTGGGCAAAGGTGGCAATCACCGACCCTGCCGTGAAGGCCCCGTCCCAGAAAGCGCGATGCGCCGGGTCGCGCCAGCGGAACTCAAACGCAACGCCGCGCAACACGAGCCCGAGTAGCATCGCAATCATCGGTGCGTAGAGCGCCGGAAGGATTATCGCATAGGCCAGCGGAAATGCGGCAAACAAGCCGCCAACGCCCATCACCAGCCATGTTTCGTTGCCGTCCCAGACGGGCGCGATGCTGTTCATCGCGGTGTCCCTCTCCTGCCCGACCTTGAAGAAAGGAAACAGGATGCCGATGCCAAGATCGAAGCCGTCCATCACGACATAGGCGATAATGGCGAAACCGATGATGCAGGCCCAGATAACGGTGAGGTCGATCATGCCGAAGTTCCCTCGATGATAGCCGCTGCGGGTGTGATACCTGCGCTGCGAATGGGCGCGTCGCTCGGCGGGGTTTCATGCGCCTCGGGCGGCTTCTTCATCAGATGAAGCAGGTACCAGATACCCATGCCGAACACGGTGAAATAGACGACAACGAATGCCAGCAGCGACGAGGCCACCGCCGGGGCATCGAGCGGCGAAGCGCTCTGGGTGGTCCTGAGCAACCCATAGACCGTGAAGGGTTGCCGCCCGACTTCAGTCACGATCCAGCCGGACAGCACGGCAATCAGTCCCGACGGCCCCATGATCACAGCGAAACGGTGTAGCAGCGGCCAATCGTAGAGCGATTTTCGCCAGCGCGCGATGATGCTCAGAATTCCGATCCCGAGCATTGCAAACCCGATGGCGACCATTACGCGGAACGCCCAGAATACAATACCGACAGGCGGTTGATCAGCTTGCGGCACTGTATCAAGACCGTTCAAAGGCGCATTGAGGTCGTGTTTCAGGATCAACGACGACGCCTTGGGTATCTCGATGGCATAATCCACCCGCTGTTCCGCGCTGTTGGGGATGCCGAACAGAATCAAAGGCGCCCCGTTCGGATGGCTCTGAAAATGGCCTTCCATCGCCATCACCTTCACTGGCTGATGTTCGATGGTATTGAGCCCGTGCATGTCGCCCGCGAAAATCTGGATGGGCGCGACGATGGCAGCCATCCACATCGCCATAGAGAACATCTTGCGCGCGCCGGGATTATTGCGGTCCTTGAGAAGATGCCAAGCGCCTACTGCGCCTACGATGAAGGCTGTCGTCAGATAGGCGGCAAGAACGGTATGAACGAGCCGATAGGGGAAGCTGGGATTGAAGATGATCGTCAGCCAGCTTGGTCCCGGCAGGAACTGGCCGTTGGCGCCAACCTCATAGCCGATGGGCGTCTGCATCCAGCTGTTGACCGAAAGAATCCAGAATGCGGAGATGAAAGTCCCGAGTGCGACCGCAAGCGTCGCGACAAAGTGCAGCTTGCGTCCGACCTTGTTGATCCCGAACAGCATAACCCCGAGGAATCCGGCTTCCAGAAAGAAGGCGGTCAGCACCTCATAGGCCATCAACGGGCCGATGACCGGTCCCGCCTTGTCCGAGAACACCGACCAGTTGGTGCCGAACTGATAGGACATGACGATGCCTGATACGACGCCCATCGCGAACACGACGGCGAAGATCTTCAGCCAGTAGCGGAACAGGTTGGCATAAACACCCTTGCCCGTCTTCAGCCACAGGACTTCGAGCACCGCCAGATAGCTCGCCAGCCCGATGGAAAAGGCCGGGAAGAGGAAGTGAAAGCTCACCGTGAAGGCGAATTGCGCCCTTGCAAGAATGATGGCGTCCATGAATATCCCCGTTCAGCTGGCGAGTTCGGCCCAGCTCTTGAATAGCATGTAGATGGCGACGACGAGCACGAAGACTGCAAACAGGCTGTTCAACCGGCCCTTTTCGGCCGCCAGCACTTGCGACGTTCGTGTGCCGATCACGCTACCGATAACGCCGCCGACAATGAACACGCCGGCCAGACCCCAAAGGGCATACCCCGAGAGCGCGTAGTTGAGCGCTGTCGTCAGGCCGAAGGCCGCGACCGCTACAAGTGAGGTGCCGATCGCGCGCAATATGGGCATGTGCGTTGAAGCGATCAGGCCCGGCACGATAAGGAAACCGCCACCGATCCCGAAGAAACCGGAAAAGGCGCCAGTACCGAGGCCATAGCCGACGACCTTGCCGACATTTTCCCGATTGCACTGTGCGCCTTCGACCCCTTGGTCACCGCGTCCGCGGAACATCAGGACCGCCACCACGATCATCAGGATCGCGAACAAGAAGAGCAGTTTGTGCCCATCTATGCTCTTGCCGACCGTCGAGCCGCCGAGCGCGCCGACGACGCCGGCGGCCGCATAGATGCCGCCGCATCGCCAGTTCACGGTGCGAGCGTGGGCATGGTTCCAGAGGCCGGCAAGTGCGTTAGCCGCAACGGCGAGCGCGCTGGTGCCGATGGCCTCATGTGGATTGCGAACACCCACGAGATAGAGAAGCAGTGGCACGGCGAGGATCGACCCGCCGCCCCCGACGAGCCCGAGGACAAAGCCCACGAGCGCACCCGACAGTCCGCCGAGGGCATATTGAAGCGGCTCAAGCATGGCTCAGTGCGCCGCCTCGATCGCGTGCGGTGCGACCATCCATTCCCGGCCCTTGAGCATGCCATGCCAGTATACTGGCGGTAGGATCGTGTCCTTGAGAAGCCAGGACAGGCGCGAGGGCCGCGTTCCGTCAATCAGCCAGTTGGGAAAGCTGGGCAGCAATTTCCCGCCATAGCCGAACTCGGCGAGGACGATCTTGCCTGCCTCGACCGTCAGCGGGCAGGAGCCATAGCCGTCATAGTCGGCGGTCGGCGGCTTGCCCTCGAGCGCGGCAAGTACATTGACCGCGACAACCGGCGCCTGCTTGCGCGCCGCGGCGGCGGTCTTGGCATTCGAGGCTGAGCAGGCGTCGCCCAATGCAAATACATTGGGATAGCGCACATGTTGAAGCGTCGCCTCGTTGACTTCGATGAAGCCGGAGGCTGCTGCGAGGGAACTGGTGCGCACGAAATCCGGCGCGACCTGCGGCGGCACGACGTGAATCATGTCGAAGCGCTCTTCGACGCGTCGGGTGCCGTCGCTATCCTTGCGTTCGAAAGTCGCCACTTTTGCGGTGCCATCGATCGCGACGAGCTTCGATTCGAAGTTGAGGTGCGCGCAGTAGCGCTCGACATATTCCATCAGCGCCGGGACATAGGCGGAAACGCCGAACAGCGCCGCGCCGGCTGTGTGGAACTGGACGTCGATGTCTTGTAGGACCCCCGCCTTTTCCCAGCGATGGCAGGAAAGATACATCGCCTTCTGCGGCGCGCCCGCACATTTGATCGGCATCGCGGGCTGGGTGAACAGCGCCCGTCCGCCTTTGAATTCTTTCACCAATCGGTTGGTGTACGGCGCAAGGTCATAGCCATAGTTGGACGTAACGCCGTTTTTGCCGATCGCATCGGCGAGGCCCGGTATCGCACCCCAGTCCAGTTTGATGCCGGGACAGGCAACCAGTACCCGGTAGCGTACTTCGCCGCCGTCATTGAGGACCACCTTGTTTTCATCCGGAGCGAAACCCGAAGCGGCGGCGCGAATCCACGTCACTCGGCTGGGCATAACCTGCGCTTCGGTGCGGCGCGTGAAATCCTTGTCGAACACACCCGCACCAACCATCGTCCAGCCAGGCTGATAGTAATGCACCTCGGACGGCTCGATGACGGCGATATCAAGCTTGGGATTGCGCTTGAGGAGGCTGGACGCTGTTGCAATCCCGGCCGCGCCACCGCCGACAATCACAACATCGTGAACTCGGGCATCAGGTGCCGAATGGTTTCGCGCTGAGACCAATTCATATAGTTTCGTCGATCGTGCGCCGGAGCGGCAAATGGCGAGAATCGGCTTAGGAAGGTGCGCAAGCGCATCCGCCATGGCCGCGACATTCGCATCTGTGATCGCACCCGAAACTGCGGGCACATGCGCAAATTCCAGGCCCAGTTGTTCGGCTGCTTCGCGCAGCTCCGCAGCGGCAATCTGACCCTTCTCCTCATTATCAGGTCGATTGCAGATAATCGCCTTAAAGCCTTGCGCGGCGATCGAGGGAATTTCGGTTACGGTGATCTGCGGAGACACCGCAAAGTCCTGAGTAAGCGGCTTGATGTCCATGGCTTGTCCTCGCTCCCGCCCTGCAGCGGGCTTGCTTTCACTTTGCGGTGATGCGGTGGGCGGCCATGCCGGCGAGCATGGTGATCACGAAAATTCCAGCCTCGAATGGTGCGATGGCAAGGTCGGCGAGTGCGGGGCCGGGACATAGGCCCGCGATCCCCCAACCGATCCCGAACAGCGACGCACCACCAAGTAACTTGGCATCAAGCAAGCTTGTGCTAGGCAAGTCGAACGCCTCGAAGGCGATCGGTCGCGGCATCCGCTTCTGGATCAACCAGGCAATCGCCATGGGCAACATCGCCCCCGCCATTACAAAGGCAAGCGTCGGATCCCACGTCCCGAACAGATCGAGGAAAGCGCGCACTCGCGCTGGATCAGCCATGCCGGACACGGCAAGTCCCGCTCCGAACAGGAGACCGGCAAGCAACGAGATGGCGGGGGCTTTCATTTGCAGTGGCCGCAGGTCGACAGACCGAGCGGGCGGTACAGCGGACAGAAGCTGATCGCGCTCGTCAAAAGGAGTACGACCGCAAGGATCGCCAAGCCGACACCGAGACCCCCGCTGATCGTCCCGGTCCACCAGAGATAGCCGATCACCAGCGCTACGATCGTGCGCAGCAGCCGGTCGAATGTTCCCATATTCCTCGTCATGCCCAGTATCCCCCGATTATCCGTTGATGAAACCGAAAGCGCGCATCAGTCCGACCGTGGCGAAGCCACTCGTCATGAAGGTCAAGGTGGCAACCATGGATCGGCGCGAGAGTCGGGAGAGACCGCAGACCCCGTGGCCGCTCGTGCAACCTGAACCGAGCCGCGTCCCGAAACCGACAAGCAGTCCAGCAATGACCAGTTGCGGGATTGAAGCTGTAAAGCGCGGCTCGACACCGCTGAAAGCCAGCGCGACGAGCAGCGCTCCCGAGGGCAACCCGACAACGAAGGCGAGCGCTGTCGCGCGTGGCGCACCCGTATCGGCAATTCCCAACCCACGGGCGAGCATGCCGCTGACGCCGGCAATACGACCAAGACCGAGCAGCATGATCGCGGCGGCAAGACCGATCAGCAGGCCGCCCGCCAGTCCCGCAGCGGGCATGGCGTCAGGGAAGCCGGGCAGCATCATACCGCGTTGACCGGGATCTTGAGGTAAGTAACGCCATTGTCCTCGGCCGGGGGCAGATGCCCCGCGCGCATGTTCACCTGCACCGAGGGCAGGATCAGGCGCGGCATCGCGAGCGTCTTATCCCGGGCCTCGCGCATCACGACAAATTCGTCCTCGCTTACCCCGTCATGGATATGGACGTTGGCCTCGCACTCAGCCTCTACGGTTGTTTCCCAGACATAGTCCTTGCGCCCTTCCGGCAGATAATCGTGGCACATGAATAGACGCGTTTCAGGCGGCAGCGACAGAAGCCGCATTGCAGACCGATAGAGGGTGCGGGCATCGCCACCCGGAAAATCGGCGCGCGCCGTGCCATAGTCGGGCATGAACATGGTATCGCCGACAAAGACCGCATCGCCGATCACATAGGCAATGCAGGCCGGCGTGTGACCCGGCACATGCAGCACGGTAACATCGAGATTGCCGATGCGGAAACGGTCGCCATCCTTCCATAGGTGATCGAAATCCGAGCCGTCGCGCTCGAAGTCCGTACCGGCATTGAACAGCTTGCCGAATGTCTCTTGGACGGTGACGATATGTTCGCCGATCGCGATTTTTCCGCCGAGCTTCTGTTGCAGATAGGGCGCGGCCGAGAGGTGATCGGCGTGGGCGTGGGTCTCCAGATGCCAGTCAATCGATAGCCCCTTCTCCTCAACATAGGCGAGCACCGCCTCGGCTGCGGAGAAAGAGGTGCGACCCGAAGCCGGATCATAATCCAGCACGCTATCGATGACCGCGGCGCGAAGGCTCTCTGGATCGTGGACGACGTAAGTCACCGTGAAGGTCGGCTCGTCGAAGAACGCCTTGATCTGAGGAATGCCAGCCTGAGCGGCAGAGATTTGCGAGGAGGCTGCTGCAAGCGCGGAGTCGGTCACGGAAAACCTCATAAATTCATATTTACATATATCGTGTAATATACTAATCTTCTTGCGTCAAGTCGCGAGAGCGTCGAAGGGGGCGTCATGGAAACCGCTCAAAAATCGGAAAGCCGCTCGCCGCGCATCGGAGAGATCGCGCCGGATTTCCGCGCCCGCTCAACGGCAGGCGAAATCCAGCTCTCCAAGCTACGCGGACGCTGGGTGATCTTCTTCTCCCATCCGGCAGACTTCACGCCTGTGTGCAGCACGGAATTCGCCGAACTCGCCCGGCGCCAAGCTGAATTCGATGCACTCGACACCGCGCTATTGGGCCTGTCGGTCGACAGCCTTTACTCACACATGGCGTGGGTCCGGGCGATCCGTGAGACGCTGGACGCCGATGTCCGCTTTCCCATAATTGAAGATCCGAGCATGGCGATCGGGCGTGCCTATGGCATGATCGACGAGCAATCGGCTGACAGCATGGCGATGCGCTCGACTTTCTTCATCGACCCTGAAGGCGTCATTAGAGCGATTACCTGCTATCCCCATAATGTGGGGCGTTCGGTTGATGAGATGCTGCGGATGCTTAAGGCGTTGAAGGCTGTGAGCAATGCCCAAACCCTGGCTCCTGAAGGATGGCGCGAAGGGAAACCGTTACTCAGCCCCGCATCCGACATTGATGAAGATCGCGAGGACTGGTTCTGCCGCTTCGTGGACGCGCCATGACGGCCGCATTTTACGAGGACCGTGATGCTGCGACCGTCGCATCCGACAAGCTCAAGGTCTTTGCGCAACCTCAGCGCCTCATGATCCTCTCCTGTCTGTTGCGCGGTGAGCGCAACGTGTCGGAAATTGGTGAAGCAACTGAGATCGTTCAGCCAGCACTAAGCCAGCAGCTCGGCGAATTGCGCCGCGCCAATCTCGTTCAAACGCGTAAGGAGGCCAAGCTGGTCTGGTATGCACTTGCAGACGACAGCGTCGCTATGTGTGTCCGAACCATTGAAGCGATTTTCGGGGGGCTGGGTAAAGTCGACGATCTGCGCACGCCTTCACATCCGACAAAGCGTCCGCCATCTCCGGAGGGTGTTGCCGGCTTCGCTCAAATTATCGATTGAAATTTTCTGCCGAAAACTCCCTGATTCCGAATTTGAAAGGGTCGCACCGGAATCGGTTCGGGAGTCAGATGATGATCGGCTCGCTGCGCGCCTTGCGGCGCCAAGAGAGAACGGCGCACGTCGTGCCGATTAACGCAGCGATTGCGCGGGGGTGAATTTGCGCCAGTTGGAGCGGCAGGTTTTGGTATAAACGGACATATGGGTACTGTCAGAGTAACATGGCAGCGGACGCGCGGGGATGGTAACTCCAGTGAATGCCTCGCAAATCCCGCGCTCTTCCGCCCAGCCCGTTCCGACGGTTCAATTCATCACCCGAGGTAATCCGCCTCGTGGTGATGATGTATGTGAGGTTTCCGCTATCGCTGCGGAATGTCGAAGACCTCCTGTTCGAACGCGGTATCGATCTTTGTCATGAAACCGTGCGGTTCTGGTGGAACCGGTTTGGCCCTCTGTTCGCCGCCGACATCCGCAGGAAGCGTATAAGCAGAATGCGTGGCTTCCGGCACTGGAGATGGCATCTCGACGAAATGTACGTCAAATTGAACGGTGAAATGGTCTACCTCTGGCGAGCGGTCGATCACGAAGGCGAGATCCTAGAAAGCTATGTCACCAAAACCCGGGACAAAGCCGCAGCCCTGCGATTCATAAAGAAGGCTCTGAAACACCACGGCAACGTTGCCACCATCACAACCGATGGCCTGCGGTCCTACAAGGCGGCGATGAATACGCTGGGCTGTGAGCAGAAGCAGGAAGTCGGTCGTTATGCCAACAACAGGGTGGAAAACAGCCACCTACCTTTTCGGCGACGAGAACGCGCGATGCTCCGCTTCAGACAAATGAAGGCGCTACAAAAATTCGCTTCTGTCCATGCCAACGTCCACAATCACTTCAGCCACGAACGCCATCTGATCGACAGAGAAACTTACAAAGCCCGCCGCTCAGCCGCCATGACCGAATGGCAAAACCTTGTCGCCTGAAGCAGTTCTCCAATTACCCCCAATGCGCCAAGTGGAGAGCGGTTCGCATAAGACTGATGAGGTGGATGGCCCCTGTGTCCGACCGATGTGAGTCGTATTGTGGGCTGTTGTTGAAGCACCCCATGCAAAGGACCATCCACCATGGAGATTACCACTATCGGCCTTGATCTGGCGAAGTCTGTTTTCCAACTGCATGCTGTTGATGCCAATGGCGATGTTGTCTGGCGTAAGAAGTTACGCCGGACAGCGCTTCTGGGCGCTTTGGCGAAGATCCCGCCCTGCCTTGTGGGCATCGAAGCTTGCGCCACGTCTCATTACTGGGCCCGTGAGATTTCTGCCCTGGGACATCAGGTGCGGCTTATGCCGCCTGCTTATGTGAAGGCCTATCTACGGCGCCAGAAGAATGATGCGGCAGATGCAGAGGCGATCTGTGAAGCGGTGCAGCGTCCCATGATGCGGTTCGTCCCGGTAAAAAGTGCCGAGCGTCAGGCTGTCCTCGTGCTGCATCGTTCACGCGAACTCCTGGTTCGTCAACGTACCATGCTGATCAATGCCATTCGCGGTCACTGCGCAGAGTTTGGGCTGATTGCAGCCCAAGGTGTGCGCAATGTGAGTGAGCTGATGAAACGGGTCAGGCTAGCCGATCAGGCGGTTTTACCCGAGATGGCAAAAAACGCCATGATCCTGCTGGCGGAGCAACTGGAAACTCTGGATATGCAGATACAGAGGCTCAACCGTCGTTTGCTTGTCTGGCATCGTCAGGATCAGGCCAGTCAGAGGCTGGCGACTATTCCGGGGATCGGGGTTATCAGCGCTACCGCTCTGGCTGCCTCTGTAACCGATCCTGCCCAGTTTCGGTCCGGCCGGGAGTTCTCTGCCTCACTCGGTCTGGTTCCGCGCCAGAACTCATCTGGCGGTAAAGATCGATTGGGACGGATCTCGAAGATGGGGGACCGTTATCTGCGAAAGTTGCTTGTTGTTGGTGCGACATCCGTGGTTCGCAGGGCAAGGACTGCTGATAGTGCCGCGAGCAATTGGGTTTGCGGCCTGCTCGAACGCAAGCCCACCCGGCTTGTTACCGTGGCCATGGCCAACAAGACTGCCCGAATTGTCTGGGCCGTTCTGGCGCGCGGCGAAGTCTATCAGGCAAAGGCTTTGGCCTGAGAATAATAGCGGTGCCGATTATTATGCACCGCTTTGAACTGTGAGGGTGCCAACAGGAATGATGATAACGATCTGAACGCGGCCGCAAAGGTCAGGACAACCCGAGGTGCTGTCGGAGCCACGAGCTCGTCCGACTGAATGGGACCCGACCAGCGGACAGCATCAGGGCCAGCGGTCTATACATGCCGCACCAACAGGCCGGACAGATGACCGCACCCTGTCAGATTAAATCATCAAACCTATTTTACCCCTTGCAGCACAGGGGCCATCCACAGATGACAGCACCATTGCGGGCGTTCGGCCATTTTCTCCGCGATAGACAATCGTCTGCCGTTCCATCACGCAATCCACACCCGCTTGCGTGATAACATATTCCACATCGATCAGAAGCAATGCCCCGCTTTCACCCATGCGATGGCGGATATCGCGGATCATCGCGCGGCGCGTGGCCGGTTCGCCGACACGCAGCGGCGCGGCAAAGTGCATTTCAGCGGTGGCAAACATGCGTCGGGGCAACGTCACAGGCGGCAAAAACCCGCCGCGCAATGGATGTCCGTCGAAGCCCACCTCTTCAGCCCGCACAACCGGGAGGAAACAGCCCCAATGACCCAGAGATGGCCAGTGCCTTTCGACATCAGTATCTTCGCCTATAACCGCCGCAAAACGTCTCAAGGCACCCGGATCAAGCACTTCGTTCGTGCTTTCGCTGCGACCGGTCCAGCGCTGCCATTCTGCAACCACCGCAGGGTCCAGTGTCACGACGCCGGCCCCGCGACGACGCCCCGATCATGCAACGCAGCAATCGCACCATCACCAAGGCCGAGCACCTTCGTCAGCACCTCATCACTGTCTGCGCCAAGCCGGGGCGAAGGCGCCACAGCGGCGCGTGGCCGCCCGGCCAGATGCGCTGCGGGGCCTGCCGCCGGATAGCTAAGCCCGCTTGGATGGGAGATCGTCTCGAAAACCGGGTTACCCGCAAAGAGGCGCTGATCGAACGCAGCTTCAGCAAGGCTCCGATATTCCGACCAGGTAACGCCCGCTTCATCGAATGCCGGACCGAGATCGGCACAGGTCCGCGCCACAATCGCCGCTTCAAACACCGGAAACAAACGCGCGCGGTGCATAAATCGCGCACCCTCGTCAGATGCGAAGCACACCCCCGCCTCCTGCTCGATCTTGGAAACCGGCCTCGCGATATCGAGCACCTTGATCAACCCCGACCATTGTTTCGGTGTGATCGCCACCACCATTAGCCGCCGCCCATCCGCTGTGCCGAAGTCGCGACCGAAGGCGCCAAATAGATCGTTTCCCATGCGCTGGCGATCCCCGCCCATCAGCGTCTCTGCCAGTTGCCCCGTCTGCGACAGGCAGGTCGCTGCCACATCGGACAATGGCAGTTGAACATTCGCCCCCAACCCTGTGCACCGCCGCGCGCGTTCGGCTGCGACCATGGCGAAGGCCGCCTGGCTGCCAGCGATGAAATCCCATGCGGGAAACACATGGTTCACCGGATTGAGCGAATCCACAGGGCCGGTCATCAGCGGAACGCCGACCGCCGCATTTATCGTGTAATCCACAGCGGGCGCGCCATCGGCCCAGCCCATCACCCGCACGCATATTACATCCTCACGCCGCGCAGCCAACGCCTGGTAGGAGAGAAAGCCGTGCACCGGGAAGTTGGTGAGAAACAATCCGCAACTATCACCCGGAGCCGTGGCAAGAGCTAGCGCCAGTTCACGCCCTTCGCCTGACGAAAGATCGATCGCGATCGATTTCTTGCCCTTGTTCAGCCCTTCCCAATACAGACTGGCGCCGTTCGGTGCGAGCGGCCAGCGACGATAATCGGGCCCGCCGCCGATCGCATCAATGCGGATCACTTCCGCACCCATCTGCGCCAGATGCATGCCCGCCGACGGCCCGGCGACAAACGCCGCCGCCTCGATCACCCGTAGCCCATCAAGCAGATCATAGGTCATGCGCTAATCCTGCCACCACCGATCCTCAATACCCCGCCAGATGGCCGTAGCGTTCACGATGAAATGCGCTGTTGCCCCAAGTGGTATCCGCAACGGCCGCCCGTTTCAGGTAAAGACCAGCGTCGTGTTCTTCCGTCATGCCGATGCCGCCATGAAGTTGCACCATTTCGCGCGCGACGGACAATGCGGCCTCTCCAGCGAGCGCCTTCGCAAGCGAGACGAGCATCGGTGCATCAGCATAGTCGGCATCCAGCGCGGTCAGTGCTGCTTCCACAGCCGACCGCGTCAGCGTCAGTTCGGCGAACATCGCGACCGCGCGATGTTGCAGCGCCTGAAACGATCCGATCAACTGGCCAAATTGCACACGTGTCTTGAGATAATCTATCGTTGTCTCAAATGCCTGCGTCGCACTACCGAGCATTTCGGCCGCAAGCCCGGCCCGACCGCGATCAAGAATCCGGTCAAGCAATGCGGCGCCGGCATTCGCTTCGCCAAGCACCGCGCGCTCTTCCAGCATCACACTCTCGAGGCGCAGGCGCGCCGCACCCCGTCCGTCGATCCGATCCAATCTTTCGCGCGATAGGCCCGCGGCATCCGCCGGGATCAGGAACAGAGTTAGATCATCAGCGCCCGTGCCGGTTCGCGCAACGGTCACAAAGGCCGCAGCCGCCATACCATCTGGCACAGGCGCTTTGATGCCATCCAGTCGCCAGCGATTGCCGTCGCGAACCGCGCCAAGCGCAGTACGTGCCGGATTATGCCGGCCCTCCTCCTCCAGAGCAAGCACCACCACCGCCGAACCGGTGGCGATCTGAGGCAACCACTCGGCCTGCTGCGCGGTGTTTCCGCCAAGCCGTAACGCGCTTGCTCCGACTAGTCCGCTCGACAGAAGAGGCGAGGCGACCAGTGTACGGCCAAGCTCTTCCAGCACCAGCCCGAGGCCCATCAGGCCGAAATCAGATCCTCCATGTTCCTCGGGTACGATAATCCCTGCCCAGCCCAGCCCGGCCATTTCGACAAACAAGTCCGCGTCATAACCGATCGGAGGCCGCTCTTGGAGCACGTGTCGAAGCGCCGTCACCGGTGCGCGATCACGCACCCAGTCTGATGCCATATTGCGCAGCAGCAGCTGTTCCTCGTTCAGCAAAGCCATACAGGTTCTCTCATCGGGGCTGCTGCGGTTCGGGCAATGCGAGCGTGCGCTTCGCCGCGATATTGTTTTGGATTTCGTAGCTGCCACCATAGATCGAGAAGGCGCGGCTATGCAGCCAATGACGCGTCGCTGCGATCTCCTCCTCCGAATATCCGGGCGAAGACCAGCCGACACCCTGCTCGCCCAACAGCTCACGCATCAGATCAGCGCGTTCCTGAGCAATGTCGGAACCGAGATTTTTGAGCACCGGGATCATCGAATCCGTCGATATCCCGCTCTTTGCCTCCATACCGATCCGCGCTATTGTCAGGTTATAGGCTTGCGCGCGCATGTTGTGCCGGATCAGTCGGGCACGCACGTCAGGCTCCGCTATACGCCCGGCTTCATCCACCCCAATCCTGGCCTGCGCCAAGGGCAAGAGGCTGGCCCCTTCGCCGCGCCCCTGTGAAAGACTGTCACGCTCAAACTGGAGCAGCCGCTTCGCTATTCCCCAGCCTTCGTTTACCCTCCCAACGATGTTATCCTTGGGGACCTTCACGGCGTTGAGGAACATCTCGCAAAAATGGGTCGATCCGCTGATCAACGTAATCGGTCGCGTCTCCACGCCGGGCGATCGCATATCGAACAGCAGAAAGCTGATGCCCCTCTGCTTTGCCGCGGCATCGGTACGGACCAGCGCAAAACACCAGTCCGCATGGTTCGCACCCGATGTCCAAACCTTCTGGCCATCGACAACCCAGTGATCACCCGCATCTCTGCAACGGGTCTGCAATGAAGCGAGATCTGATCCGGCGCCCGGCTCGGAAAATCCCTGACACCAGCGCACCTGCCCTGTCGCAATGCCTGGCAAATGCCGGGCTTTCTGCGCGTCTGTACCATATTCCATCAAGGTCGGGCCCAGCATTGTATAGCCAGTCATCTTCATCGGATTGAACGCGCCGATCCGGGCCATCTCCTCGTCCAGAATGCGAACATCGCCCCCTTCGAGCGCGGCGCCCCCGTAAATGGCAGGCCAGCCCGGTGCACCCCACCGCTGCTTAGCCATCCGATCACGCCAGAGCCGCCAGTCTGCATCGGCTTCCGCGAAAGCGGCGTCATTCTGGTAGGGGACAGGATTCTTGAACGCCAGCGAGGGCGTAAAATTGGCCTCCAGCCAAGTACGCGCCTCAGAACGGAAGGTAGAGAGAGCGTTCGACTGCATCGTATTTTGCCCCTCCACACTCACCAAAGCATCAGCCCCTCTCTAAAAACTGCACCATAGGATATAATTTAAGCGACCAGCGGTGGATGTCAACCGTCAAACAGCGCAAACATGCTTTTCCACCGCTTTCGATGGCCCAAAGCCCCCGATCATCTATATTATTTTTGTATTTCAACGTGATATTATGAAAATATGCCAGGACATGACGGATCACAGGCTTGCGAAGTCCTTGCCCTGAGCCACCAGCCTCTCGATCAGTGGTGAGAGGCGGAATACCTCTCCATGTGTCGCATGAAGCGCCTTGAGCTTGTCGCGGATCACCGGCAGACCAACCGTGTCGGCCCAATACATAGGCCCGCCGCGATATGCTGGCCAACCGTAGCCATTGATCCAGACCAGATCGATATCGGAGGATCGTTGCGCTATCCCCTCATCGAGAATCTTCGCGCCCTCATTGACCATGGCCAGCAGGACACGATCACGGATCTCCTCATCGGAGACGATGCGCCGCTGGCCCCCGTGCCGCTCCGAAAAATCGAGCACCGCCTGTTCAGCGATCGGCGACGGCGTTGGCTGCCGCTTCTCGTCATAGTCATAATAGCCACCACCGGTCTTCTGCCCGTGGCGTCCCATCTCATTAAGCATTTCACGTACGGTCGCGCCGCTTGATGTCGCCCGGTTCCATCCGACATCAAGCCCTACCAGATCACGCATCTCGAACGGCCCCATTGCGAAGCCGAAATCGCGGATCACGCGATCGACATCCCATGGCAGCGCCCCCTCGGTCACCACCGCCTCAGCCTGCGCATGCCGTGCCGCCAACATCCGGTTGCCGACAAAGCCGTAACAATTGCCGACAACGACACCGATCTTTCCGATCTTTTTTGCCAACGCCACTGCCGTCGCCAACACGGAAAGGTCGGTCTTCGCGGCCTTCACAATCTCGAGCAGGCGCATCACGTTGGCTGGCGAGAAAAAGTGCAGGCCGAGCACATTTTCCGGCCGCCCGGTCACTTCAGCGATGCGATCGATGTCGAGGTAGGACGTATTGGTAGCGACGATAGCTGAAGGTTTGGCAATAAGGTCGAGACGTCGGAACAGTTCCTGCTTTACATCCAACTGCTCGAACACCGCCTCAATCACTAGATCGCAATCGGCCAGGTCCTCAAGCGCCAGCGATCCGGTCAGACAAGCCATACGTTGCGCAACCTGTTCGGCGGTAAGCTTGCCCTTCTTCGCACTGTTTTCATAATTGCGACGAATTATACGCAGCCCACGATCGAGCGCCTCCTGCCGAGTCTCAACAATCGTCACCGGCAGGCCCACATTGGCGAAGTTCATTGCGATACCGCCACCCATCGTCCCGGCGCCAACGACGCCGACCCTGATAATCGGTCGTATTGGCGTATCGGCGGATATCGCATCGACTTTGGCCGCCTGCCGTTGCGCAAAGAACACGTGACGCAGCGCGGCCGACTGTGCCCCCTCGAGCAACGCACAGAACAGTGCCCGCTCATTCTCCAATGCCTGTGGGAAAGGTAGCGCGATGCCCTGTTCCACCGAGCGAATGATACTTTCCGGTGCCATCAACCCACGAAACTTGCGCCCATTCGCCTCGCGGAACGCATCGAACAGGCCCTGTTCAACGACAAGCGGACGATCGCGAATCCTAGCGAGCGGGGCACCATCGGCAGCCACCGCGCGGGCGAAAGCAACTGCCTCGTCGCGTAACGCGCCTTCGTCCGCAATCCGATCCAACAGACCTAACCGAGCCGCTTCGGCCGCAGAAATCGGATCGCCGCTTGTCATCATTTCCAACGCGCGCGCGGCCCCCACAACACGCGGCAGCCGTTGGGTGCCGCCGGCACCGGGCATTAGCCCAAGCCTTACTTCGGGCAGACCACACTGAGCCGAAGGCACAGCGATACGACCGTGAGCGACCAGCGCCAATTCCAGCCCGCCCCCCAGCGCAGCGCCGTGGATCGCCGCGATCACAGGCTTGGGCATATCTTCGACGATCTGCTGCAATGCGCGAAGGTCTGGTTCGATCACCGGCTTGCCGAATTCCGTTATATCGGCGCCAGCAAAGAAAGTGCGACCGCCGCATATCAACACGACGGCTGCCACAGCCGAATCCCCCGCGGCCTGCATCATCGCCTCGGCAACGCCTTTGCGCACCGCTACGGAAAGCGAATTCACCGGCGGAGAGTCAACGGTAATAATGGCAATCCCACCATCCCGCTCAAGCGTGGTACAGTCATTGATCCGCATTTATACTCCTCAATCCCTGTACAATTTGCATCACCGAATGGTGACGCGGCGCCGAGAAATCATGAAACCATCCGCAATATACGCTCGGCCTGCTGGCGGTGCGGTGCATCGATCATTTCACCCTCAATCTGCAGGGCACCGGCCCCGGGGTTGGCTGCGAAGGCTGCCACCACCCGCCGAGCCCAATCGATCCGTTCGTCTGAAGGCGTAAATGCGCGATTGATCGCTGCGATTTGTCGTGGATGGATCGCCATCATACCGGTGAACCCGTCCCGCGCCGCCAACGCCGCAAAGCGGTTCAACCCGGCATCGTCATGGAAGGCCGGGAACACCGTTTCGATCGCCGGGCAATCAGCCGTATGCGCGCCAAACAACGTGAGAGCCCGGGCCACCTGATAGGGTGCGGTAAACAGCCCGTCATCGCCTCTGGAATGGATCGTACCAATCTCCGCCCGCAAATCTTCCGCGCCCCAAGTCAGGCCCACGAGATGTTCCGCCACTTCGCGATAGCTTCCCAAAGAGAAGATTGCGGCAGGAGTTTCTGCCGCAATCGGCAGAATTGGAACACCGGCAAGACCATGGGAGGCAAGCGATGACACGAGCACCTTCACGCTCGCGG
The DNA here is from genome assembly GCF_003860345.1 of Caenibius tardaugens NBRC 16725. Lineage (GTDB taxonomy): Bacteria > Pseudomonadota > Alphaproteobacteria > Sphingomonadales > Sphingomonadaceae > Caenibius > Caenibius tardaugens. The sequence goes on from NZ_CP034179.1 coordinate 975,830, forward strand.
CGCCTTCCGCTTTGGGCAGCATCAACCCGGCAGGGCGCAGACCGACAAGTGCCTTCAAATCGTCAGCCAGACAGGGCCCACCAAGGGGGTTAACCCGCACGAAAGTTACCGCATCCCAAGTCGGGTTCGACAAATGCTCTGCGATGGCTTTTCGCGCAACCGGTTTGCGCGCTGCCCGAACTGAATCTTCCAGATCCAAAATCAGCGCATCAGCACCTGAAGCCGCCGCCTTGGCGAACCGCTCGGGTTGATCTCCAGGAACAAATAACAACGATCGCATGCATCACCTCGGGCGCTCACATCTAGCGATACAGTGATAACCCCGAAACAAATATAACCTATAGTGCATATTTATGCGCTTATTGGGATTTGTCAACATGGAACTTTTCTGCAAAAAGGTTATTTATTTTAATATATTAGTTTAATTTCATGCCATGTCATATTGACCTATTGCACAAAAAGATTCTAATGCTCGGTGGCAAAGCCCTGTGGGCTGAAAGTTAAGGGCGCGCCCGTTATTGCAGGGATGCACCGCACCTTTTGCCACGATCCGCTCGAAACAATTGCTGGCCACTTATGCTATCGCTTCCGGCCATCCCAACTCCGATCGTGGCTTGACCACGCATCAGTTGACGCCACACCCTGCTTGAGATGATAACGCTGGGAATGAGCAGTTCATCAACCAGCTTCAACGGCCTGATCGGCGCGCCACTGACCTATGCCAGCCCCGCAATTCTGGAACGCCGTCGACGCATTCTCGAAGAGACGCGCAAGCTGATCGAAGAAGGTGGCATTACCAACTTCAGCATGAACATCCTGTGCAAGCGGGCAGGTGTAGCCAAGCGCACGTTGTATAATGCCTTTCAAACACGCGAGCATGTGATCGCAGCAGCAATTCAGGAGTATTTCCTCGAATATCTGGGGCGCGTAACCTATTCCGCGCCGCGCGGCACGCTCCAACGCAGCGTGGAACGCATCATCACGGTCGGTCGCCGCAATCGCAAAATCCCGCGGTATATTCATGCAATCATGGAAATCTACTTCAGCGCGGAGGTAATTCCCGATGTCTGGACCGCCATGAATTCCGTCGCTGTCGATGCCAATCTGGAATATATCAATGCGCTGCGACAACGTCGCCAGTTACAACTTTGGATCAACCCCGAGACGCTCGCCTATGACGTGGTGCGATACGAATATACGACAATCTACGACTGGTCACGCGGACTGATTGCGGACGATCTGTTCGTTCCGCAGCTGGTACAGGGATACCTAACCTTACTTCTGGGCGCCACACGCGGCGGCGCACGAGACGAGATCGAAGCCTTGCTTCGCAAGCAGCACAAAAATGGGGGATCTATGGACGACTTTCTGCCCGGTCTCGCAAAGGCAGTCGATTAGATTGCCCCCCGAGAGGTGGTGTCAAAAGGATGGCCCCACCCCGCGCCGTTAACCTGAGCGGATGAGCAAGACGCCAAATCCGTTCAAATATTTTCACTCATCGCCTGAGGTGATCCGCCTTGTGGTGATGATGTACGTCAGGTTTCCCCTGTCGCTGCGGAATGTCGAAGACCGGCTGTTCGAGAGAGGGATCGATCTTTGCCATGAGACCGTGCGACTGTGGTGGAATCGTTTCGAGCCGTTGTTCGCTGCCGACATTCGCCGCCAGCGTGTGCAACGAATGCGTGGTTTTCGGCGCTGGCGCTGGCACCTTGACGAGATGTACGTCCGATTGAGCGGCGAGATGGGTTATTTGTGGCGCGCCGTTGATCACGAGGGCGCAGTGCTCGAAAGCGACGTGACCAGGAAACGCGATAAATCTGCGGTTTTGTGCTTTATGAAGAAAACACTGAAGCGCCACGGTCAAGCTGACAAGATCGTCACTGATGGGCTGCGTTCTTATCCCGCTGCGATGAAAGGACTGGGCAATCTCGAGCGGCGCGAGATGGGCCACTATCTCAACAATCGGGCAGAAAATTCACATCTACCCTTCCGCCGACGAGAGCGCGCCATGCAACGATTTCGGAAGATGAAATCGCTACAAGAATTCACCGCGGTTCACGCTTTCCTGCACAACCACTTCAACGCGGAACACCACCTTGCCGACAGACATTCCAACTTCGCCGTTCCGCCGCCATGGCACAGTGGCAAAATCTCATGGGATGATCCTTACCTCGACTTTGGGCCCACTTTGCGAAACGGGGAGCAGTTCGCAACGGACTGACACCTCCCTTAGAACGTCACGTTGAGATTGACCCGAATAGACTGGTCGGCGAGACCGTGGCCGGATTGGCCTTGGTAGACGACGTCGAGCGTAGCATTGGGGGTGAAGGCGTACTCCAGACCCGCTTCGACCAAACCCGCATCGCGAGCGATCGGCACACTGCCAATCGAGAAGGCGTCGCCGCCGCTGACGAAGCGCATCGCGCTCTGCGGTGAGATATCGCCGAAGGCGTGACGCCAGCCGAGCATACCCTTTGCCCTGATTTTGGACGCGCCGAGATCGAAGGTCGTCGCAGCCCGGAGGCCAAGCGCGGTGAAGGCTGTATTGGTCGAACCGCTGGCTGTCGACAGCGTGGCGACACTGCCTTTTTCGGCGAAGCTATCCGTGTGAATGTTTACGTAGGCGAGGTTGCCGAAAGGCTCGAACGCAACGTTCCGGGCCTGCATGCGGTAGCCGAGTTCACCGAAGACCTGCGCTGTGCCAGCGTTGTAGTCACTTCTGGGACTGTCTGTGACGCCGGGGATCGCAACCGTGCGGCTCGTGGTGATATCATGCCATGTGTAGGTAGCGCCGGTGCGGAACGCGAGGCCACCCCAGGTCGTGCCGCCATAGACGCCGACATGGTAGTTGTCGCTCGAGCCGGAGGAATAGCGCGCGCGCGCCTTGAAGCCGGTGCTGCTATAGCCCACGACCGCGCCGAAGCGCCATGTATCGAACGCGGGTGCATCCGCGCCGAGGAAGAAGCCGCCCGTCGAGCGGTTGAGGCGCGCGGCGTTTCCATCGCCGTCGATATGGCCCCACGATCCGAATGCCTGACCCCAGACCGCGAAACGATCGGTCGAGGCGGCGCTGGCCAGTGGGCCATGGTCGTCATAGGTCGTGACCATGCCGTCGGTTGCGGCAACGCTATCGACGGCAGCGCGAATGCGATCGCCGATGGCGTTGCGGACGAAGCGGCTGTCCTCGATCAATGCGGTCCTGGCCGAGGGATGGATCTCGCCGGAGAGTTGGTTGAAGGCGTTGCGGGCCGTATCGGCGTCGTACTGCACAACCGCATCCCAAATCGGGTTGCCGTGGGCGAGCGCTTCGATACCGCTGCCCATCGCCTTCTGGTTCGGTGTCACGCCGATATCCCTGAAGCTGACGTCGTTGCGGGTCATCGTCAGATAGACGTTTCCGGCGTCATAGCTGAGCGATGGATCGAGAAAGGCGAGGTTCGAGGTCACACCGGAAAAGGTGCCGTCGACGCCGCCGGCGGCGGGATTGGCGGTCAGGATGTTGTAAGTGGTCGCCGGGGCGTAATTGCCCGTGCCGGCCAGCACCTTGACCGTGCCGCCATTGATGGTGACCTTGCCTGACGCGACAATCTTGTCGGACTGGCCAGCGGCATTGATCTCGACCTCGTAGGACGAGCCGCTCGCGAAGGTGATATTGCCGACATGAAGCGTACCAATCGAATTACCGGGCGCGACCGTGCCGATCACCGACAGATTGCTGATGATGCCGGAGCCGCCGAGCAAGCCTCCATCGAGGACGGTGACCGCGCCGCCGAGCGCGCCATTGACGGCGAGCCTTCCACCCGCAACCGTGGTCTCGCCCGCGAAAGCGGAGGAGTCCCCAGTCAGCACGAGCGAGCCTGCGCCCGACTTGGTGAACTCGCCCGTGCCGGTGAGGACACCGGCATAGCTGGCGTTTGCGCTCTGATTGAAGGTCAGGTTTGCACCGCCCCCAATCGCGGCGTTGCCGGTGAAGAGACCCGCATCGGCTGTGAGACCGCCGGCCTTGAGCGTCCAGTCGAGCGTCGAGCTTCCGGTCAGCGCCAGATTACCCGCGCCGCTCTTCACCAGCGCACCATTCGTGCCGCGCAGGCCGGTGATCGAACCGGCGAAGCGCGCATCGCTCGCCTGGTCGAATTCGACCGTGCCAGCGTTGGCGATGTCGCCCTGGATCGAGGCCGCATTGCCGATGAGCGTCCCGCTATCAACCGTCGTGCCGCCGGTGTAAGTGTTGGCGCCGGTCAGGATCAGCGTGCCGAGATCGTTCTTCACCAGGGCCGAAGCGCCGGTGAGCGCCGAGGCAACGGTAGCGGTCATGTCCGCGCCTGCGGCCGAGCCGTCGCCGACGCGGATCGTTGTTGTTCCGCCTGCGCCCTGTAAGGCGATGGAGCCGCCCTCGATGCGGTAACCGTCGGCAGCAAACTGCATGCCGGTGACGCCGATCGCACCAGCCGAAGCGTCCACCGTCACAATGCCGCTGTTCGCCTGGAAGATGGCGAAAGTCGGATTAGGCGAAAACGCGCCGTTGATATCGCCATCGACCGTCGTCCAACTGCTGCCATCGGCGCGCCAGGTGCCCGCGCCTCCATCGACCGCGCCATTGCCATACAGCGCGGCATTGCCGCCGTCCCAGAAGCTTAGCGCCGTCGGGACCGCGGACACGAGGTTCACTTCATGCGCGACCGAGGTCTGCACGGCGAGGTTGGAAGCAGCGACTCCACCGGGCGTAGTCCCGATGGTCAGGCCAGAGCCAGTCAGCGACCCGCTGTAGTCGATCAGGCGATAGACCCCCACACCGAAGCCGCCGACATCGGCAACGTTCAGTGTGCCGTTCAGCGTCAGATTGCCGTCGACAGACATCAGCGCCGTGCTTGACGGGCTGCCCAGCGACGCGTTTACAACGCTGCTGCTATCCATCAGGAGACTGCCACCGACGTGGAGGGTCTGCCCGCTGATCCCGTTAAACACGCCGCCATTGGTCAGATCGGCATTGCCCGTGATAGTGCCCGAGCCAGTCACGATGCCGCCGCTACGCGCGAGAACATCGCCACCAAGCGTGCCGTTGACCGCGAGCCTGCCTGCCGAAACGGTGCTGGTTCCGGCAAAGGCGGAAGAGTCGCCAGTCAGCGTGAGCGCTCCTGTGCCGGACTTCGTGAAAGCACCTGCGCCGGTCAATACGCCGGCATAGGTGGTATCGGTTGCCTGATTGACGCTCAGCGCCTTCGTGCCGAGCGAGACGGTCCCGTTGCCGCTCAGTCCGAGAATGGTCGCCCCTGATGTAACGCCGGAAATATCGAAGAAGCTACCTGCCGCCATCGACAGGCCGGAGCTTGCAGCAATGGAACCGGCGCCACCAAGCGCCAGCGTACCCGCTGAAATCGTGGTGCCGCCCGTATAGGTGCTTGCGCCAGAGAGCGTCAGCGCGCCTGCACCCTCCTTGAAGAAACCGCCTGTGCCGCCAAAGATGGCCGCGGTGAATACAGCATAGCCGTTGCTATCGAGGAACGCGCCCCCGCTATTGATGACGATCGTTCCCTTTCCGCTCGTGAAACTCTTGAGGAAATCCCCTGCGGTTGTGCCGACGGTGTTGGCATTTGCGCGCAGGATGCCGCCATCGAACGCGATTGTCGCCGTCGATCCGGGCGTGAAAGTGCCATTGTAACCGGCTTCGATCGTATCGGTCAGCAGCACGCCGCGGCTGCCATTCGTGCCGTTCAAGTTCAGGGTGGCGGTGCCGCCCTGGATGGCCAGATAGGTATTGCCAGCAGTCGCCACCGCGCCATCAGCAATGGTCAACCTACCGGTCGCACCCGAGACGCCGACGGCCAGGCCGAAGCTGCCGCCATGATCCGCCCCGGAGGCCGCAGTCAAAGTCGAACCTGTGCCGCTCAGGATAGCTGTAGCGTTGCCGTTGATTGCACCGATGGCGACGATCTGGCTGCTCACCGCGCCCCGATCGGTGATGTTCATCGTGCCCGTGCCGGCAGTACCGATCCAGGTCGTGTTGGCATAGAGGTGCGAGCCGCTGCCGGTGATGTTGAGGTTGCCGCTGCCGCCGCTCGTGCCCACCTTGACGCCGTTAACGCCGTTGACGACCACCGTGCCGCCATTGAGAAGCGTCAAATCAGCCGTGCCGCTGGCGGCGGAAACGGTCAGGATCGGAATATCGCCGCTGCTCAGGTTCAGACTGCCGCCATCGAGGATGAGACCGCCGCCTGTTATGGAGGGAGCACTCGTGCCGAGCGTGCTCGCGCCGGTGAGCGTGAGTGTGCCCGTGCCGGATTTGATGAACCGACCAGCCCCGGTGAGCGTACCGGCAAAGCGGGTGTCGGACGCCTGATCGACTGTCAGATCTGCGCTCCCCAGCGCCACCGTCCCGCCTGCGCCCGACAATGATGACATGGTGAGGGCGAAGCCGCCGAGGTCCAGCGTGCCGCCGTTGACGGCGTAGGCGGTGTTGGCGACGAACGCGCCCGATGCGCCGGTGCGAAGCGTCCCGCTATCGACCGTCGTGCCGCCGGTGTAAGTGTTGGCGCCGGTCAGGATCAGCGTGCCGAGATCGTTCTTCACCAGGGCCGAAGCGCCGGTGAGCGCCGAGGCAACGGTAGCGGTCATGTCCGCGCCTGCGGCCGAGCCGTCGCCGACGCGGATCGTTGTTGTTCCGCCTGCGCCCTGTAAGGCGATGGAGCCGCCCTCGATGCGGTAACCGTCGGCAGCAAACTGCATGCCGGTGACGCCGATCGCACCAGCCGAAGCGTCCACCGTCACAATGCCGCTGTTCGCCTGGAAGATGGCGAAAGTCGGATTAGGCGAAAACGCGCCGTTGATATCGCCATCGACCGTCGTCCAACTGCTGCCATCGGCGCGCCAGGTGCCCGCGCCTCCATCGACCGCGCCATTGCCATACAGCGCGGCATTGCCGCCGTCCCAGAAGCTTAGCGCCGTCGGGACCGCGGACACGAGGTTCACTTCATGCGCGACCGAGGTCTGCACGGCGAGGTTGGAAGCAGCGACTCCACCGGGCGTAGTCCCGATGGTCAGGCCAGAGCCAGTCAGCGACCCGCTGTAGTCGATCAGGCGATAGACCCCCACACCGAAGCCGCCGACATCGGCAACGTTCAGTGTGCCGTTCAGCGTCAGATTGCCGTCGACAGACATCAGCGCCGTGCTTGACGGGCTGCCCAGCGACGCGTTTATAACGCTGCTGCTATCCATCAGGAGACTGCCACCGACGTGGAGGGTCTGCCCGCTGATCCCGTTAAACACGCCGCCATTGGTCAGATCGGCATTGCCCGTGATAGTGCCCGAGCCGGTCAAGGCCCCGCCGCTACGCGCGGCGAGATTATGGCCGAGCGTCCCATCCACCCGCACCGTGCCGCCAGCGACGACTGTGGTTCCGGCAAAGTTCGATGAATCGCCTGCCAGGGTCAGCGCGCCCGCGCCGGTCTTGATGATAAGACCGGTGCCAGTGAGACTGCCCGCATAGGTGGTATCGGTTGCCTGATTAAGGTTGAGGCTCGCCAGCCCCATCGCCACCATGCCGCCTGTGCCCGACAGCGAGGACATGGTGAGGTTGAAATTGTTGAACGCCAGCGTGCCGCCATTGATCGTATAGGCAGTATTGTTGACGAACGCGCCCGATGCTCCCGCCGTCAGCGTGCCGTCATTGATCGTGGTGCCGCCAGTATAGCTGTTGACACCTGATAGCGTCAGCGTGCCGGTCCCTGTTTTCACCAGGCCGCCAGTGCCGGAAATCGCGCCGGTGAGTCCCAGCGTCGTTCCCGCTGCAACGTCGAAGGTGCCATTGGCGTTGAGCAGGACCACGCGCGAGCTGCTGAAGCTGGCATTGGTCGCCAGCCGGCCGCCGTTGAAGGTTAGGCCGCCCGCGGCTGCCCCCAGATTGGCGTCGGAGGATATCGACAGTGTGCCCGCGTTAATTACCGTTCCGCCGGTATAGCTGTTCGCACCTGAGAGCCGCAATTGCCCGTTCAACAAGGTCAGGCCGAGAGCCCCTGGGCCACCGTCCCGGATGATGCCTGAAAATACGGAAGTCAGCGCCGAATTGTCCACCGACAACATACTGGTAGTGGCGCCCGTGTTCTCGATAACCCCAGCGCCGCCATCGTACGACGCAATACCACCGACAACTGTGCTGTATCCGTTGAGCCTGAGATAACCACCCACAGAACTCTGGGCTACGAATTGAATCTTGGTGTGGGCGCTTATGGCGTCCTCAGCCAGGACATTCAGCACAGATTGACGCGTAAGTTGAATGTCTTGGCCACTGCCAGCGCGCGTTGCCCGAAAATTGCCCACGGCATCGCCGCGCAAGGCCAATTGCCCGCCACTGATTCCATCGGTGACATTTACGTTCAGAGTTGGGGTTCCGCCGAAAAGCTGAATGCCGCCGGATATACCGTTCGCTGCCGTGACGTTAACAACAGCATTGTCGCTCACGCTCAAATAGCTGTCGCCGGTGATGGCGTCCGCAGATGTGACATTGAGTGTGGAATTTTCTTTCATCCACCAGTTGCCGGTGCTGATTGTGTTCGCCTGGTTTGCCTCAAACACTTCGTCATATCGGCAAACCTGTCCCATGCAGCTCTCAGCATGGGCCGACTGCGGAAAACCGATAGCCGCGACGATTGCGAGCGAGGCCGTTGAGAACATCAGCGACTTGCAGTGATGAAGCCCGTGAACGACGCCCGTGGTCGCCGTCGTGATAAATACCATGAATACTCTGCCCCTCGGCCGCCAGAGAAGCAGGCAGCGTTAACCACCCACGCCGGAGAGACCGACGGGGCGTGAGGCCCCAACCAACCACATCGATCATGGATTCATGAATGGCCTAGCTGAAGCGCCTCTGGATGGTCACCCCGTCTAAATAGACGGGGTGTGAGCAATACTTTTCATTTGTACTTTTGACCATTGACCCAGAGGCTCACGAGAGCGGCCCGGCTGCGAACGCCGAACTTGCGGTAGATCGCAACGACATGGTGATGGGTGGTCGAAGTAGCGAGGCCCATCTGGCACGCGATTACCTTCTCAGGCGCCCCGGTGAGTAGCAACTGCATGACCTTGTGCTCGGTCGGTGTCAGCGGAGTCTTGGCAAGAAGCAGTCCGTGGCCGAGCATCAAATGTCGATGGAACCATTTGATGCCACGGAGCGCATAGGAGATTACAGCGATCATTTCGTCTGAAATCGGCTCCCGCATATAAAAACCGATGTGGGATTCACAGTCCTCATTCAAAGGGAAGCCGACCAGCACCACATCATAGATGCCACAAAAGCCATAGTGGCGCTGATAAAAGGGTGTCTCGAACCACTCTGCCGGCAGATCGCGGCGCAGAGAATAGGTTCGGAAATGACCCACTGCTTTCAAGGGCAGCAGGAAGGAAGGATCGATTTCGCGTCGATCCCAAACCTCCATAACACCAGCCAGATGTTTGCCGTCATCGGATTGCAATGAGATCGGGTGCAAAGCCGCGCCAGCAACAACGCGCCAGCCTTGCAAGGGATCATCAGCCTGCCTGCCGTGCATCCGCAGAGCTCCTGCCCATGTCGCATTACAGGCGCCTACCCATTCAGTCAGCCGCGCCAGAAGATGCATGACCGAGGAATCTGACCCGCTTAATTCGAAATCCGACAACTCATCCCATAGCGCATGTATTTTTTCAATCGTTACACTATTCATAAGAACACTCTCAATCGATCGTGCGCGATGTCCGAATATTGGAAAAGTATCAAGCACTGGGTAGAGTGATCTCAAAAATATGGCCCACCCTCCCCGCGCGGTTAACCTCAACGGATGAGCAAGATACCAAATCCGTTCAGATATTTTCACTCATCGCCTGAAGTGATCCATCTCGCGGTGATGATGTACGTCCGGTTTCCCCTCTCGCTGCGGAATGTCGAAGACCTTCTTTGCGAGCGCGATATCGATATTTGTTTTGAGACCGCGCGGCTGTGGTGGAACAGATTTGGGCGATTGTTCACAGCCGACATGCCAACCAATGCGTGGATTTCGGCATCGCGCTGGCACCTTGACGAGATGCATGTCCGGCTGAACGGCGAGATGGCTCATTTAGTGGTGCGCCGTGGATCACGAAGGCGAAGTGATCAAAAGCCACACGAAGAAGCGGGACAAATCCGCCGCTTTACGCTTCATGAAGAAGGCGCTGAAGCGTCATGGGCAAGCCGACAAGATCATCACTGACGGGCTGCATTCCTAATCCCGCTGCGCTGAAGGATCGGGATAATCTCGAGCGCCGCAAGATGGGCCGCCACCTTTTCGACAGACAGACATTCCAACTTCGCCGCTCAACCGCAATGGCAGAGTGGCAAAATCTCATGGCATGATCCTTACCTCGACTTTGGACGCACTTTGCCAAACGGAGAGCAGTTCGCAACGGACTGCCCCCTTGGGGCCGATGCTTCCGGTAGATGCGCCCTGGTTACATCGGGCCAAGGCCGAAGGCTGCACGTTCCTTGTTAATGTGGCTGCGGCAGATTTCGCCCATTTTGATAATATAGATCGCCGTAGGCGCGTAATCTGCAAGGCGATTATCGCTGTAGGCCTGCGTAATTCTGTCAGCCAGCAGGGACGAATTGGTCTGCATCGCCACCAGGCATTCCGTCCGCCCCTTCTTCGCCAGGGCATCGGTCAGGGAATCGTCGATAAAAACGTAGTTCAGACTATCGTTGAGCCCCTGCGCATAGGCAGCTTTGGCTTCGGGCGAGAGCGCCATCCAGCCAGTCTTGTTGTTGATATAGCCCGCAGCGCTCGCCGAAGCGGCCATAGCAAGGGCAAGGCTGACGGCTGCAACGCACTTGATCAAGGGGAGTCTGTTCATCGTCATGCTCGTGAAACGGTGTGGAATTACGGCGCAGGAGAACGCCTATCAACAGTGGAAGGACGACGCGAGTAAAATTGCTCAGGCCAGTGTAGCCACCAGGGAAGGCCTCAACGGAGGCCCGCACAAAGCGCTTATCACCCCCTGATGAATTTCTGAACTTCCCTGAAGCAGAGCAAATGGAAGACGGAGCCTCTTGGTAAAGGTCTTCTTAACCACATCCATCCCCAACTTTAGCGAGGCCCGCAATTGACTCTGGCAACACCCCAAACATAAAAGGACGGTATTTAATTATAAAATTTTATCGGATAATTTTATCTTATCCAGATAAATATTGGGCATTTTTACAAAAAATTACAATAAGTCGCACTTAAATTAGCTTAGTTGACGATGTTATATTTTTTCGTGAAACCCAATCAACAGGGACCTTGTATTATGAAAATTACTAAAAAAGTCTTGCTGGCGAGTTCGGCAATTTCAATGCTTGCATTGACGACTCCCGCTTTCGCGCAAGTCACCATCGGTGGGGATCCGGTCACTACGACTGGCGGAACCGGCAACGTGGCTGGCGCTCCTCTGGATACCGCCGGCGGCGCGATCCGCACTGGTGGCGGCAATGTCAATCTGCAGGGCGGCAACCTCAACAATGTCAGCAACGCAAACATCAGCACTGCTAACATCAGCACCGCGAATATTAACGACGCCAATATCAGCGGCACAGCAACGATCAGCACCGCCACCATCAGCAGCCTGACAACCACCGACGTACTCAACGCGGACGGTGGCATCGAAACCAATGGGGCGGATATTTCCACCAGCGGCGGCGCGATCCGCACTGGCGGCGGCAATGTCAATCTGCAGGGCGGCAACCTCAACAATGTCAGCAACGCAACCATCAGCACCGCAAACATCAGCACCGCGAATATTAACGACGCCAATATCAGCGGCACAGCAACAATCAGCACCGCGACCATCAGCAGCCTGACAACCACCGACGTACTCAACGCGGACGGTGGCATCGACACCAATGGGGCCGATATTTCCACCAGCGGCGGCGCGATCCGCACTGGCGGCGGCAATGTTAATACACAAGGCGGCACGATCCGCACCGGCGGCGGCAATGTCAATCTGCAGGGCGGCAACCTCAACAGTGTCAGCACCGCAAACATCAGCACCGCGAATATCAACGACGCCAATATCAGCGGTACTGCAACGATCAGCACCGCAAACATCAGCACTGCTTCAATCAGCACGGCTTCGATCCAGCAGGCCTATGTCGAGAATGCCTCGGTCAGCACAGCTACGATCAATCAGGCTTATGTCGAGAATGCCTCGATCAGCACGGCTTCGATCCAGCAGGCCTATGTCCAGAATGCCTCGATCAGCACAGCTACGATCAATCAAGCCTATGTCGAGAATGCCTCGATCAGCACGGCTTCGATCCAGCAGGCCTATGTCCAGAATGCATCGATCAGCACGGCTACGATCAATCAGGCCTATGTCCAGAATGCCTCGATCAGCACGGCTACGATCAATCAGGCCTATGTCGAGAATGCCTCGATCAGCACGGCTACGATCCAGCAGGCCTATGTCCAGAACGCATCAATCAGCACGGCTACGATCCAGCAGGCCTATGTCCAGAACGCATCAATCAGCACGGCTACGATCCAGCAGGCCTATGTCCAGAACGCATCAATCAGCACGGCTACGATCCAGCAGGCCTATGTCCAGAACGCATCGATCAGCACGGCTACGATCAGCAATCTGACTGTCAGCGGCACGGCAGATTTGAACGTTGCCAACATCAGCACCGCAACGGTTGCCAATACGTTGACTGTCGGCGGCCTGCTCAGCGCCAATGGTGGTATCACCACTAACGGTGCAAACGTTGATGTCGGTACCGGCAATGTGAATGTTGGCACCGTGCAGATCAACGGCACCACCAACCGCATCACCGGTCTGGCCGCGGGCATCAACCCAACGGATGCCGTGAACAAGCTGCAGCTCGACACCGTTTACAACGAACTGGATGGCCGTCTCGATGTTCTCGAGAAGAAGAAGGACAAAGCCTTCCAGGGTGTTGCCATGGGCTTCGCGATGAACGCGGCGCCGCTGAACCTTCAGAATGGCGAATCCGGACTGTCGGGCGGCGTGGGTACATTCGAAGGTGAATGGGCCGGTGCCGTCAAGCTCCAGGCTGTTACCCAAGGTGGTATCGGTGTTGGCGCGAATGTCGGTTTCTCGAAGGATTCCTTCGGCGCCGGTGTTGGTGCCAGCGTGAAGTTCTGATCTTTGTAATGCAAGCGAGGGCCGAGACATTGTCTCGGCCCTCATTTTGTGTGAACGACACATCGGCACGATCACTCGGCTTCCCACATGAACCAGTTGGAATGACTCTTTGAAAGCCCGAACCGGACTGAAAATTGGCATTACTATTGCCGCTTGCCAGGACACCCAGTCCCTCCTGGGGGCAAACGGATTGAGCCAGAATGTGCTCTATCTGGCGTTCCTGTTCCAGCGCATGCCGATCGCGGCGCAGGTGGGGCTCATCTGCAATACCCGCCCGCATGCCGTCGCGGATGCGTATGGATTGCCCGTATGGACGGTGGAAGAAGCCATCGGGCACTGTGATCTTGTCATCGAAATGGGTTCCCGCTCCTTCGACGTTTCGCACGTCGAACGCTTGCGAAAGCGCAGGGGCAAGATCGTCAGCTTCGTTGCGGGCAACGTCATGGCGTTTAACCTCGAAAGCCTGGCGCATGGTGGACCTGCCGGTGAACAACTGGCAAAGCATAAATTTGACGCGGTGTGGATCCTGCCACATCACTGGCACATGTGCCGTTCGTACTGCGCAATAACGGCAACACCCAATGTCCACATGGCGGGTATGCTGTGGGACCCGGTGTTTCTCAAGCAAACCATGGCTTCGATGCACAAGAATGCGTTCTGGCGGGAACCAGAAAACGGGCAGTATACTCTTGGCTGCTTCGACCCCAATCTCAATGTCCTGAAGACGTTCCATTGGCCCTTGCTCGTGGCCGAGGAAGCCTATCGGCAGGATAAGAGCCGAATTTCCAAGATGCTGCTGTTCTCGACACTACGCCTGAAGGAAAGCCGGCATGTGACCGAGATGATCCTCGCAACGGACCTCGGCAGGGATGGCAAGATCTCGATGGAAGATCGGCATCCGCTGGTTCACGTGATGGGTAACAATGTCCATGCGGTGGTAACCCATCAATGGGAAAACAGGCTCAACTATCTCTACTACGAATTGCTCTATCTGGGCTGGCCACTGATTCACAACACACCGGATCTCGAAGGCGCCGGATACTATTACCAACAGTTCGATCCGCAAGATGGCGGGCGCATGCTCAACGAAGCCTTGCAGGGTCATCCGGTTCACCGGATCACCCAACGCGCCGCAATCCGCGACGTTTTGTGGGCCGTCAGCGTAGACAATCCCGCCAATCAGGACAGCTATACCGCGCTTGTCCAGCAAGTCATGGGCTAAGAGCCGTGGGGAATAACGTGGTGAAACGCTATAATGTCGCCATTTCGATGGATTTCAACGAGGGCGATTATGGGGGCGTGTTCACCAATGGCTTACGCCAGAACAATATTTTCCTTTATCGCATGTTCCGCGCTTCCAAGAATTGTGCCAATGTCTGGCTGTTGAATGTCGGTTCGCGCGAATACCGTTTCCCTAGCGGCGTGCTGGGTCTGGCTGATGATGCGATTGTCCGGTTCGACCAGATCAAGGACCACCTGGATTATCTGGTGGTCGTGGGCACGCGTCCGGGCGAAGACCAGATCAGGCACCTGCGCGACAGAGGCTGCAAGATCATCTTCTACAAAGGCGGAAACAGCGCCATTCTTTCCATGGAAGGGATGGCTGACCCCGATCCTGATAAATACGGCGAATTCTATTTCGACGCTTCGTATTACGACGCGATCTGGATGACCCCGCAGCATATCCGCAGCTATGCGAAATGGGCCAAAACGATGTATCGCCAGGAGGTGCATGAAGTGCCGCAAGTCTGGGATGCGAGCTTTCTCGAATTGCAGGACAGTACGACGCGGGGCGCTTTCGGGTACAAGAAGAAAAAGCGCGGCGAAAAATGGAAAGTTGGCGTTACCGATCCCAATATCACGGTGATGAAAACCGCGCATATGCCCGCGCTGGTATGCGAGGCGGCCTTCCGCAAGCGCCCAGCCCTATTTGAAAAAATCTACATCACGAACGCACTGCAGTACATGCAGAATGCCCATTTCGTAAGCTTTATGGATGCCCTGTCAGCCATCCGCGCAGGCGTGATGAGTGTGGAACAGCGCTTCATGCTTTACGATCTTCTCGCAAGGCATGTGCATGCGATCGTTACCCACCATTGGGAGAATGGGCTGAACTATCTGTACTACGAAGTGCTCTACGGGAATTATCCCTTGATCCACAATTCGCAGTTCCTGTCCGATTATGGATATTATTACGAGGACTTCGACGCAGAGGATGGGGCCAGGGCGTTGCTCCGGGCCATCAAGGAGCATGACCGTTCACTCGATCAATACGCAGCACGCAACGCCCCGTTGTTCGCCCAACTCGATCCTCGCTCCCCCGACATCATCCGCTTGCACGAGACACTGATGTTCGCATCGTAAGCCCGATGGACAAATGGATCCTGCGGGCGCGGTGATCCAGTTCTGGTTGAACAACCTTAGCGCGTGATATTGGCGCGCCACGTGGTGAGCCAGTTCATGCTGCCACGGCACGTGCTCATGCCCAGCGCATTGTGCAGGCGGAACATGGCACCGTCCCACACCCAGCTTTCACCACCACCGCAATCGCCAAGCCCGCGGCCCTTCACAAAGCTGCTCAGTGTCAGGGCCTTTTCATCCCAGAAGCTGTTGACCAGGCTCGGCCTTCCGTCCTCCTCACCCCATCCGCCCTGCACGTCGAAGCGGGCATATTCGATACGACGCGTTGCGCCACTGCCGTTGATAACAAAGGGAACTTCGTTGCTGTTGTAGGCACCGGCGCCACAGGACAGCAAAACCAGTGTCGCGCCGCCGTTGAGCGCTGCTGTGGTGAACGGAGCCCGATTATCGCCGTCTGTTTCGCAACCAGAGAGCTTTCGCATTTTTTCAATTTCGGCGGCGGTGGGGACGGCAGGTGTGCCTACGCTGCCCTTGATAGAAAGCACAGGAAGGGCTGCGGCCGCGGGTACTGCGCTGGCAGGCTTGCTCCCCTTGGCGACAAGGGCCGTAACCGAGCCTGCCCGGGCCTGCTGCGCATCCATATACCGCATGCTGGCCGAGCTACCATCCAGAGAATTGCGCGCAACAGCCTTGCCGGTTGCATCGGTCAGGGTCAGCGCATGGCCGCCGCCCAACGCCTGCGCAATCTGCATCGCTTCCGCGCCCTTGTAGGTTATGCCGCTCTCGCCATAGCGGCCGCTTGCAATCCGGCGCCCATCCACGGCCAGTGTATAGAGGCTGCTTTTGTCTGGAACGCCGTTATCGGCCATAAAGCCATTGAAGCCGATCCATACTTCCACCGCACCAGCAGGCCCGCCAGGCCGCTTGACCGAAATGTCCGCGAGTGAATCGAAGCCGTCCACCCCCGTATCGCTGACATCATCGCCGTGCGCCAAGGCCGTCATTTCGCAGGTCTGCCCATTGTCGCAGGCCACTGCCCAGTCGCCGAATATCTTGACCTCGGCCGGTTTGGGGGCCGCAAGGGCAGGCATGGCGAACGATGCCGCAAGCGCAATGGAAAGAATACGCAGCGTGTTGTTGCGAAGGTCTGAGCGAATGGAATGCTTGGAGAACATGAGAAAAGCTCCGGCTGGTCTATGGCTCTGCTGATAGAGGCTGCCGATGCCCGACAACCACACGAAATATCTGCCAGTTACGGACGTCTGCGATCCGAAACAGGACAGAATGTACGGGATTGTCCGGTATGGCGCAGGCCCCTTCTTTGCGTGACAGCCGCTGCCTATTTTGTAGAGAGCGAATTGCAGACCCGCCGTTGCAGATACGGTGCACACGGCCAGCCCAGGCAAAGGAAATACAAAACCATGTCAGCCGAAACGCAGGATTTCACCGCGCACTTCGCCCACTGCGTTCAGGTATTCGGCGGCACCACCGCTGCTTCGCGGCGCCTCGGCATAGACGAACGTGCCATCCGGCGGTTCATCAATGGCGAGCGCCCCATCAGCCCCCGGCTGATACAGGACACCGCACAGGCCTTGCGCGCCCTCATCGAAGAAGCGACGGCGGCTGAAGCGCACATCGTCACGCAATTAGGTGCGGGGTCGGGCGAAGGTTAAGTTCATCGTGCACGGTATGTGCCCGCGCGGAATGCGCTAACATTACCGTCATTCGTGCGCATATGTGCTTCCCCAAAGCAGGCCATCGTTCACCCCGCCTGATAGGGCACCACGCTCGGATCGGCTGCAGGCGTGCTATTGGGTTGCCTAAATTTCAGCGGCTCTTCTCTGAACGAGCGCTTCAATTTCGTCCGGATTAAGAACCCAGGTACGGGTCTTTTGGCCTGCGCGAAATACAGGACGTGTCAACAAGATGCGCGCCTGGGCTTTGGCGAACGGCTTGAAAAGTGAGAAATGCGTGACGCAGTCGAGGATCGTACCGATGATCGGTGTTTTCCCGTCCAAATCGATTAGCGTCGCGGGCTGATCCCAAGAAATGCTCTTCATAAGGCCCGCCTATCGCGCAACAGCGCAGATTCAAAGCATGAACGACCATGATGTGGAATTTGCAGTCAGTTTGCCAACAAAGCGGACATTCGAGAGATCGCAACGGTTCGTCATCACCCGCCGATCATTCATATGCTGGTGTCGATATGAATGCCATGCAACCTGATCTATCGATCCTGTTACGGCCAAATCGCCCCTGCGGCTTTCGCCACCGTCGACACGCGCATGCGTCGAGGTGGCCCAGCGCGATGCCCCGGTATCAAGATCGGGTACATCTCTAGCATTCGCCCCTTGCCCGGCATCGCCAAAACTACACCGTTGGTGGAAAGTCCCGTTGAGAACAGGGCTACGCACGATCAGGAGGTGCTTTGGATTGCATACACCTCCTGATCGCGCCCAAATCCTATTTCTTTGCAGGCTGCCCGCTATAGCCGCCAGCATTCCAGATCTGTTCTTCAAGATGCAAATCGACGACACGCCAGCCGTCAGGCGTCTTGCGTGCTTTCATGTAGTAGACACCGCCTGCGATGCCCGGGCGATTATGCATGTAAAATCGCAAGTTGGCATCACTCCCGTTGATCTCGACAATCTGGTTCGTGACAAAGTGCCATGGAAACCCTTCATATCCCTTGCGATGCCCGAGATGGCTGGTCAGCCAGCCATATATCTTGTCAAATCCCTGAACTTTATCGTTCAGTTTGATCGGTCCCTCGGTCACGATTTCCCAATGCGCTATGGCGTCCTTCGCAAAGACTGACTGGAGCAAAGCCTCGTCAAGCGTATCAATGCCCCAGGCGTATTTCGAACTGAGTTGCTGGACTTCCCAGTAGTCAGTGCCAGTAGGCGCCACCTGCTCGGCCGATGCCAGTGCAGGAAGCGCCAGCAAGGCCGCAGACACGATGATATTCTTCCACAATTTCATATCTCTCTCCAGGAATCGATTGGGTTGCGCCACATCGCTCAGAACTTGATGGCTGCGGTTACGCCATATGTACGCGGATCGGGGAAATAGGCCGCGATCAAACGCTGAAAGCTTGCTCCATAGTCTGTCAGGAAGTTGGGATCCTTCTCGTTCAGAAGGTTCTTCCCCCAGAGCGAAATGGTTGCATGGGCATTGCCCACCGCCAACTCGCTCAGCACCAGCCTGGCATCCAGCATCGCACGGCTGGGCGCGCGGGTTGCTTCGGCCGGTGTTTGCGTTGCCGACGTCGGTTTCAGCGGTGCAGCCGCGGAATAATAGTCGGAAACAATGCCAAGATCAGCGATCAGATTCAGCTTGCCCCAATCTGCCTTTAGAGCCGCCCAATCCGCGGTGGCACTGACAGTCCATTTGGGAGCATGCGTGAACGTGCGGTTATTTGCGACGTTCACTCCGTTGTCGATGTATTCAAGGTACTTGCTATGGAGATAACCGACGCCTGCCTGCAGCAAGAGCCTATCGGTTGGACGAGCAACTGCTTCCACTTCGACGCCCCGCACCCGAGCCTTCCCCGCATTAACCAGCACGCTGGACGCGGAAAGACCGGGCACGAACACCGACAATTGCAAATCATCGATATCGTTCTGGAATGCAGCGACGTTGAGCTGCAATTTGTTATCCAGAAGTCGCGATTTGAAACCGATTTCGTACGTGTTTTGCACCTGCGGCTTGAATATGTACTGGGTGTCGGCGGTGGTGTTGGCGGTTGCATTAAAGCCCCCGCTGCGGAAACCCTGCGCATAACGGGCGTAGACATTAACAGTTGGGCTCACCTCGTAGGCGAGCGTTACGGTGGGGGATACCTTCTCGAACTTTGCGGGCGGTGTGGCACCTGCAGGCAGATCGATAACAACGGTTGAACCCGCGCCTGTGATCCGGGTCAGGTGCCGTTCTACAGTCTTCTTTTCATTTGTATAACGCAGCCCGCCTGTCAGTGTGAGGGCATCCGTCAGTTGATAGTCGAGCTGTGCGTACGCCGCGTAGGCCTTGGTTGTAAAACCGTATCCACCTTCAGTGCGAGAGAGACCGGAAAAGTAAGATTGCGGATTATCGACGTGGCCTTTGTCATCGAAATAGTAACCGCCGAGAACGTAATTCAGGCGACCTGTCTTACCAGTCAGCTGTAGTTCCTGGCTGAACTGCTTGTAATGGATTTCTCGTGAGGACGCGGCGAACGCTATAGGCGTTCCGTCCAGATCCAACGCATCGCGATAATGCTGTTTGCGAACCGCTGTAATCGATTTGAGAACACCCACCTCTCCCAGATCGAGTGCCGCAATCAACGCGTGCCCCCAGTTTTTGGAATATTCGTGATTGCGTCCATCAAACGACAGGTGCTTCTGCCGTTTGCGTGGCAGCACGTAAGGTGCGAGCGATCCTGTACCAGAGACAGCGTGAACGGGTCCGGTCTGTTGCTCTGCGACACTGATGTCGAACGTGTAATCCAAAGTCAGCGCGCTGGAAGGCTGCGCGCGAACCTGTATCATTCCACTCTTGGAATCCCACGCCTGCGCTTCATCGGTGTAGGCATTTCCTGACACGTCATAGAAACCGTCCCGCTTCGTCATCTGACCGGACAGTTTGACACTGAATATCCCGAATGCTGGCAGATCAAGCGTTCCCCGGGCCCTGCGATAGTCATAATTGCCGTACGACAGCTCGGCCTTTCCACCCAATTCACCGCTAGGTTTTTTGGTCACGATGCTTACCGCACCGGCAACCGCGTTACGCCCGTAAAGCGTACCTTGCGGCCCTCTCAGCACCTCGATCCGTTCAATATCCGCGACATCGAACACAGTGCCTTGCGCTTTGGCAATATACACGCCGTCGAGGTACAGCCCGACTGAGGGTTCGAAGTAGATCTGCGCGTTACCTTGCGCACCACCACGGATGGAAATGATCGAAGTGGTTCGGTTGCCAGCAGCACTTTCCACTTTCAGATTTGGTGCCAAGCTGGTCAGACTACTGATCGACGTGATTTCTCGTTTCTCGAGAAAAGCCGGCGATATCGCGGAAATTGCAATCGGTACGTCCTGGAGATTCTGTTCGCGCTTTTGCGCGGTCACCACGATTTCCTCGATACCAACCGCCCCAGCAGCCGGCCCCGCCTCGGCGAAGTCCGGCTCCGACGCTGCCGCCAGCCGCGGAGCCTGTCGCACCGTTTCCCGAGCATTCACAGCCGCAGAGATTGTGGCCGCCCGCTGGATCACCACCACTTTGCCCCGCACCGTCTTGTGAACAAGGCCGCTCCCCGTCAGAAGGCGATCCAGCGCCTCGTCCGCAGTGTAGCGCCCGTTCAGCGCAGGGGCATATTTGCCACGCACTTCACTGTCGGAAAACATGATCTGCAGCCCCGCCTTGCCCGCAAACTGCTTGAGCGCGGCGTTCAGCGGCAGGGCTTGCTGGGTATAGGCCTGCGCCGCCCGCGCAGGCTGCGCAAATACCGGGGACGCCATGATCAAAGCGGTCGCTGCACCGGCGATAAGATGCGCACGTTTCAATTGCATTTAAATACTCCTCCCATCCGCATCTTGTAGCGATGCGCCTGCTTGCGTAGGGTTAGACGCGCGAGGGAGACCGACCCGCAATCACACAAATGAATTTTTCGTGCGCCGCCGTCTTGCGGCGCTCTAAAGAAGACGGCGCGGAGACTGGGGTGGAGGCAATCCGGAAATCGGTTTTGATTCAGGGGGCAATGCAACACTACAGCCGCCTGACCAAAATGGTGCGCAGGAAAGGTGTGCACACAGATGATGCCAGCGACATCGTGCAGGATGCCTATCTGCGCCTGACCGCAGCACTCGATCGCACCGATGTGCGCGATCCCGGAGCGTTCTTGCACACCACCGCGATCAACCTCATTCGCGACCGTGGCCGCGCCTCATCCAGCCGCCGCCACGTGATTGCCCCCCAGAATGAAACGTTCGAACATGTTGCCTGCCCCACGCCCTCTTCGGAACAGGCTGCAATCAGCCGCCAACAACTCGTTCTTCTGGAAGCCGCGCTGGCCGAACTGCCGCCGAAACGCCGAGCCGCACTGGTGCTCTATCGCTTCGACGATCTCACCCATGCCGAAATCGCGCAACGACTTGGCATCAGCGTGTCGATGGTGGAAAAGCACGTGCGCCTGGCACTCAACCATTGCCGCCAACGCATGGCCCAAATGAATGGTGACACGCATGACTGACCTGCGAACAGGCTCCATCGATCAGGTGTGGAACGCCCTTGGCGAGCTTCGCGACAGCGTCACCGTCGCCGAAGCGCGCGCCTATGCTGATGCAGAGGCCGAGAGAATCCAGCGTCAACGCAAGTTCTGGCGTCGCCTGCTGCCGCTTTCGGTCGGCGGTGGTTTGGCTCTTGCAACGGCTTGCGCTGCGGTGTTCGTAATGACGAACCAGACCGTTCCCGCCTCTCAACCCATTCTTTATTCGACCAAAGTAGGCGAAATCCGACAGGAAAAGCTGGCGGATGGATCAGTAATTGTGCTCGATACCAACACCCGGATCGAAGTCGCCTTCACGGCGAACAAACGCCAACTCACCTTACTTTC
Organism: Caenibius tardaugens NBRC 16725; assembly: GCF_003860345.1. Classification (GTDB taxonomy): domain Bacteria; phylum Pseudomonadota; class Alphaproteobacteria; order Sphingomonadales; family Sphingomonadaceae; genus Caenibius; species Caenibius tardaugens. The sequence goes on from NZ_CP034179.1 coordinate 997,920, forward strand.
GGGGCAAGGGCACTTCGACGTTGCACACAATCCGCAGCGCCCGTTTGTCGTCTCCTTTGGCAAGAATTCGGTCACAGCCGTGGGGACATCGTTCGATATCGCGGCATTCCCTGGGGTCAATGCCGTCACCTTGCTGACCGGACGGGTAATTGTTGCGGTCAAACCGGGTAATTCCGTTCCGACCCGCGAAGTCGTGCTGAACCCAGGCCAGCAGGTTTCAATCGCGGGCAATGGGCAATTTTCCCGCCCCCGCAAGGTAGATACGGGCGCCATCAGCGCGTGGCAGCAGGGTCAGCTTGATTTGTCAGACATGCCGGTATCTGATGCTCTGATGTTGATGAACCGCTATTCTACGCGCAAAATAGTGGTGAAAGACCCCGATGTGCTGAACAACAAGATCAGCGGCATTTTCCAAGCCGGGGATACGCAAAGCGCCGTCGATGCGCTGAACACTTATTTTGGGCTCACGATCAAAGAGCAGACAGAGAATGAAATCATAATTGGTCGCTAATCTCTGTCTTGATCAGAAGCGGCACTGTCAGCCGAGTGGCAAGAATCTCATGCGATGACCCTTATCTTGGATGTGGGCCCACTTTGCCAATCGGAGAGCGTTCGCATCGGACTGACAGCAGCACCTTATCTTACCTTTGGCCGTCGGCATCCAAAGAGAAACAAATCGACTGCCTCCTTGGCCAACCTCTCCTGTTGGCTTCCATCATTGGCTTGGACAAACATGAAACGACTACCAAAAGTCGCAAGAATATAGAAACGCCACGGGGCCTCAGCAGCAAATTCATCCAAGATCAGGCCATTTGACGTTAGCCAAGCAAAGACCGGGCGCAAAGTTTTCTCGTTTTTCCGCATCAAGTATGCATGAATTGCCCCAGTTATCTCCGGCTTTCGAGCAGATTCGATGAAAAGCAAGCGATGTAGCGCAAGGTTCGCAGGCTCGTGAAACCGACGTAACAACTGAAGGGCAACAGCGATGAGAACATCTCGTGCTGTCCCGCCGCTTTGCCCAATGGTCAGTGGGCTCCCAAAAGCTTGGTCAACAACCCGGCCAGCGCTTGCGACAAAGAGATTCTCCTTCGATCCAAAACGCCGGTACAATGTGTTGCGCGGCACATCTGCCTGTTGCGCAATAAAATTCAAACTGGCCTTAGCGTAACCGCAGGCACTGAATTGCTCCCACGCAACATCAAGCACCTTGTTCCAAACGGCGTGCCCCAACCGCGTATCACCGCTGAATTCCAAAATCGGTGCGTCACCGGCTGCAACGCATAACGGCTGCGCCATCTCCTCCCACGTAGCAATGGTGCGACTGTCTCGAAGCTCTTGGGAGGCATGCCCATCAATGAACAATTCTGCCGTCTGTTTCGCCAGCGCCGCCTGCTGGATTTCCGAAAGAAAGGCGCCCGCTATCATGGATCGAAATCCATCAGTGGCAAGATGACCAAAACGAATAGCGGTCAAATAAGGGTCATCGTATTGAAAATCCGGTTGCTGCAGTTGTTCCTTAAAATACCCCTCGAGAAAGCTGCGGGTGCGCGCTTCATAGACCGCACCCGACACTTCAGGGTGCAAAATTGCCGCCTCAATCGCAGTCCGAAACAAGCCCAAACTCTGGGGTTCCAAATGAGCACCGTACAAGAACCGTGCAGCCTTAAAAAGAAATGTTTTCAAGCTCTCCGCTTCATCTTCCCGTCCATCGAGATCCTCAGCCATAACATTTCGAATAGACACAAGCTGCGCATCCGGATCGAGCAGTGAATGCTCCACAATTTCAAGGAAAACCGCCTCCCGATCTGCGAAGTGCTTATAAAACTCACGCTTGCTTGTTCTGGCACTGGCGACAATCGCATCTACGCTCGTTCCAGCGAGCCCTTTGCTCAAAAACAATGCTTTTGATGCCGATATCAACCGGCCGCGTAAACCATCAGCCAATTGCTGTGAGTCTTGCTCATTCTGGTCCAACGCCAACCTCCCGTCACCCCGGATCCCTTCGCCTGCCCCAATAGGAGCAAACACCCCTCAAGCCTACTTGCAATGAATGGTACGTGACTGTAACGTACCATTCATTGCAAAAAACGACTGACGCCCAGCCACAAGGCGATCAGTGTTATGGGAGGGGTATGAATGCGTTACGCGATGACGATTACGTGCGCGCTTTTGGCGATGTCAGGCATAGCAAACGCCAGCGAACCTGCCGCGATCCAGAACAACCCGCAGGATACGGCCAAGCCAATATCACGAACCGATGTGACGCACAGCAATCGTCCCAACATCGTCTATATCCTGCTGGACGATGTTGGCTTCAGTGATCTCGGCAGCTTCGGTTCGGAAATTCACACCCCGAATTTCGATCGCCTCGCCGCTAAGGGGCTACGTTATAACGCGTTCCACACGCGCGCCATTTGCTCACCATCGCGAGCGGCACTGTTAACTGGACGAAACAGTCACTCTGTCGGCATGGGAAACCTGACCCATGTCGTCACAGGTGCACCCGGAAAACAGGGTGAAATAAGCACGTCCGCAGCAACGGTCGCGGAAATGCTTCGGGCCTCCGGCTATTCCACCTTCGCAGCGGGTAAATGGCATCTCTCGCCCCTCGGAAAGCCAGGATCAGACAAGGCCCAATGGCCCGTACAGCGCGGATTCGACCAATATTTCGGTTTCATTGGCGGGATGACCGATCAGTTTCATCCCGAATTGATTATCGACAACACCGTTATCGCGCCGCCACAAACAAAGGGCTATCACTTTACATCCGACATCGTGGATCGCAGCATTGGCTTCATACAAGGCGCGAAAGCACGTCATCCAGACCAACCATTCTTTCTCTATTTCGCACCCGGCGCGATGCACGCACCACACCAGGCGCCTGATGCATTCATTGAAAAGTATCTCCCCATCTACACCAAAGGATGGGATCGCATTCGCAGTGAGCGGTTCGCCCGTCAGAAAAAAATTGGGCTTATCCCGAAGGATACCAAACTCACTGACCGGAACAGCGATGTACACGCTTGGGACACCCTTAGTGCCGACGACAAGAAAGTCGCCGTACGTTTTCAAGCGGCCTATGCCGGATTTCTCGAGCATACCGATGCAGAAATTGGTCGCCTTCTCGCCTTTCTCGATCGGGCAAACCTCGCCGACAATACCATAATCGTAGTGATGTCTGACAACGGTGCAAGCCCGGAAGGGGAAGAACACGGCACCGCCAACCTCACCTACAGCGTGACAAATCTTGCCAGAAAGTTCGAACCAACAAGCGAACTTTTGAAACATATCGACGATATTGGCACTGATCGCAGTTACGGAAACTATCCCCGTGGATGGGCGACCGTCAGCAATACACCTTTCAGTCACTACAAACAGAGCGTCGATGAAGGCGGCCTTCGTGCGCCGCTCATCGTTTCATGGCCAAGAGCAATTAAGCAAACTGGCAGCGTCCGTCCGCAGTTTGTGGACATCATCGACATTACGCCGACCATACTGGATGTCACGGGAACACCCCCGCCAACGTCTTATCTTGGTGTCCCCCAGAAGCCTGTGGAAGGCGCAAGCATCGCCCCGACTTTCGCAGACGCCAAGGCCCCCTCGCCCAGATCGGTGCAGTACTTCGAACTCCAGGGCCAACGCGCCATATGGCTGGATGGCTGGAAAGCGGTGTCCGCCCACACCAAAGGCGCAGCATTTGAAGCCGACACCTGGAAGTTATACGATCAGCGCAAAGACTTTTCGGCATCGACCGACGTTGCCGCAAACAACCCTGCCGTTCTGGCCGATCTTGAACGCCACTGGATGGACGAAGCGCAAAAGTATCAGGTCCTCCCTCTGGAAGATGTAACTGTTCACAATCCGACATTTTTCGCAGCCACCAGCGGGAAGACCTACCGCTACTTCGAACCCATCAGTTTATCGATGGACTCCGCGCCAAAAGTCACCAACACATCGTATCGCATTACCGCCTCAATCAACAGAACAGGCGCCGAAACCCAGGGCGTTATACTTGCGACCGGCGATCGGTTTGGCGGTTACGTTCTCTATGTCAAAGACAGCCTTCTACATTTCGAATTCAATGACTTCGGCAATCGAACATCAATTACTTCGAGCGCAAGCATACCCGTAGGGCCATCAAAGCTGGCTTACGAGTTTCACAAAACGGGTGACTATACGGGCACCGGAACGCTCTCGATCGATGGGAAAGTTGTCGGTCAAGGCCGCATCTCGATGACGCCGGCGCTCGCGATCACTTTCGCGGGAACGGATATCGGCATGGATATCGGGTCACCGGTCAGTGAAGCCTACGCCGAAAATGGGACTTTCCCGTTTCCGAGTGACCAACTTGGCGAGGTCTCGATCACGGTCGAGTAGAGCAAGCATCAACAAACCACGAAATTTCAAAACACAAAAGGAATACCGATGAGGGGATACCAAAATTCTCGCGCTGAAATGCGTGCCGAAACCTCCCAATGGCGGAAGAAGATGGTTGCAATGACGATGGCGGGAACTGCGATGTTCTCAATCGCACCAGCCATGGCACAATCTTCCAGCATCGGAGAAGAACAGGCTTCCGGCGTTCAGGAGATTATCGTCACGGCACAGAGGCGTGTGGAGCGCATACAGGACGTTCCGATTTCGATATCCGCATACAGTCAGTCTTTCCTGGAAGATCGTGATGTTTCCAATCTCAACGATCTGAGCGGGCTCGCGCCAAACGTAAAAATTTACGCCACCGGATATAATACCAACACGCAAATCTCCATTCGCGGGGCAGTACAGACCAGCACCCAACCATTCTATGATCCAGCCGTCGGTCTATATCTCGATGGCGTTTACATCGGGAAATCCGCAGGTGCGGTGTTCGACGTTGCGGATCTCGAGCGCATCGAAGTTCTGAATGGGCCGCAAGGGACGTTGTATGGCCGGAACACGCTGGCTGGTGCGGTGAATCTCGTTACGCAAAAACCTACCGGCGAACTTGGTGGGTCCGCGGAAGTGGGAATTGGCAACTACGGACGACGTTTTGCTCGAGCAAGCATTAACCTGCCCGCGCTTGGGCCGTTAAGCTTGAAGTTTAGCGGTGCAATCGAAAAACGAAACGGAACGGTGGACGTTCATGCCAACCCCTTCCCGAATGTCGTAAACGCCAGAACCCGCTCCACTGACGAACTGAACAGCTTGAACAACAAAGCTTTCAGGTTGGCTGCGCGTCTAAATGCATCGGACGACCTGACCTTTGATTATGCATTCGACTATAACAATACCAAAAGCATGATGCAGTACGGAAAGCTCATCCACCTAAACAAGGATGGGATATTTGATCCTGCATCTCCTGCTTACGTTGGCGGATTGAGCGGCGGTATTTACAAGGGCTTGCCTCTCGACCTTTATTTTGAAGGTCCGGGCAGATCGCTCGACGCTACCATTGATGGCGGTCCATCCGGATCAAAGCCATTCGACAACCTGAAAATTCAAAGCCATAGCCTGACTGGCACGCTCGAACTTGGAGGAGCCTCACTTAAGTCGATCACCGCCTATAGGAAGGTCAACGGAGATAATTCTATCGATCTCGATGGCTCTCCCCTCCTCGTGGCAGCCACTGACTACTTCGGCAAATACCGATCATTCTCTCAGGAATTCCAGGTATCGGGAAAGACCGGTAATTTAACATACACCGGTGGACTATACTATTTTTGGGATAAGGGCCGTGACGTCGGATACCAACAGTACTTTAATGGCGCCACAAGTGTAACCAACAACTTTGCGTACCAAACAAATGCATATGCGGCCTATGGCCAGATAGAATTCATTCCGCCAATCTTCTCGAACAAACTGACACTTACTGCGGGCCTCCGCTACAGCCGGGAAACCAAGGAGGGCGCACGCTCCTCCTATCTGGATGGCCGGGGCTATACCATTCCTGTCGGCACACGCGGGAAAGCCACATTCGACGCTTTCACACCCGTCTTCATCGCCAAATACAATTTCAACGAAGACGCCAATATATATGCCAAGTACTCGCGAGGCTTCAAAAGCGGCGGCTTCAACCTCGTGGCCCCGACCCCTGCCGAAATCACAACACCATTCAACGAAGAACTGGTTGACGAATACGAAGTCGGCTCCAAACTTCGTTTACTCGGCGGAAAACTCCAATTCAGCCTCGCGGCATTTCTGGCCGATCGGAAGGACATGCAGTTGAGCGTCTTCCTGCCCGTTGCGGGCGGAACAACGCAATCGGTAATCCGCAACGCGGGTAAAGTTCGCGCCAAAGGCCTCGAAGCAAATGTTCAAGCCGTGCCACTCAAATGGTTACGCCTGAGCGGATCGATGGGCTACCTCGATGCGAAGTTCAAAGAATACATCGAATTGGGCGTAAACGTCGCCAATGACAGACCTGTACCGGCAGCACCCAAGTTCACCAGCAGCGTAAGCGCCGACGTGACGCTTTGGGATCGCGGTACCACTGGGCGACTGATCGTCGATTATCGGCATTCCGATTCCTCCTACCAGTATCCGTACTCGTTAAGTGTGGACCCACGTCTTGGACAAAATGCCAACATCGGCAAACCTAGCGCGACCGATTTGGTAAATGCCCGCTTGAACATATCCGATATAAAAGTCGGGAACGGATCTGCGGAGCTGTCTCTATGGGTCGATAACCTGTTCGATGAAAAGTATTTGATGAGCGCCATCAACTTCGGCCCCAGCTTCGGGGGATTGGCGATTGGCTATTATGGCGCGCCCAGAACCTATGGAATCAACCTGAAATACAAAATGTAATCTAAATTATCATATTTTTCATTCACCTAAATGCCAGGTGGATGGGGTGAAAGCGGGATACGGGGCCAACTTGTTGACACCACGGGGTGGTGTCGAACGGGTGGCCCCGCTCGCTCCACGCCGTTGGTCTGAGCGGATAAGCAAGACGCCCAATCCGCTTCGATCCTCCCCCCTGAAGTGATCTGTCTCGTGGTCATGCTGCGCGTCAGGTTTACGCTATCGCTGCGGAATCTCGAAGACTGCTTTTCACCGGGAAGATCTTTACCACGAGACCGTCCGCATGAGGTGGAATCATTTCGGGCCGCTGTTCGCAGCAGACTGACAGTCGTTTAAGGAGCCCCCGTTTGAACGCTCATGTTATGGTTGGAGCGGGTTAAAGCGTTCACTGACCGCGACCCGATTGCGGCCCTTATTCTTCGCGCTATAAAGCAGCTTATCGACACTCAGGCAGAACGATTTAGGGCTGCTGCCCAGGATCGGGGCGGCCAGCTGGACCCCGGCGCTGATCGTCACAACATCGCTACATCCGGATCGCTCATGCGGTATTTGCATCGCGGCGATGGATTGGCGACAGTGTTCAGCGATTTCAAGGACGGAGGTTTCATCGGCATCCGGCAACAGAATGGCAAACTCCTCACCGCCGAACCGTGCGATAACATCCTTTGAATCACAAGCTACATTTTGGAGCACGTCCGCTACGCGTACCAAGCACTCGTCGCCAGCAATGTGGCCGTAGCAATCGTTGAATTGCTTGAAGTAGTCTATGTCCATCAGGATGACCCTAACGAGCGATGCTCCCGGGCAGAGATATTCCACACCCGATCTAGCTGTTCGTCAAAGAAGCGCCGATTTGAGAGGCCAGTCAGGCCATCCTGATATGATAGTCTTTCAAGTTGCCCCTTCAATTCCAGCAGTTCATGCTCGGCTCGCTTCTGCTCGCTTATGTCGATCATAAAGCCAATCAGGCTATCTACAGCACCGTGTTCATCGCGGACCACGTGAACTATGTCGCGGACCCAAACGTGCCCACCTTCCTGGGTGAGTAAACGAAAATCTGCTTCGTGGTCCACACCCGCCAGGGATTGAGAAACACAGGTTTGATAGACATATTCGCGTTCATTGGGGTGAATGCGCGACTTCCAATCTTCAACGCTTTGCCAGCTCTCACGCGGCCAACCAGACAATGCCTCAATCTGCGGGCCGAAATACGTGAATTGTTTTGTTTGCCAGTCAATCCGCCAAGGAATTGCGAGCGTCGATTCCAGAAGAGTCTTGTATACCGCAATGTCTGCATCAACATCGTCATTTGCGGGCTTCCGGACATTCTCCCACCGAGCCGGATGTACGCTCATAGACCTTAATCCTTATAGACGGCGATATACTTGACGAGATGGGCCAGGCTCAGTGCTCTGGCACGTGCGAATCTCAGCATATTCGAGTAACGCAAGCGTCTTTAAAATTCGATAGCGAAGCTTAGCCGCGAAACCCGACGATGTCCTTTGAAGTATCTATAGGCCTTTGAGGATTGCCGCATGTGCCGACACAGCGGTCGTTCTGCTACTCGATATCGCTCCCCAAAACCTTCCGTTTGTTTATCAAGCCTTCGTTCCATAGCGACCGACGGTCATTGGGACTTTACGCGCAGTCGATGGTCCCAAAAGGATGACGCCACCCTCCCCACGCCGTTAACCTGAGCCGATAAGTATGGGATGATCCTCACCCCAAGTAGATTCCGATTTTTCAGTCGGAAAGCAGATCACAACCGACTGACATCTCTCAGACGATTCCTGCGACTTAGAATGCTGCCACCAGCCCGTCCGAACGGGGATCGCTCGCCCCTTCCAATAGCCCATTTGCTTTGCGTACAATTGCCCCTGCATGGCCCATCATGCTGTTAAAAGCTGGCACCACTTGGACATCGTGCCCTAGCGCACGCAATTGCGTATAGACTTCATCAGCCATGCCTGCCTCGAGTTTGAGCGAAGTGCTTTCCTCTCCCCATGTCCGTCCCAGCAGCCAGCGCGGCGCGGTGACGGCCTGCTGTAAGGGCGTTTCGCCCCAGGCATAGCGTGAAAACAGCGCCGCCTGCGTCTGCGGCTGCCCCTCCCCACCCATCGTGCCATAGGCCATGACACGGCCATCATCGAAGCGGGCAAGCGCCGGGTTAAGCGTGTGGAAGGGTTTACGCCCCGGTCGCAGGCAATTCCAGCCATCGGCTTCCAGCCGAAGACTGGCCCCACGATTCTGCCAGATTATCCCTGTCTGCGGAAGGACAAGACCGGAGCCGAATTCGAAATAGGTGCTCTGGATCGCGCTGACCACTTGCCCACGCGCATCGGCAGCGGAGAACCATACGGTATCCCCTTGCGCTGGCTCATAGGGCCAGGGCAGCGCACGGTTACTGTCTATCCGGGCAGCCATTGCATCCTTGACGCCATCACTATCCAGCAGATTCTGCGGATCGAGCGTCATATAGGCCGGATCGCCCACATGCCTGTCACGGACGATAAAGGCCTGCTTGGTCGCCTCGACCAGGTGATGCACCAGCGTCGCCTCGCCTTCGCCAACGCGCGCGCGCACCCGGTCAAACAGTGCAAGGATCAGCAGCGATGCCAGCCCCTGTGTCGGCGGGGCGGTGTTGAACAGGGTCGCACCACCAATCCGGGTATGGAGCGGATCAGGGCGCTCTACCCGATGATCGCGCAAATCATTCAGCGAAACCGGACTGCCGAGCCGATCAAGGTCATCGGCAAGCGCTTGTGCCAGAGGCCCGCGATAAAAGCTGTCCAGCCCTTCGCGCACCAGTTGCCGCAGGGTCCGGGCCAATGCCGGTTGTACCAGCACATCACCGCACACCAGCGGGCGCCCCTGCGGTTCAAACACGCGGGCGTAGTCACCTGGTTGCGCGCGCAATTCCGCGCCCTTCCCCGCTGCAATATCCGCGCCGCCTTTCGTGACAGGCACACCGTTTTCGGCATAGCCGATCGCTGCGCGCAGCAAGGTATCGAGCGGCAAATGCCCCGCGCTACTTTCCAGAACAGCTTCCCATGCGGAAATCGTACCGGCCACTGTATTGGCCGCCAGTGGTCCGCGCCACGGCACTTGCCGGCATCCGGCATAGAGCGCGAGATCAGCCCGTGCCGCCGCGCTGCCGCACCCATGCACGGCATGCACGCTGCCATCGGGCTCGGACACCATCCAGAAACTGTCGCCCCCGATGGAATTCATATGCGGGTAGACGACCGCCAGTGTCGCCGCCGTCGCCACACAGGCTTCCGCTGCGGTGCCGCCCTGTTTCAAAACATCCAGCCCAGCCTGGCTGGCCAGATGATGCGGTGACGTTACCATGCCGCGCAAGGCAGAGGTTGTGTGCAGCATACCTATAGCGCTCCGTGCCGCTGAACAGATGTGGCAGCAGCCGCATTCGCCGCCGCCAGAATGGAAGTCCAATCGCCGCCCGCCGCCAAATGCGCGGCCAGCGTTCCGCAAAATGCATCGCCCGCACCTGTCGTGTCAGTCACACGGTCCACCGCCGCAGCCGGGCTATGCATTATGGTATCATGGCTGATCAGCGCCGCCCCTTGCGCGCCGAGAGTGACCACCACACATTGCCCCGGCCGGGACAGGAGTTCGCGGGCACGGGCAAGATCGTCGACCTCACCCTTTACCCCCAGATAGCTGGCCAGTTCGACCGCGTTGACGATCACAACGTCTGTTTGGGCAAACAGAACGCGTCCGTCTGCGACAGCCGGGGCAGCGTTGAGAATGCACAGAGCGCCTGTTCGCGCGGCGGCATCGAAGAACGCCCCGATAGCCGGGACCGGCGTTTCAAGTTGCGCCAGGGCGACCGCGCAACCGCGCAGCGCGGCTTCATCTGGCGGGGATGCCGCCGCATTGGCATGGGCCGCCACGACAATATGGTTTTCGCCATCTGCCCCAACCGTGACATAGGCCGCCCCGGATTGCATGCAGGGTTGTACAGCCACGTCGCTGACATCCACTCCGTGCCCATGCAATTGCGTGTAGAGCAAGGCCCCCGCAGCATCATCCCCCAAAGCGCCGAACATCCGGGTCACCGCCCCGCTCCGCACCGCAGCCACGGCCTGGTTGGCGCCCTTGCCGCCCAAACCCGTGCCGGTACCGAGAGCAGGGACTGTCTCGCCACGGCGGGGAAGCTGCTCAACCCGCAGCATATGATCGCAATTGATGGACCCGAAAACGCAGACCGTCATCCCCCACCGCCCGCACACAGGACAGCGCGATCCGCGGCATCAAGCTCCACCGGTTCCCCCCTGCGGATCAATTCCGCAAACCCCTCGTTAGGGGTCATCACGGTCAGCGTATAAAGCCGCCCGCTGCCGGTGTTTTCAATCACATGTTCGGTGCCAGGCCTCAGCAAGAGGGCGTCTCCCTTGGCCACTGCGAAGCTATCTCCGCCGCAATGGGCGATGCCCTGCCCTTCCAGAACATAGAAAAATTCGTGCGCAATCTGGTGGCTGTTGGGTGGGGTTCGTCCGCCCGCCTCAAAGATTTCAACCACGCAGACATTGGCAAATTCCTCTGTCTGCGGATCGAACAGTATCGCAAAGTAATTCGTGTCGTCAGGGGCTATACGGTAGGCCTCGCACGCGCCGACACGCGCCAGCAGCGCAGGGGGCAGCAGGGTGGTCATGGTCGTAACTCCTGATCGAGCAGGGGAAAGGCGCTGACTTCGCCAAGCAACCGCGCCAGACGCCGCGCAGCATAGTCCACCGCCTGCGCGCCCTTCTCCGCCGTAGCGATCGCGGCATCGCCAATCGCACCGGTGGGGTTCACGTCCTGCGTCATCCAGCCGATGCCAACGGCCCCTTCGAGACGCAGCACCTCGTATTTTTGCGCGATGGCCTGGCCGGCGGAAGGGAAGGTGCCGGCCAGGCCCGTGCGCACCGCTTCCGGGCGCAAATGCAGCATCATCGATGTTTCGATATCGCCACCATGAATACCGAATTCGAGTTCATCATCGCCGAACAACCCATCGGGTGTGCCAAGCCCATAGCTGTTGGCCACGACCACCAACGCGCCAAAGCGAACGCGCAGGTCGCGCGCCACGACATCGGCGATCTGGGGCTGACCACCATGCGAATTGAACAGAACGATCCGGCGGAAACCTGCGCGCAGAACGCTTTCCGCCACTTCGGTCCACAACGCGATCAGCGTTGTTGCCCCCACTGTCAGCGTGCCGGGGAAGGCCGAGTGTTCGTTGCTTTTGCCAATCGCCAGCTGCGGCAAGAGATAGACCGGCAGATCATCGGGCACGAAGGCCGCCGCCGCAGCGATAACCCCCGCATTGAGATCGCTATCCACCGACACCGGCAAATGCGGCCCGTGCTGTTCGATGGCAGCGACTGGCATCACCGCCACCGCGCGCTCAAAATCGATCTGCCTGAAATCGGGCCAGGTCAGATCCGTCCAGTTAGCCAGCATCAGCCCTGCCCCCTGCCTGCAAGGCAATCTGCCGCATGACATCGCTGCTCTGCGCCACCATGCCGAAACACTGCTTGATGTTGTAAAGCGTCGCATCAGTGCAGAACGCGGGCGATGTGGTAGCGCTGCAATCATCGAGCAGGATGCAATCGTAGCCAAGAAAATTGGCATCCTGCAGCGTGCACATCACGCATTGATCCAGGTTAACCCCGGCGAACAGCAGCGTTGTCACGCCCAGATTGCGCAAGATGCTGTCAAGCGGGGTATCCCAGAACCCCGACATACGGAATTTGTCGATATGGATATCGTTCGGCGCAGCCGCGAGTTCATCGACCGTGGCCGCCGCCCAGCTCCCCTTTTCCAGGATCGGCGCGCCATTGGCGGGCAGCGGCGCGCCCAACCCCACGCCTTCGCCATTGGGATCGTAGACCCCCAACAGCGCCGGACTGATGTTGAGCAGATCGGGCCGGTTGCCCCAGTTGACCCACAGTACCGGCACCCCTGCCGCGCGCAGCACCGGTAGGCACTGCGTAAGTGGTTCGATCGGCACGCGCGCCGGGGCGATATCGACCCCGATGGAGGCCAGCCAGCCATCCGCATGACAGAAGTCGTTCTGCATATCGATCACCAGCACGGCGGTCCGCGCCATATCCAGCCGCACACTGCGTGGCTGCGCCGGAATTTCGATGGCCCTGACCGGAAAGTCCGGCCGGACAAGATCGGCACATTCCGGCGATACCCGCCACCGGTTACGCGGGGTGGAACCAAGCGGGTTCATTGGCCATCCTCCGCCATGCGAGGCCGCTTGGCGAAGAAGCTCGCCAGCAGGATGAGCGCCGGGAAACTGCCGAACAGCTGATAGGCGAGCGTAAACGACCCGGTCGCATCGCGGATCGCACCGCCGATCAGGGCATTGACTGCAGAAAAGGCCACCAGCGTGCACATGATGGAGAACAATTCGAGGTTATGCTTCTTGCCGAACCATTCGAGCAGCAGCAGCGTTGACGACAGTGCGGTAAAGCCGATGCCCACACCGGTGATCAAAGCGTAGATCAGCAACATCGTCGTTCCCTGCGCGCCGGACAGCGTCCAGACGCCCACTGTCAGGCAGGTCAGGCCGATAATCATCAGGGTCTTGCGGCTGACAAATTCGCCAATCGCGCCGCCAAACAGACGCGCAATCACCTGCACGGCGGCTTCAAGGCTGAGCATGGCAGCCGCAACGGCCGCAACCGTACCCGTTTCGCTGAGATGCGCCACCGACATGCTGGCCACCGAACTAAGGATCAGCAGCTGGCTGAGATAGGCCCCGCAAATCAGCCAGAATTGCGGCCTGCGCAGCGCATCGCGCACCGCGAACCCGGTTTCCTCCTGCACGGCTGCGTCGCCTGTTCGTTGCTGCTTGTGCGTCTCGCTACCCTTGCTGACAACAGCAGCGCAGATCAGCCCCATGACAAACACCGCCGTGGCGAGGATGACCCACACCATGCGCCAGCTCTGATCAAAGGTTTCAATAGTGCCCAGTACGATCCACGGACCGGCGACACCGCCGAGCGAACCCGATGTCATGTAAATTCCGAACACCAGCGACCTTCGCGAAAACATGCTGGAAAGAACGTGGGTTCCGGGGATCACAGCGATCAGCTGGAAGCCGATCCCACAAAGCATCGCCCCCAGCAGGAAGGGGGGAATGGCGCCGACCTGGCTCAGGGTCAGAAGGCCACCAGACAGCACAAAGCTGCCGAGAACAAGCGGTGTGCGCACCCCCATGCGACGGATCAGCAGCGCGGGCAAGAACGACGAAAACGCGCTCGACACCCCCAGCAAAGTGAACCCGAGCCCGGCCACTGTCCAAGACCAACCCTGATCCGCCACCATCGATGGCAGCGTTACGCCAAGCGCGGAAAAGGTGGACGCGAAGCCAAGGAAATTGAGCAGAGAGAGGCACACCAGCACCATCAGCGACCAGCCCTTCACCCCGACTTGCGCAGAAGCGGTTCCGGCGGAGCCAGTCCGCGGGGCGCGCACCGCGGCGGTCATGCGGCCAGTCCTGTTTCGCCGTTGACCCACAGGCGATAAACAAGCCGGGTATAGGCCTTGTCGTCGTACTCGGTCGCACGGTGGAGCGAATAGCGGTTATCCCACAGGAGGATATCGCCCACTTCCCACTTGTGGTTGTAAACGAACTCGTCACGCGTGGAATGGGCGATCAGATCGCGCACCCGCTGGCGGCTGGCCTCGGGGTCCTGGCCCACAAATTCGCGGATAGAACCACTGCTGAGATAGAGACTGCGGGCACCGTTTTCCCGTTCGAGCACCAACGGGTGCACAACATCGGGCGCGCGTCGCTTCTGGTCTTCAGTGACCACGGATTGCGCCTGTGGATCGAGCTGGCCGATCAGGAAGACAAAACTGTGAAGCGACTGGATCTGGTCCAGCTCGGCCTTTTCCGCGTCGCTCAGCGCCTCATAGGCCGAATGCATATCCGCCAGCATGGTGTTGCCCCCTTCGGGTGGGGCTTCCAGCGCATAGAGCACCGTCGTGTCGAGCGGTTCTGCCAGATACGTCCCGTCCGAATGCCAACCCAGACCATCGCGGTGAACACCGATCTTCCGGCCATCGACTTCCTTGTTCGACAGCACATAGATCGTCGGATAACCGGGCAGCGTGAACTGTTCCCGGGTGTGGTTCTCCATGGTCCCCAGCGTCTGGCAGAAACGCACCAGCTCGTCGGGGTTAAGCGTCTGGCCACGGATCGCCATCACGCTGCCACTGCGGTAGATTTTAGCCAGCGCGGCCAGTTCCTCATCGCTCGCCTGAGCCAGATCGATGCCGGTGATTTCGGCACCGAAGCCATTGCCAATAGGTGTGACGGTGAAAGTGTCTGCAATTGCGGTGTCGGGCATGGGCTTAGTTCCCTTGTGCAGCGAGAAAGACGGAAGGTTGGGATACGGCAGTCACGGGTGAGCCGCGAAAGCGTGCGGTGTGTTCGGCACGCTGCTCCTCTTCCCCGTGGTCGCGCAGCAGCCGCAGCAGGCGTTTGCGCACAATCAGGCCCGGCTGGTCGGAAATCATGGAGCTTTCTTCGCCCGTACTGGTGTCGAGCGGCGCGTCGTAATCGGTGGATTCAAGGATTTCCTTGTCCTCGTCGATCACCGCCTGATCCCACGCGATCAGTTCCGCCGTGCTGCAATCGTCTTCGCGATCGTTGCGGAACAGAATCTGCGCGATCGAAATGCTCTGGTCGTCAATCGGTGTCGCGCAATTGAAGATGATGTGGCGCATGCCGGTGGGGTATTCGATATCCAGCCGCCGGCTGAACGGCAGATACCAGCGGTTACGCAGCCGACGTTCGATCTCCGGCTCGGTGGTTCCGGTCACCCGGTGCGAAGCGGGCGGGTTCAGCACATCGACCACCGCGTCTGCCTCGAAACCGAAATCGGTTTCGGTCATCTTGTAACGCTTGGGCACTGGCTGAGCCATGTCGCCAAAGGTGCCCTTGTGGACGAAAGCGAAATGCGCGTTGTCGAATGAGTTTTCCATGAAGCGCAGCGGCGAACAGTGCCACACTTCGTGGAACTGCTGGATGCGGCGAAAACCGGGCTCGCTGTCTTCTGCAATCTCCGGGATATCGGCCAGCGGTTCGCCCAGGCAAACCCAGACATAACCATAGCGCGCCTTGCAATGGAACGATTCCACCCGGAAATCGGGTGTGGTCTGTCCCTGCTTTTGCTGGGGAACAAGCGTGACCTGCCCGGTCCGGTTATAACGCCAGCCGTGATACCCGCAGACGATTTCGCCCTTGGCACACCATCCCTTGGACAGCTTGGCGGTGCGGTGGCAGCAACGGTCGAGAAGCGCGGCAGGTTCGCCCGCTTCATCGAGAAACAGTACAATATCCTCGCCCATAATCCGGAACGGTGCCGGGCCGTCTGCAATCGCAGAGAGCGGCACGGTCGCGTACCAGAAGTTCTTCAGTACGGGCTGTTTGGTAGTCAGCATTTGTTTGTCCTTGTTGTGGCCGACGGAAACGGAGGGGGATGTTTCCGCCGGCCATCCTCTCGCGGAGCGGTTCTTCAAAACGCGTAGCTGATCGTCCCGAACACTTGCCGCGGATTGACGTATTCGACGCTGGTGGTCAGCGCACCGTAAGGGTCGGTGAACTTGGCATTCACGCCATCCTTGTTGAACAGGTTCTGGGCAGAGACAGCGAAGGTGAAGGCGCTGTCATGCGGCTTGAACTGGATGGCGGCGTTGAACAGCGTGTAGCTCGGCACCTTGTCCAGCGGACCGCCATCGAAAATGCGCGAATTGAAGCTGCCACGGTACACCATCTCGCCGCGCACCATGAGCTGGCCAGGACCTATATCGGTATCGTACGTGGCCGAGACATTGGCCTGCACACCAGGCAGCTTGGCGACCTTGTTGCCATTGGTGTTCTGCAGATTGTCGGTGACCGCCTGGATCAGCGCCGGGTTATATCCGTAGCTGGTGATATAGGGCATCGGTAGGCCGAGCTCCATTGCCGCTTCGGTGCGGATGGCCAAAGCCCCCTGGGAGTCGATGGTATAGAAGTCCCCCTTAAACTGCCCCTTGGCGAGCGACAGCATCCCGTCCAGACGGAACCCTTCGAACGGCAGAACCGATGCCTCCACTTCAAGCCCGTAAATTTCCGCCCGGGGAATGTTCCAGCTCCCCCCCGAATTGACGCGGGGGTCTTCGGCCGTGAACTGATAATCGTTGTACCAGTAGTAGTAGCCTGAAACGTTCAGACGCACCTTGCGGTCGAAGAATTCATTCTTCGTGCCCAGTTCAAGCGCGGTGACGATCTCCTTCTTGTAATCCGGCGGCACCACCGTCATGCCCTGATTGGTGTTCACCCCGCTCGGCTTGTAGCCGCGCGACGCCACGAAATAGACCATGTTGGTAGGCGCGATCCGGTAATCGATCCCGATCTTTCCGGTGAAGGCATCGCTAATCGACTTGCGATGCGGTGCAGGACCGAACAAGTTGAAGAAGTTATATGGCTGGGTCGTTGTCTTGTCCCAGCTGTACCGTCCTCCCGCCGTCAGCGTCAGGGCATCGGTCGCCTTCCATACCGCTTGGCCATAGGCTGCCAGCGAAGTGTGCTGGTACGGGCTGTTCGTAGCGAACACGACCGGCATGCCCTGATAGGTTACCGCAGGCGTATTTCCGAGCGAGAGGTAATCCTTCACTGCGCGCTGGCGCATGTAGAACCCGCCCACGGTCCATTCGACCGCAGATCCCGGCTTGGCGCTCAGCGATACTTCCTGCGTCCAAGCCTTGCTCCAGTCGCGCCAGTGGACGGTATGGACATAGAAGTCATCGGCCATACGATCGGTATCGGCGGTCTGGTTCTTGTCCATGTACTGATAAGCCGTGACCGACTTCAGCGTGGCGAAATCACCCAGATCGTATGTCAGCAGCAAATCAGCCATACGCGTCTTCAGATCATAGGTACTGGGATAGTCCTGATTAACGACGCGAGCACCCGGCGTGGTGTCCAGTACATTCTTCTGCAGCGCGCCGTGGCGCGAGGAATCAAACGACTGGGCCGAAAGGACGGCGGTAAACCGATCCGACGGCTGCCACAGAAGCGATGCCCGAAGGCCAAGATTGTTGGCGTCATCGAGGTCGTATTCCTTGACGTTGGCAACCCCGATCGACTTGCCGTAGCCATCGTGGCGCATGTATTGCGCCGCCACGCGGGCTGCCAGCGTCTCGCTGATGGGGATGTTCAGCCCGGCATTGAGCTTTGTATAATCATAATTGCCATAGCTGAAGGACACGTTCCCGCTGGCTTCGCCCAGCTTCGGCTTGCGGGTGATCACGTTGATCGCACCGCCGGTGGATGTCTGCCCGAATACCGTGCCTTGCGGCCCGCGCAGCACTTCCACCCGTTCGACGTCCAGCATGTCCTGCGCCAGCGACATGACGTGGGCAATGTAAACGCCGTTGATGTGAAAGGCGACGCCCGGCTGCGAATTGGGGTTGGCGGGGGTTTCATACCCGATCCCGCGGATGGCCACGATGCGGGCCGACCCTTCGCTCTTGGTGATCGCCAAGCCCGGAACCAATCCGTTGAGATCGTTCAGTTCGTTGGCATTGCGCTGTTGCAGCGCTGCGGCATCGACGGCCGTAATGGAAATCGGCGCACGTTGAAGCGACATTTCCCGTTTCTCGCCAGTAACGACGATTTCCTCAAGACCCGTTGCGCTGGTAGAATCCGCCATATCGGCAGAAATATCGGAACTCGTGTTAGCAAATGCCCCGAAAGCAAGAGAAAAGTACGAAGCACCCGTTAATATAGATACAGTCAAACGAACATTATTCATTACACGCGACCTCACTGTTTTAGTGGATCACTCCCACGAATATTTTGTTATTTTTTATGATTCATTGTTTGCGACCCGAAGGACTACGCCTTTTTAACGACGCTCTTTCCCTTGGCTCGAATCGAATAGACCATAGATAAGTGCCATCCTGAAGAACTCTTTTACTCTCGGAGTGATGCCTTTATGATCTCACTCAATTATCCCTGAACGAGTTATCCGACATCATGCTTCATGCCCGCCTGCTGCGTTATATTGATGAGGTTGCCCGGCGCGGATCGATCCGCAAGGCAGCGGCGCATCTGAATGTCGCGTCGACCGCGATTAACCGCCAAATCATTGCTTATGAAGCAGAAATTGGGACACAAATCTTCGAACGCCTGCCGCGTAGCGTACGCCCCACAGCGGCCGGAGAAATTCTCCTGCGCCATATCCGCGCTACCCTGAAAGAGCACGACAAGGCCCAATCCGAAATCGCCGCGCTCAACGGCTTGCAGGCCGGAACGATCACAATCGCCACGTTCGAGAATCTTGCAGCCAATCTCATGCCGCGAGTCACCCAAACCTTTCGCCGGATTCATCCGCGAATCCAGGTTAGGGTTTTTAGTGTTTTTCGCCAGCAACTTGCTGCAGGCCTCGCCAGCGGGGAATGGGATCTGGCGCTGGGTTACAACATTTCCGATGTACCCGGCTCAAGCGTATTGCATCAATTCGAAACCCGCCTTGGTGCGGTTGTCACGCCGGATCATGCCCTCGCTGCCGAAGGCGAAGTGCGCCTGCACGAATGCATCCACTACCCGATTATCGTGGGCGATCCGTCCATGAGCATCCATGGCATTGTCCGCGATGCTTTCATGCAAACCAACCTGCCCTTCCAGCCCCAGATCGTATCCAGCTCCGTCAGTTACATGAAGGCGCTGGCCCGCGACGGTGAAGGCGTGACTTTTATGACCAAGATCGACATCGTGGACGAAGCGCGCCGGGGGGAACTGGTCTATCTTCCCATTCTTGATCGTGGGGTCCGTATGCAGCCGCTCAGCCTGATTTATCGCAAGAATAGCGCCATTGGCTCGTCGGTCAGCCGTTTCGCCGAAGAAGTGCGCGTGGAACTGGAACAACAACTGGCATGAGCACCAAGGCAACACCCCCGCGCAAACGCGATGCCGATCGCACCCGCGCGCAGATTTTTCGCGCAGCCACCCGCGAATTTGGCCAGAATGGTTACGCCGGCGCGCGGATCGAGCGGATTGTCGCGCGTTCAGGATGCAATATCCGGATGATCTACCACCACTTCGGATCAAAGGCAGACTTGTACCGCGCCGTCGTGGAGGAGGCCTACGCCGACTTGCGCATGCAGGAAGCTGCGCTCAATTTCGATCTGTCCAATCCATTGGGCTGCCTCGAACAGTTGCAGCGCTTCACCATGCAGTATTTCGCTGAGCATCCCGATTTCGAAGGGATTATCCGTTCGGAGAATGATCTGCGCGGACGCGTGGTCAGCACTTCTGACACAATCAGCCAGTCGCGAGAGGCGCTGAACACCCGTCTTGCCGAAATCGTACGTGCGGGTGAAAGGTGCGGCCAGTTCCGCCCGGGCATCGATCCCCTCGATCTCTATGTCACGATCACGGCGCTGGCCCGGTTCCATCTTGCCAACGGCTATTCGCTCTCGGCGGTTCTTGGCACCGATCTGCGCGATGTGGCATGGCGCGCCCGTTGGAGCGACCATGCCGTCGACCTGATCCGTCGCTATGTCACCAGCGGTTCAGGCGAAGCACCGCCCGAGGATTCTGCTTTTTCCGCCGCAACGCGATAACGCTGGGCCAGCACCGCGCAAATTACGAGTTGCACCTGATGGAAAATCACCACGGGCAGTAGAATGGCGCCGACCTGCTCCGGTGCGAACAGCACGCCTGCCATCGGCACGCCCGAAGCGAGGCTCTTCTTCGATCCGCAGAACTGCAGCACAATGGCATCGGCGCGCGGCAATTTCATGACCAGCGCGGTGACGCGGGCGATCCCCATGACCACGGCCAGTACCGCGACCGACAGAAGCAGGATCACAGCCAAATCACGCACCGAAACCCGCGACCAGAGGCCATCGGCAACCGCGGCTCCGAAGGCTGCGTAGACCACCATGAGAATGGAGCCCTTGTCGACAACGGCCAGCATCTGTTTCTGCCGCGTGACCCAAGCGCCTATCCATGGCCGCAGCAAATGCCCTGCCAGAAATGGCAACAGCAACTGCCCCACAATGGTCAGCACCATGTGCCCCGACACCCCGCCGCTTTTCCCGGTGATCAGCATCGCCACCAGCAGTGGCGTCAGCAGGATACCCGCGAGATTGGAAAAGGACGCGCTGCACACCGCCGCCGCGACATTGCCCCGCGCGATCGCGGTAAACCCGATCGACGACTGCACTGTGGAAGGCAACAGGGTGAGGAACAGCAGTCCTGTTGCGAGTTCACGATCGAGGCCCGGAACAACTTGGATACCCGTACCCAGCAACGGAAACACCGCAAAAGTCATGGCCGCCACCGCCAGATGCAGCCGCCAGTTGCGCGCACCGTCCCACACTGCCTGACGTGACAGCCGCGCGCCATGCAGGAAGAACAGTACCATGATGCCGATATCCGCAACTATGCCGGAAATGGGCGCCCATATCCCGGTCGGCGGCAGGAACGAGGCCAGCACCACCGTGCCCAGCAACATCAGCAGATAGGGGTCGATATAGAACCGCGCGAGCAGAGCTTTCATGATCCGGCACCTTCGAGCGAGACGTGCGCGCTGACGATTTTCCAGCCATCGACAAAGCGCACCCATGTCTGGCTCTGTCGGCCACGCTGCGATGAGCCATCGCGGAAGAATTCGACGTTGGTCGTCGCCAAATCGTTGCCGTAGCTGGCGATTTCGAGCCGCCCCAAGCGCCTTTGCGGTGATCCGCCCCGCCCCTTGCGGAAGGCTCGAATTTCATCTGCTCCATAAAGCACTTCACCAACACCGAAGCGAACGGTTGTGGGAGCATCGTGGAACAGGCTATCCATCGCAGCGACATCATCACGCATCAGCGCATTTTCATAGCGTTCGAACTGGGCAGTTACTTCCGCCACAACGGCAGGATCGTTGATGATCATCACGCGGCCTCTGGCAAGGGAGTGCTGGCTATCAGGCCTTGGGCCTCAAGCTGAGCGGCAAATTCGAGCACGGTATGGTCACATCCCGGCGCGCCGATGAGTTGTACCCCCATGGGCAGACCCGGCACAGCGAGCGGCGCAGCCACCACGGGCAGCCCGAGAAAACTGATCGGCTGGGTATAGAGACCAAGGTTGGCCCGTGCGGGCTGCATAGCGCCATCGATGGGGATCATCGGATCATCGATCAGCGGCGCGGGGCCGTATACCGCCGGGGCAATCAGCACGTCGTATTGCCGAAAAATATCCGCAAACTGGGCGGCAAAGACCGCGCGGTACGCCAATGCCTCCTGATAGACCGCTTCGGGCAAGGCCGCACCCGCGATCAGGCGATCACGCGTGGCCGGATCAAACGAGAGAGGATCGATCCGCAAGCCGTCGCGATGCAGTTGCCCCCCTTCATAGGCGGTAATCAGATAGGCCGCTGATCGTGCACGGTCGACCCCTTCCAACGCGACGATAGGGGCATTGCCCAATCCCTCCCGCAGTCGGCCGATCGCTGCCTCCATACCTGGGGACAGATTGCGGGCAAACCATCCGTCGAGAAACGCCGCACGGTGCGACGCGGCAGGCACGGGCTGGGCATCTCCGCGCAAGACGGCTTCGACCAGCGCAAGGTCACCCGCTGTGCGCGCAAAGGCGCCAATGTCATCCAACGTATGGACAAAGGGGTAAACCCCATCGCGCGGCAGCGATGCATGCGACGGTTTGGTGCCATAGAGGCCGCACAGGCTTGCCGGAATACGAATGGAGCCATTGGTGTCCGAGCCAAGCGCAAGCGGCACCATACCGGCTGCAACCGCCGCAGCGGAACCGCCCGACGATCCACCGGCAAAACGGCTGAGATCATGGGGGTTGCGCGTTTGCCCCCAACGCGCGTTGTCTGTGACGAAACCATAGGCAAATTCATCCATGTTGCAGGTGCCCACCAGCACAGCCCCTGCCTGGCGCATGCGGTCAATTGCTTCTGCATCGCGGGTCGCGGGCGGAGCATGTTCCAGTCGCGCTGCCCCAGCCGTGGTGGAAAGCCCGGCAATGTCGAACAGATCCTTCACCGCATAAGGTACGCCAGCCAAAGGCCCCGGATCGCGCCCCTCTGTAACCGCAGCATCGACAGTGGCAGCTTCCGCCAAAGCCCTTTCCTCCAGCACGCGCGTTATCGCATTCACTGCGGGATTGCGGAGGGTAATGCGCTGCAAAGCAGCCTGCGCGACAGCAACTGCCTTCACTTGCCCACTACGTACTGCAGCGGCGACAGCGAAGGCAGATGCGCCGCCTGACAAGGTGTACTCACTCATGCCGCAGCGCCCCGCATCGTATCGATATGATGTTGCAGCAGCCGTACATTGCGCATCACGCCTTCGCGGCATTCTTCCGGGATACGCAAGCCGATTCGCTCTGAAACATGTCGCTCAACCCGCGCATTATTTCTAGAAATATCATTTAAATACTGCATTTTAACACCCAAACCCGCACTCTCGAGGACCACAAGTAATAAAATTATTATATGCCAGAATGCGCGGTTGCCAAGGGGGTAAAAGGATGGCCCCGCACCGTTGAACACGAGGGTGAAGTTCTCGAGCGCTATGCGACCAGAAAACGCGACAAAGATGCGGCTTTGCGGAAGGTTCTGAAGCGTCACGGGCAAGCTGACAGATCGTCACCGGCGGACCGTGTTCCTATCCAGCGGCGATGAAGAACCTGGGCAATTTCGGCAGGTCGTTATCTCAGGAACCATACCGAAAATTCTCATCGGCCATTTCAGCGACGAGAGCGAGCAATGCAACGACTTCGGCAGTCAGACATTCCGACTTCGCCACTCGACTGCCCTCGCCGAGTGGCAAAATCGCATCGGATGATCCTCAACGCGCGGTGATCCCACGTTAGAAACGAGAGCAGTTCGCAACGCACCGACAACGCCCTGGCGTCGATCACAATTTATAAAAGTGACTTATTCCAGAAATGAATATGTCTGCCGCAATCTGCGCCTGTGTTGTGGCAATTTCCTTGGTAAGAGGGGGGCCGCCGAACAAGACACGGCGTTGCCATTCACCAAATGCCATGGATACAAACTGTGGCGCCAGGAGCTTTGCCTGATCACCGCTCATGTTGTGATCCTCCAGAATTCTCGCAACAGGTGCCACCTGATATCTTTCGAACTGTTCCCGCGCGATGTCTCGCAGCGCATCGAATCCGTTGGCTTCACGAAAAATCAATGTCGTGATCTGCATCGCTTGAGGTGTCGATAGCTGCTCTTGCATGGCAACTGTGTAGTTCACCAACTGAGAGTGAAGGTCGCCAGACAGCTTCGGGAGCGTAGGTTGAATGGCGTGCCCGGAATGCTCCAGACATGCGGCAAACAAGGCAAGCTTGTCTGGATAGTAGTTGTACAAAGTGCGGCTGGAAATCTCAGCTGCTTTCGCGATATCGCGCATGGATGCCGCACTGAAACCCACGCGCGCAAACTCATCGAGTGCTGCGAGAATCAGATTTGCCCGCTTCCGCTCCGCCTGCTCCGGGCTTGGGCGTCCTGCTCGGCTTTTCGGTGAACTCATGCCTGCCCTGTTGCCCACTTGCACGAGCGAGGCAAGCCTTCGCCGGGCATTTGACTAATTACACACTAGGATGTAATTATTGGGCAAGAGCGTAATAAGCTCACCAAAAAGTGGAGCCAGAGGATGCATGGTACGAAGGTAATCAACACGATGGATGGCGAACCAAAACTCGATTGTGCAATAGATTCACTCGACCCCATTATGGCGCTAATGGCCCTGATCCAGATCACCGGGGATCGGACATTGCTGCGGCACTACTGGGATCACCTAGAGGGTCGTCAAGAAGGGCACGTTGAAGCCTTCAGAGATATCTATGAGCATGCCGAGCGGAGGCTGGTTGACCCTTTGATCTCTACCGAAATTCGAGAAGCTCTTCGCGCTGTGGTGAAGGCCGGCAAGTCGCCACTGATGCCGCATCTCGACATGCCAATGTTTCGCAAAATGGCGCGACTTTTGCTCGGCAAAGATTTGCCTGAAATGTCTGTTGAGGTTGCATTCCAACATGCAGGCTTCACAACCGATACCCGTATTCGCAAGCCCGAGAATGTGCCGCCGGCCGACTTTAAGGTGCTGGTTGTTGGCGCTGGAATGATGGGGATCAACGCGGCAATAAAGTTACAGCAAGCCGGGTTCGATTTCGAAATTCTTGAAGGCTTGGAAAAAGTCGGTGGCAACTGGCTGACCAACACGTATCCTGGTGCTGCTGTTGATACGCCGAGCAGGGTCTATTCATTTTCGTTCGAACCGAACGCATCGTGGACAAAGTACTATCCCCGAGGGCCAGAATTCCTCTCATATCTCGAGAGGGTGACCGACAAGTACAATTTGCGTGACAAAATTCAGTTTGGAACTTGGGTCGAGGGTGCCGAATGGGATAGTTCGCGCAATGTGTGGGTTGTGAAGGCCGTTCGTGACGGCGCGCGCGAAATCCACGAATGCAATGTGTTGCTTATGGCTGTGGGCCCGAACAACAACCCCAACTACCCCAACGTCCAAAATCTCGACAAGTTCAAAGGGCCGGTGATCCATTCCGCCGCCTGGGACCATTCGGTTGATCTCAAGGGCAAAAAGGTCGTCTTGGTGGGCACCGGATGTTCAGGCGTCCAGGTGTCGACGGCAATTGCCGATGAAGTCGACGAACTGGTGATCATACAAAGGCAGCCCGAGTATATTATTCCCAACCCGCAAGCGCATGCACCGGTCGAAGAACTGGAAAGATTGGCGATGGAGCAAATCCCGTTCGTGGCGAACTGGAAGCGATTACAGAGCCTCGAAAGCCAAATGGGTGACATGCATGGCATGATCATGAAGGATGAGGCGTATGCCCGGCAAACCGGTGGGTTCGGGCCAATCAATGATGGGATGAAGGCCTATGCCAATGCCTATCTCCAAAGCCACTTTCCCGACGATCCGGACATGGTGTCATTGCTGACCCCCGATTTTCCCGTCTTTGCCAAACGCCCCATTCTCGATTGCGGCTTCTACGAAACCCTCAAGAAAGACCATGTCTCCATTGTCCGCGGTGAACTCGTGGAAGCTGACGAGAGTGCCGTCATTCTGTCTGATGGCACGCGCATCGAATGCGACGTGCTGCTCCTTTCAACCGGCTACAATCTCCATTTTGGCCGGCAGTTCGATATTCGTGGCCTAGGTGGAAAAACGCTGAATGAGGCGTTTGATCCGCATCCTTTCAGTTACGAAGGCATGCTTATCACAGGGTTCCCCAACTTCGTATTCATGGGCGCGCCTTACAGTTATCTCGTTGCTAACCACGCGGTGGTTAGCGAACAGCAGGTCCACTACATTATTGAACTGTTACAGTGGATGGTCGACGATCATCTATCGACATTTGACGTCACGCCCGAGGCAACCAGGGCCTTTGTCGATGACGTGGATACCGCACTCCAGAACACCGCCTGGGTCCAGTGCGGAAGTGCTCATGGATACTACCGCGACCGTGGCGGGGATGGGCAAAAGAAGGTCATTCTTGCAATTCCGCGCCACAATTCGCGTATCTGGCACGATTTGCGATCGCCTCGCCAACAGGATTTCCATGTCACGTCCCGCGCTGATGCGCAGCGTGTGCCGACACGCCAAATGCACATGCTGACAATCTGATCACTTGCCGGGCCGGATCAGGTCACATCCGTCCCAACAATTATTCTAAATAGCAGGAGAACCGAGATATGCTCCGCGAGCTTGCAGAGAATTTTCGCCCCGTTGCACCACCGCAGTTAATCGATGATGCTTACACCGATGATCAGCACAGTCGCTTGCTCAACATTGTTCGGAAAAACGGGCCCTGGCCCCTTATCATGGCTGAAAATTTCAGCACCCCTGAGGAAGTTATCGCGACAACGTCCGGTACGATACCGGAAGGTGTCAAACTGACTTGGGATATGATTGGGCTGAACCCGGTATTTCGCGGATATCTCGCCCGGGGCGGAACGTGCTTCTATCCTGAAGTTGAAGACTGCTACTACAACTCACGCTTTCTCGAGCTTGTTCGCAACTACTGGGATTGTCAGTATGCTGAACCGGAAACCTTCTTGTTCAACATACAAGGTCCGACGCCGATCGGAGGCCCGCCGCATCTGGACGGCACTGTATTTCGTGGCATGACCATGGAAAACACGCCGCTCTGGCTGTTGTTGACCATGGCGAAATCACGCTTGTTTGACCGTTGGCGCTCCAAAAAAGGGCAGGTCATCGCATGGTATTACAACGGAAAAGTTGGCGGCGGGTTTAACTGTTGGCCAAATGGTCCAAGCGCTGATCCCTATCAGATCAATGCTCCCATGTGGGGTAAAGCGGTCGTTGTTGAGAACGAAATGATGTTCCATCACGGACAGGCGACCGGTCCGGTATCCATGCGGAAGCCGGAAGGCATGGACATCACGACGAAGTTCGCCGCTGATCCTGAAAATCCAACGGGGTGGCGGCTCGAAACATTCGGCAAGGTAAATCAGCATGTTCCAGCACAGGAAATGCGTTTCCTCGTCCATTGGGGCGCACGTCTGTTCAAGGACATGGACGATTTTAAACGGACGTACGAACACACCGATGACATCTGTGCAGAGACTGCCATTGGCATGTTGATGGACGATATGGGGAAGCGCGGGATCGCGTTCGACGTCCCGACTGATCCCTTGCATGACAACGCTTTTGTTGGCCTGCTCAGCCAAGCTTACGATATTGGTGGACCGCAAAACATTCCGCCTGACGCTCTCGACGTGGCAGCCTGATCAGCTTGCCAGGTTTCCACTGTGGCGGCGGGACGCCGAAGGCCGCCTGTTTGAGCTATGCTGCGGTCCATTCGGGCCATGGCACGAATGTGGGTGTGGCGACGGTTCGATCGATCGTTGTGTCCATGCGATGGGCATGTACACCGCACATACGTGCTACCACGGGGAATGGATGTCAGAAATTGAGCCGCTAGCTGCAATTATCACAGCCAAGTGACGCATGGTTTGATGGAGGGTTCCTTGAAACATATCAGGCTGTTTACTGCAGCGGCTATTTTGTGCGGTTCGACTACGGTTGCCGGTGCAAAACAAGAACCGACAGCGTTATCGGAACTTTCCACGCTGCCCAAGATCGCCACAGTCGATGCGCGTTTCCAATCGTACAACATTGAAATGGTTGAAGTGACCGGCGGCCGGTTCTGGGCACCTTATGGCGGTCCCCCAGACGAAGTTTATCGTCATCGCGACCCTCTCGATCTGCGCAATTC